>JAKBTR010000090.1 GCA_021844275.1 Nitrospirota bacterium | reverse complement strand
GTGATTTTTTATGAATCATGTGAGTGTTTTGAATGCCAAAAACGATGTCTGCTTCAATGTACGGATCCAACCCTGTGAGTTTTGAAAATCCTTGAATGTCCATATATCTCAGAAGCTTTCCTGTTCCGCATCCAATGTCCAGAATGTTGGTCTCTAAATCTGCTCCCGTCTTTCGAAACCAGTCCCAGTCGTGATTTCTCTCAAAGAAGTCATCGGTAAGGTGATAGATCGCATTTCCAAGAAGTCCTTTTTTTTGGAGCAAATATTCCGAGCGCTTGGACCGTAAATAAAGCCGGATATCCTGAAAGAGATTTCGAGATGTTGAAGGTGGCTTTAATGAGTAATAGTTTGGGGGATAGTAGCTGGACAAATTCTCGGGAGTTTCTGAAATCTGGAGGCAAAAACAGTTATTGCATTCAAAATATTCAAATTCATCATGCGTTCCAAACATCATTTCCTTGGCAGTAAAGGTTTTGTTCCCTTCCGAATTTTTGCATATTTTGCAAATAATTCCTTCTGGCAAAGATAATCTCCTTATGGAAGCGGGACATTTTGATATTTTGGATATGACAAATAAGTGGTGATATCTATAAAAATATTTCTAAGGACCGAATGTTCTAAGAAATTCTCTGGAAAACTGAATGCTGAAATCGAATTCAATAGATCTTTCGGAGACAAAATCGAATAGCTTTGGATGTGTCCTTCGGGGGAATCTGGTCTTGATCAAGGATTTCCAGTACCGAAAGTCGTCTGGTTTGAGGAAAACCGCTCTTCGGATCCAGGAAGTTCCAATTCTCTTGCCTTCCGAAAACTGCATGAGATGGCATCCATAGTTGTTCAGATGAAAGGCCTGCAGGGAACGGAATGTCGGGCGATTTTCCGGGTGGTTTCTTCCATAGTGTTCCCACAGAATGGAAAGAAAGGTTTGGGTTTTGTCGAGTGAAATTTTTGTATGCTTGTCCTTGTGCTTGAATTTTCGGGTCTCGGGGGATTCCGCTCTGTACAGCTGCAAGGATTCCGGAATTAAATAGAATTCCCCCTGTTCGAACATCCGCATGCAGAACTCAAAGTCTTCGAGATCCCGAGGATTGAATCGCGTGTCCAGAAGGCCGGCCTTCTGGGCGACGGACTTCCGAAAAAACAGGAAGGGGGATCCAAAGAGATCGAAAGAATCTTCATGGGGCAAATGAAAGGGACGGAAAAGGCTTTTCAAGTAAGACTTCCATTCCAGAATATTTCTGGAGCCATCAGCAAATCCCGCACAATTCTCTTCCAGAACCGTCTGTCCGTCATGAGAAAGAAGGTCATAATGACAGGCCACAAGAGCCAGGTTCGGACGGGAGGAGAATACATCAAACTGTCGTTGGAGACGTTCGGGTTTCAGAAGGTCGTCGGCGTCGGAAAAGGCGATGAACTCGCCGCGCGCTTTCTGGATGCCGGTGTTTCTGGCGGATATGGCGCCCTGTTCGGCTTCATGGAACAGGCGAACTTTCTCGGGAAAAGCGGTCGCGTAGTGTCGGGCAATCTGATGTGTTTCTTCGGAGGCGTTGTTGTCAACTAGGACCAGCTCCCAGTCCTGAAAGGTCTGTTGGAGGACCGATTCGATCGCCGGGATCAGGAATGGCCCTTCACGGTAGAAGGGAATGATGACAGAGACTGTCGGAAACATCACACGGACCCTCTCAAGTGAGAAGAACAGACCCCGAAGATCCATTCATTGGATTGGTCGTTTTGTCAAGGAGACCGATGCGTGCGAGTGGACATGCATCGATATGTTGGAGAAGGAACTGGCTGATATATCGCAAAAAGTGGCTTTTTCGTTTGGAAGGAGCCTTATACCCGGTCTGTCGGCACACCTTTTCTTGAGGATGCGAAAGAGTGTGTCCAGATGACGGGTTTTTTCGACCCAGCCCATTTGGTCCTTCGTGATTTTTGTTCCTTGTGATGATGACGGATATTTCAGGATAAGGCATTGAAGATCTCTCCGTATAAGGGAACCGCACCGGAATTTTGGGGTTCTTTTTTGAATTTATCGATGATCTCTGTCAATCCCCCTTGTTGATGCTGGAAGAATAAGGAGAAAAAAGTCCTTTTACCAAATGTTCGTTGGCGCCTTCCGGCAACGGACTCGGATTCAGTTCATCAAACCAGAATAATTTTGGATAAAGAGATTGAGGGAGGAGTGATTTCCCCCAAAGCTTCCAGATGTATGGATCCTGCCTGTTCTCTTTTAAAGCTCTTCCAAGAGCCATTTTCCCCAAGATGCGACCTTTTTTATGCTCCAGAAAGAACCCGCTGACATATGTCAACCAGAATGCGCGCAGTTCCCGGAAGATTTCCGGAGCATCAGGCGTACGGCTTTGGTAGCGGTCCCAGAGGATATTGTAAAAGAGATCGAGATGTCTGATGACGGCCAGCCAATTCATCTGTTTTCGAAGAATTGTCGCCCTTTCCGGTGTATGCATCCGGTATCGGAGAAGGGACCGGGGAATTTTCAGAACTTCTCCCGTGTCATAAAGCCGTGTTAAAAACTCAAAGTCTTCAAACCATCTGGGATTGAATCGGGTATCGAAGAGCCCAACATGGATCGCTGTTTCCCGTTTGAAAAATGTGGTCGAAATCAACGCGAAGTTTAGTGGTGAAGAGGGGTCAGATAGCGGTCGTTCAGGGTAAAGTTTCTTAATGATTTGTTCGGTACGGAGCCAAAAATAAGGAGCTGCTCCTGAAACATCCTGTTTTATTATCTCTTTTCCATCCGGTCCTACCCGGTCGAACCAGGATCCAACAAAGGCAAGGCTTGGATTTTCCTTCATCGCCTGAAACTGTAAATGCAATCGTTCAGGATGACTTAAATCGTCTCCGTCGTGCAAGGCAATGTACGTCCCTCGACTCTCGATAATCCCCCGGTTCTTGGCTGCCGATACCCCCTGGATGGGTTCATGAACGATACGGATTTTCTCTGGGTACTTTTCCCTGTACCGATTGGCAACTGTTACGGTCAGGGGATCGGCATTGTTGTTGACGAGAACGATTTCAAAATCCTGACAGGTTTGCCTGAGGATTGACTCGATGGTTTCGGCAAGAAGTTCGCCTTCCCTGTACATGGTAATCACGACAGAAATCACTGGAGCGCTCATCGGTACTGGTCCTTCAGAATTGGCAACCCAAAATCCCTGACTTTCTTGCGTCGACAACATGAACAATTCTTGTTTCGGATAAAAGCAAATGTCTTGCCAAAAATCTTGAATCTCTTATCAAGAGGGTTTTTGGACTCTCTTTCTATCGAGAACAGAAAAGGCTTCCCTCCAAGCATTTTCATAGTTTCCAGATTGTTGACTGTATTTTCGGACCATGCTTTTTTGCGTCACAAGAAAACGGATGGAAAGGGAGATGCATGGAAAGAGAAGTTTCATGGCTTCCTTCCAAGACCTTTTGCATAAATAACCAAATCCGTTTTTGTCCACAACGGCCAGAGTACTGTATCCGAACCATCCCCAGGATTCGTAATCGCCATGAAATCGGAAAGGCAGTGTGCCGTCCGGGCGAACGGATCGGCAGAAAGGGTTCAGGTAGTTTCCGAGCGTCAGAAGATGTGCGAGCCGTTTTGCGATACGGAAAATTCGCGGGCCTTGTTTTTGAGATTGCTGCTGGAAACCGGTTGGGAGATTGAGGCTTAGATCGATTTGCGCCGGATTTTCTCGAATTAGTGCATCTGTTTTTAACTTTTCGCCCAACGGATCCGTCGTCCAGGAGGAGTCGGTTACGGCTTCCTTGAATGCTTGGAAATGATAGCCTGCCAATTTGTAGTCATAGCTCATGACGAGTCTTGTCATGAGCTTCAAGAAGGAAAAGGTGATTGCGAGTGGTCTTAGTTTTTCAGGATTTAGAAAACGGGTTGCCAAATCGTTTCTGACCCAAAGATACCGTTTCCAAAAGGCTCCCCTTTTTTCCAAAGTGGCGTGCCAGAGAAAAATATGGGGCGGAACAACAATCTGGACCCCTTTTTTCTTCAAGAGAAGACCCTGAAGGACATCTTCGTAATAAATAAAAAAAGCGGGCAAGAAAGATAATCGGGAGGTGGGGGCCGACATAAGCCATAAGGCCGTGTAATCTAGATTGTCCACCTTAAAGAGAGGATTGAGGTTTTCCGGATTCCCCAGAGGAGTTCTCTTGTGTAGAGGCTTGAGTGCGTTGAGTCCCGAGCTCAATACCTGGGATCCTTTTTCCCATAACAGATCGGGATCTTGCAGGGTCAACATGCCAGACCCCACGCTGATGGGTTTGTTTGACACAATCTGAAAGATGAGGAGCCGGTAAAGCATTTCGGGGGGGAGAACAATATCGTCGTCTGCGATGACCATAAAATCCGTATTCAAATCCCGGGCAACGGTTAACGCACGCATGACGCCGGATGTGCAACCGAGATTTTCCTGCTGAATAAAGAGGACTCTTGGGTCATCCGGTATTTGATTGTGGGAGAGAGTGCCTCCATTGTCTACAACCAGAATCCGGAGGTCTAATGCTAACAGTGGAGTATGGCTGCAAAGGGATTCCAGCAGGGGTAGCACGAACTCATCTCTTTTGAATGCTGTGATCGAGAGGAGGGTGGATGGTGAAGGGAGAGTCGCTTCGGATTCTCCGATCCATGCCGTTTGATTGATCTCCAGGGCGCCTTGATAAGAGATTTCAAGATGAAGGCTGCCATCCCGATTTTGGATGTCGATCCATTCTGTGTCCAATACACCCGAAAAATTCCGGACTTTCTGATCGATGACAACTTTTGGAGACCCCTTTAAAGGGGTCTGAAGAACGGTCAAGCGGGCAGAATCTGCTTTCAGGGTTGTCTTTATGGATACTTTGGTAATTGTGCTGTGAAGCCGAAAATATTCCATGGGAAAAGCATTGGCCAAGCCGTCAAAGACCAAGGTAGCATCCGAATTCTTGGAGTGAGAAAAGGCGGAGATTTTTGTTTCTGACCTTTTGACAGGGTGGGAAGAATGTCCCCATAGGGTTTCCATTCCTATGGGAAAGTAGTCATAAAGAAAATTTTGCAGACAGACTTCCCTTGAAGAACGGTTATCCGGGATGCTGGGGGAATCTTTCTCGAAAGACTCAAAGCTCTTTTCCATGATCACTTTCCCGAACCTGCCGCAATTTCCCGTGCCATATCAATGCGTGCCTTATGCCAGTCCTGCGGGTTGTGACTCCAGTCACCCGGTTTTTGCCAAAGGGGGGATCTCCAATACGGAAGGTATCCTCCATCGTTCAGGGCATGAACGACAAGCCGGTTAACTGTCCGGTCAGCATTTTTCTCTTTTCCGTTTTGTTTTAAGAGGGTCAGGTAGCGATAGTCTTCATATCCCCGTCGCCACTGAGCCATGCGGATTGAGGGAATCGGGCCATTGATATCGGGGAATCCGATATAATGCAACTGTTTCCCCGGATACATGATCGTCCCGTCTCCAAGACCCTGATTGACGAAAGGATTCGCATTTTCTTTATTGTCGTTCCAAAAGGTGTCCGCCCAGTAAAAGACCCCGTTGACATGGTATTTCCAGGCCGTCCAGAACCACATCCGAAAACCAGGGCCCAGGGAATAGAGGTCGTTCTGTCCTATAAAGGGAGGACCCCCAGCCTGGTAGAACCAGACCTGGTCACCCTTTCTTTGTCGTTCCTGCATCCTGGATGGAATGAACTGTTCGGCGGCCGCCGACCAGATATTCACTTTTCCAACCATGATGAGTTTTTTATGTCCCACCTGGTTCTTGTATGTGATATAAGGGACATCCGTGAGCATGACACGGATGTCCGGTGAGCCTTTATGCAGGGAATCGGCATCTTTTGCGATGAGTTTGTAGGTGTCAGCATAGTAATAAAGTTTGTGAACTGGCTCGTCTGCCACATATGCAAAGGTTCGGTCGATGGGCCAGCCTTTTTCCTTCCAGTGCCGGACGATCAGTTTGGCCAGGTTCTGTGCCATAATGTCCGGAACCCCTTTCCAGTCCGAAATGGCGGATGGGTGTCCCCCCAAAACGGCAAATCCTCCCCACATACCTATCCCCAGCGACCACGGGCCTATGGGAAGACTCCATGTATTGGGAGGGGAGCCGGTCAACTGACCCGAAAGCATCGGGCCAAAGAGGTTGTCATAATAGGACCAGTCCACAGAGGTGGGTATTCCGGTCTTCCCGTCCCACCGGATATCAGGATGAATCCCGCCGGAGTCGTTGGTGGAAAATCCGTAATTGTGGGCGAGGACAAACGTCCTTCGGTACATGCGCTGGAATTCCAGATCGGATGTGGGTAATCCACCTTTGACCAGTCCTGCATAGAAACGGCTCACATACAATTCCATCCACCGGGAAATGGGAGCGTGTTCCGGAAGTGCGGGGGAAAGCACTTCGAATTTCACCGGGGTTTTACGGAAAACCTGGTCACCGGAACGGATGGTCAGAATCCCCGAGTATGTTCCCGGTGCGCAGTTTCTCGCATAGGCGACGTCGATCCACACGGGCTGGTTTGCGTTGGGGGTAACAGGAATATCGGCCACGATGATGCGCCCGGGGGTATAAGGGTCCCGGAAAGGGATCAGCGGGTCCGGAATGTCGTGCGGGTGGATCGGACCATATTTGACGTCGCTTGCCGTGAAGTGCTCGTAATGTTCGAGAAAGCGGTGTGTTGTGATGCAGGAGCCGGTATGCGGATCCAGCGACAATCGGGCATGGAGATCCGGTATTTTCTGTGCAGACCGAAGAACCAGCTGGAAAGACAGGACCTCTCCTCGGAGACCGACAAGATGGAGGGGAGAGGAACTGCCGGGTTTTCCAATCCGATTGTCAGGTGGTATGTCCTGAAGCTGGATCCGATCGGACAGGGGTGCGATCCAGGTCAGAAGATCTCCATTTTTTTCGACCCGTGTCCCGGGAAAAGGGTAATGCAGAAAGTTATCCGGAATCACCAGACCCGGATGAAGCAGATTCTTGCTCTTGGCCTCCAGTGTCTTGATGGCGTCGACGGTCTGATGAACTTTCAGGATCTTCTTGACCGTTTCTTTCAAGTGTTCCCGAAGATTGGGGGAGGTCAGAACGAAAAACGTCGCCAGCGCGACCATCAGGACGCCACTTGCCACTCCCATCAGAAACCAGGTCAGTTTGCTTCGGAAATTCTGCATTCACCCATCCTGTCCGTGTTCAAGATTTCTTGTCCGGCCTCATTAAGTTCTTTGGCAATGATGATGATGGAAAAAGCCCAAGAACTTTACTCCTTGAACTCCTTCGGGCTCAGCCCGTGCTTCTTGATCAGGGCGTGCACCGTAGGGCGGCTGGTCCCGATCATGCGGGCCACGTGACTGATGTTGCCCCGGGCCTGTTCGAAGGCTTCGACCAGCATCCGTTTTTCCGCCTCTTCCCGTGCTCCGATCAGGTTCATGGACAGCGCGTTCGTGATATGGTTCCGGGAATCGAGACCGATGTCGAGATCCTCTTGGGTGACCCATTTTCCCCCGGCGATGATCACGGCCCGCTGGATCCGGTTTTCGAGTTCCCGGATGTTTCCGGGCCAGTCGTGCTTCCGGATGATCTCCAGGCATTCCCGGCTGAAGTCCACGACCTGGGGTTTGTTGTATTCCGTCCGGAATTTTTCCAGAAAATGCTGGGCCAGAAGAATCACGTCTTCGCCTCTCTCCCGGAGGGGAGGCAGATGGAAACTCATGACCGATAGCCGGTAGTAGAGGTCTTCCCGAAATCGCCCCCGGGGCATCAGTTCCTTCAGAGGCTGGTTTGTGGCGGCAATGATCCGCACATCGAGCTGTTTTCCGTTCCGGCTTCCGACCCGTTCGACGATCTTGTCCTGAAGCACCCTCAGAAGTTTCACCTGTAATTCGATCTGGAGTTCAGCCACTTCGTCCAGGAAGAGCGTTCCGTGATGGGCGGCCTCGAACTTCCCTGCCCGGCTCTCCGTCGCTCCGGTGAAGGCCCCCTTTTCGTGACCGAACAGTTCGCTTTCCAGAAGGCTTTCGGGGATGGCACCGCAATTGATGGCGATAAAAGGCCCGTTCTTTCGGGGACTTCGTTCGTGAATGGCCCGGGCGAACAGTTCTTTTCCGGTGCCGCTCTCTCCCGTCACCAGGACGGAGACATCCGTCGCGCTGATTTTTTGGAGGATGCGGAGCATCTCCCGCATCGCGGGATTCTTGGTAACGATACCCGGGAACGGATTGGAGTCATCCGGGGATAACGTTCTTTCTTTGGGCCGATTCGGCGTCCTGGCGAGCAGGGCCCGGTTGCAGGCTCTGCCCACGACCCGTTTCAGCTCTTCGGGGTCGACCGATTTGTCGAGAAGGTCGTAGGCGCCGAGGCGAACCGCTTCCAGGGCGCGTGGCCGGTCGATGGAACCGCTCAGGATGATCCCGTGGAAATGCGGATCGGCTTCGGAGAAAAAGCGGAGAAGGTCGATGCCGTCCTGCCCCGCCTCTTTTCCGAGGGAGAGATCCAGAATCGCAACCGGCGGTTTTTCCCGAAGAAAGACCTCGATGGCGGCAGAGGCGCTGTCGGCGGTCAGAACGGGATAATCCCCCTTGAACAGCCACGTCATCTGCTTCAGGACGACCGGATCGTCGTCCACGATCAAAAGTGGGGGGGCAAAGGTCAATGAATCGGGCGAGTCGGTCGTCATGGTTGATCTCCGGCCGCGAGAACGTTCTGTCCGGACCGGAAGGCCACATCGGCCGGAAGAGATGGACCCGGAATGTATTTTCCGAGAAGCGGGGACAGACCCTTGAGAAATCGGACTTCCGTCCGGAACGTTTGTCCGAGCGAAGCTGCGACCGGCATGGAGATTCGGACGAGGGCCCCGTCGGACCGGTGGAGGAGAAGGGCGTCTTCGATCAGATAGATGCGACCCCGGTATTCGTCGGCGAAGACGTGCCCCCGTTCCTGGTACCAGTAGAGAACAAGCTGTTTGTCCAGACCCTTCTGGATCACGTCGTAGTTGACGTCCACCGGCGGGAGGCTCTCGCCGTTTATGGGAAGGGAAATCACCTTGTGCGATAGGACGGCCCATCCCGAAGAAGGCAGACAGTTGGCCGGGGAGTGGATGTTTTTTTCTGCGGTCTGCCGGGTGTAAAAGATGCTGAAGAACAGGAGACCCGGTTCGCCCGGGTGTTCGGTATACAGAACCGAAGCGTAGCCGTCCGCGTTCAGGAGCGATCGGGTCTTTTTGTCGAGCGGAATCCGGACACCCGTCCAATCGCCGATCCGGTCGGGAAAAGCCGAAAGCGCCAGATGGGACGGAATGGTCCCTTCGGCCCCCAGTCTGGACAGACCCGCCAGGCCGGCGAGCATCAACGCCGACGACAGCAGCATGTTGCGGAGTCTAGGCGACATCGGGGATTCTCCGGAAACGCTGGAAGAGGCGGATCTCCAGGATCAGGAAGAGAAAGGCGAACAGAAAGACCACCCACCCGGAAAACAGATGAAAGAAACCCTCCGCAAGACTGGGGTTCATCGATCCGAGGATGCCCGCTCCCGCGATCCGGATCATGTTGGCGATCACGGCGACGGGAACGGCGGAAAGGGCGAACAGGGTTGCCGTTCCCCCTCTGAGATTCCCCAACTTTGTCAAAAGGACGGAAATCGCCAGAAGGGAGACCAGTGACTGGATCCCGCTGCAGGCCTTGACGATCCCGAGGGAGATGTGGGGCAGATTGATGATGTTCCCTTCCCGGTAGACCGGGATCTGCAAGAGCTCCAGGATCCTGGCGGATCCTTTTGCCGCCAGCATCTGGAGGGGAAGGGCGATGGCGTTGAACACCAGATAGGGCAGGGGGATCATGAACAACAGGTACAGAATGGGAAACCGGACGGCTTTCAGGGTTTTCAGGCCCCAGTACCCCGCCACGATGCCGGCGACGAGAAAAAGGAGAGAGACCTGCTGGATGTAGTAGAGGCCGGAGACGGTCCCGGTCGCAAGACACAGAACGCCTGCGGCCGTCAGAACGATTCCCCACGGGGACGGTGTGTCGCAAAGACCTGAGAGCCGGTCCCGTTCGAGGTAGAGCAACAGACCGAAGACCAGAGGCACGAGGACGCCGTGGGAATAGGCCGGCAGCGTCATCCAGTCGTCCCACAGTTTCCGGAAATTCTGCCAGGATAACAGGACCGCCGTTGTCACGGCGATGGCCAGAACGATTCTATCGGTTCGCATACACCGTTTCTCCGGGTATCTCCCTTTCCGGACTCAGGGTTCCCTGCGCAAGGACGCCTTCGAGAAAAAGACGGAACTCTTCCGAAAGGTCCCCTCTTTTGAGGGCGAAATGCACGGTGGCTTTCAGAAAACCCATCTTGTCTCCGGTGTCGAAGCGGTCGCCCTGGATTTCCATGGCGTAGACCGGACGCTGGCGGGCCAGGGTGTTGAGGGCGTCCGTCAGCTGGATTTCGCCTCCGACGCCGGGGGTCTGGTTCTTGAGAATGTCGTAGACATCGGGAGTCAGGATATACCGGCCGATGATGGCATAGTCGGAGGGGGCATCCTGGACTTTCGGCTTTTCGACGAGGCGGTCCACCCGGAACAGCCCGTCCCGGACAGGGGTGCCGTCCACGATGCCGTAATGGCAGACCTCGGAACGGGGAACACGCTGAAGGCCGATGACCGGAGCCTGCAGTTCTTCGTAGGCGGTCAGAAGCTGGGCAAGACCCGATTGGGGTCCGTAGAGGATTTCGTCTCCCAGTGCGACCGCAAAAGGCTCGTTTCCGACCACCATCTCCGAGCACAGGACGGCATGTCCCAGTCCCAGGGCTTCTTTCTGGCGAATATAGGTGATTTCCGAAAGGGCGGAGATTCGCTGGAGTTCGGAGAGGATGTCGAGCTTGTTCTTCTTGCGGAGCACGTCTTCCAGTTCGTAGGAGATGTCGAAGTGATCCTCGATCGCCCGCTTTCCGCGGCCCGTGACCATGACAATTTGCCGGATGCCCGATTCGACCGCTTCTTCCACGACGTACTGGACCACGGGCTTGTCGATGATGGGCAGCATTTCCTTGGGGGACGATTTGGTCATGGGCAGAAAACGGGTCCCGTGACCGGCCAGGGGGAAGACGGCTTTCCGGACTTTTTGCATGGGCACCTCCAGATGTCGATGTCACTTCAACCCCAACGGGGAATGATCCGATATGCTTCGAGCAATCGAGCAAAAGTCTTGCCAAAAGATGGAAGTGTTGGCCGGAAGGAGTATCGGGACGTCGGGATGATGGAAAGAACCGAACTCGTAATTTTCCCGGATTGCTCAGAGACGGGAGGACTCCGGACAGAGACGTTGTCCGGAGCGATTTTTTCGGAAATCGCGATGAAAGAGGAAATCCAAAACTCAAATGCATGCGGGATACCGGATCAGGGGAAAACAGTTGGCGGAAAGGGGAATTCTTCTTCTGTCAAAAAATTTTACACTTTTTTAAGTTATTGAAAATGAATATGAAATCATGAGCTTTCCTTCCCTCTTCTGGAGATATTCCGGGGAATCGGTTTTTGGGGCGTTATTTTATTAAATACCTGTAAGATAATTTAAATATTCTATGGGAGCGGAAGGGGGAGCGACAGGAGTCTAGAAAATTTTTCTGGGCCGGAACGTCCTAAAGATTCTTGAGGAAGGTCAGGACGATGCATACGGGAGGCTGATCCGGAATTCGGTGCCTTCCCCTTCCCGTGAATGCACTTCGATGGTGCCGCCGCTTTGTTCGATCAGGATCTTGCAGCTGAAGAGACCCAGACCCGTTCCTTTTTTCTTGGTCGTCTGAAAGGGTCGGAAGAGACGCGTTTCGATGAATTCCCGGGACATGCCCGGGCCGTTGTCGGCGACGACCAGATTCAACCGGTTGGACTCGGACCGTGTTTCGATCAGGATCTCGCCCGTGTCCTGGAGAGCTTCCCGGGCGTTGATCAGAAGGTTCCGGAGGGTCGTCTCGAGGACCCGCGGATTGCCGGTGACGGGCGGGATCTCGGACAGGGAGAGTTTCACGGTGAGTCTGGGAAGGTTGTCCCAGTTCAGGGCGCGGACAGTGGTCTGGATCAGGGCGACCGGATCGAAACTCATGGTTTTGGAATATTCCTGCTGGAAGGGAGAAAGGAGCTGGGACATGGACAAGTCGATCTGCTCCGAAATGTTCTGGAGGCAGAACAGGAGTTCCTGCTGGAATTCGGGGGACTCGATGTTTTTCTGGGCGTTGTGGACCAGGAGTTTCAGGGCCACTCCCGCATTCTTGAGGTCGTGAAAGGTGAAAGCCCGGAGACTCGAAAGAAATTCGGTTTCCCGTTTTCCGGCCATTTCCCGGGTAAGAGAGGCGTTCACCAGGAGGCTGGACCATTGGGAACCAAGGGCCTGGAGGAACAGACGGTCTTCCCGGATCGTGAACGTGCCGCGGGTTTTGATGTTCAGGCCCAGAATGCCCAGAAGACGGTTCTGATACGAGAGAGGAACGAGCCAGCTGGCGTTCAGGCTCCGGAAAAGAGGTTCCAGAGATGACGGTTTCTCGCTTCCGTTTTCAAGGACGTCCGGGGTGTCGGAAGAGTGGATGGGGACGCCCTTGTGAAACAGCGGAATCCAGCCCGGGACGAGCAACTGTCTTCGGGAATCCCGGTCCGGTTTCCAGCCCAGGGCTTCCTGCAGGTGAAGGACCGGTTCGTTCGATTCCGTGATGGTCGCAAACGAGAGGGAAGGAGAGAGGGTCATCTCCCGCGTCTGATCCATCAGGGTCGGGATGATGTCGCCCGAGCGGGAGGAATCGGCGAGGGCCCGGGTCAGGGTCATCCAGGCGTTCCGATAGTCGTACCGGTTGGAATAGACATGGATACCGAGAAAACTTTCGAGTTCCCGCCGGAGGCGATCGGAGGAAAACACGACGACGAACGCACCCAGTCCCAGAAGGATCGTCAGGCTGGAGGAGAGTTTTCCCCAGACGGGACCGAGTGTTCCGAGCGTCGTTCCGACGCCGCCCAGCATCAGTAGGCCCGCTCCGCCGAGAAGAATCAGAACGGACCGGTTGATGGTGTTGCGCGTCAGGGAGAGGGCGACTTCCTCGGTTTTCTGGATCAGAAAGGCATACAGAAACAGACCGTCCATCGAGAGGAGACCGATGTGTTCGAGCAGCAGGAACGACCGGTCGAACCCGTTGTTTAAGAGCTGGTTGGCGTGCACCAGGATCAGGGAAAACGACCAGAGGGAGACCCCGATCAGCGGGTATTTGATGTTCCATCGGTCCATCGTGTCGGCGGACATATAGGTCCGCGTCATCTGGTAAAGCGAAAACAGCAGTGTGCCGATCAGAAACAGGCTGATCGCCGAAAGTCCCGGATCGCTGATCAGGAGGATCGAACGGGTCTGCGGCAAGGGCAACAGACGGAACAAATGGTTGTCCAGAAAGATGCTCGTGACAAAAAAGAGGAATCCCAGTCCGGCGATCGTGAAGGGGATGCCCATTTCGAAAAAGCGGGTCACCGGCTGCGCCCGCGAATACAGGACGGAAAAGAGAAGAACGGAGGCGGCGGTCAGGCACTCTCCGGCGAGAACCGCCCGGAAAGCCAGTTCGAGATGGGACAAATTGTGGATCCGGAGAGCCGCAAAATCGGCCAGCCCTGGAACCAGTGAGCAGACGAGGACCAGAAGGGCCGCAAAGGTCGAGGCGGACCAGCGGCGAAGAATGGAGATGAGGCCGACGGTCAGGAGCGTCAGAAGAAGGGAAAAAGCTGGGAGAACCGTATGCAGTTTCATGGTTTGTGGAACCTCTTCGAGAAGGAG
>JAKBTR010000019.1 GCA_021844275.1 Nitrospirota bacterium | reverse complement strand
AATCCCGTCGCGTGATTTTCTGCGTCACCTAAAACGCGATTTTTAAAAACGAGAATCCTTCCTTGTCTTCAACTTAAAACAAAAAAATCGAAAAATGGGTTAGGATGTCGATTGGCCGGATCACTTTAGCGGGGGTCTTCATCTGGAACCCCCTTCCTGCCCGGAAACAGGGAGCTTCGGCTTGTTTTTTGAGCCGTGGGGCCGGCCGCGCTTCTTCCATCCGATTACACCATTGGTGTAATTTTCAAATGAAGTCTCTGATGATTCAGGATTTTCGGTCCTTGAGGATTGAAAGAGGTAGGAGATCAGGTCCTCCAGGAGGATGAACTGCCTCCCCCCAGGACGCTTTGATATTTTGAGGGAGGTGTCTCCATGCCATTGTCGCTTGTATAAGGCTTCACGGCCCCTGCCAATAATGATGGCGGCTTCCTGAATCTGGACCGTCTGCCGCGGAAAAAAGAAGGCCCGGAGGGCCTCTGGACCGGAAAAATGGAAATTTTTTGGTGGGTTGGTGTTACGAAAGGCTCGAGCTGGCATAATCGCACCTGTCCTGTAAATGCAGCATGCCTTATGGCATGAGCAAGAACAAGACAGATGCGCGGCTTTTGTCTCCCACCCCTCGCAAAAAGGTTGATTATTGTTGGAGTTGGGTGGTTCATTCTTTTTTTGGGCCGCGAAACTGTCCTCCCGAGTAATCAGTGGGAGACACAAAAACAATACACCCCCAAAACAAAAAACAAGATATTTAGTCTCATGGTGTAGCCCGAATTATCAAAAGGTCACAAAGTGGCTAAATCCCGTGATCCGCGGAGGACATTCTTGGTGTAATGAGATGGAAAAAATGAGTCCATACGAGGTCACAAAAGGTCACACGAGGAAACGTCCAAAATGGACTTTCTTGGCTTGGATATTTGAGATTTCAGAAGAGAAACTGGAGCCGGCGGTCGGGATTGAACCGACGACCTGTCGATTACGAATCGACTGCACTACCACTGTGCTACGCCGGCGTTTCGGAGGGAAGCCAATCGTGTGATGATAAAAAATTCGGGTGGGAACTTCAACCCCACCCGAACCCGTCAGGGATTTCTTCCTCAATCAGTATTTCTTGTGCAAACGCTCCTCCCAGGGAGTCACCTTCTGCTCCAGGATACCGATCTTGTCCCGAAGCGTGTGATACCCGTCCATCTGGACTTTCAGGAGGTGAATGCCGGACGGAAGATCGAGCAGGATGGGGGATTCCCCATAAAAAACACCATCCACGTACACCTTCCCGCCCGCGGGGGTGGTCGAAACGACCAGTCTGCCCTTTCCGGAGGGAATAGGAGACTGATTCGGATTGATCGCCTGAGGGGAAATGGCATTTGGGAGGTTCGAAGGAGAAGCGGCCATATTGTTGTTCGTGACCCGGATGGCTCCGGGAAATCTTTTCGCCAGATGAGGAACGGAACGATCGGCAAAATCGAGTATCACTCTCTGGAGGGTCGTTTCCGTTTTCTCCGCCGCCACGAGGAGAGGAGAATGGTGCTTGACCACCCCCCTTGTCCGGTGGTGGATTGTATCGCCCCAGATGAAACGTCCGTTTGAACCATTGATAAAATAGGCTTCGATGTTCGACTGGGCCTGGATGACCCGGTCCCCCGTCCCCTCGATGAAGCCTCCGTATCCCATCTGGAATTGATAATCCTTGATTTTGCCAATGACAAAAACGTTTACGTTCGGATATTGAAGACGAAGCTGCTTTACCCAGTCGCGGCTCGAAAACGAGAAGTTTGGAGGAGGCTCCTTGATCCAGGTCGCATGGAACCCCAGATACCGGTACTGGCGGACAAAAGCCCGGGTGACATGCTGGGGAATGTCCTTATCGGCGATGAAGGTATCCGGCTGTCCCCAGCCGATCATTTTCTTGACACCTGTTCCTTTAGGGATCATCCGGTCATCTTCGAAGGTGACGAATCCGAAATGCAAGGAAGAGACATATTGTTTTGGCTGGACCTGATTGGCCGCCGGTTCAAAGTCCAGAGGCACCGGGGGAGAAGCGCAGGCAGCAAGAATGAGAAATCCGAAGATGGAGAAGTAAAGCGCGATTTTCTTTCCGGAATTCAATGGACTCCTCCAGAATAGGATGGTTGACTGGAACCGAAAACAATCATCGGGAAACGACCGGCGAGTTGGTCTTTCTGCCGGGGACAAACCCGATCAGTTTTTCTCTGACGGGCTGGTCGTCCGCTCCCGCTTTTCCCATTACCCCCTGGTTCAGGTAAAGCATGAGAGACCCTCCGTCATCGGTAGAAATTCGAAATGTCTTACCATGAAAAATCCGCCACTGCCCCCTGTCGAGAGGAAATTCCATCTCTTTTCCGCCGTCGATCCGGACCCCGACCCAGGTGTCTCGGATCGCCTCCACCTTCAAAGCATTCGCAGTCGGAATCTTGTCCGTTTTTCCGACTGCCGGAGCATTTTTCAAGGAGGGAGAATTGGCCGGTAGGCTCCCTTCGGTCCGACCGTTTTGGAAAGAGGAAGGAGGTAGGGTTGATGCCTCCCCGGAGAGTCCGGAGGACAATCCGGACGAGGGCGTATTCGAAGAAGAAGGAGGCTTTGCGGCACCCGGAGAAGGCGCAGATGGTGCAACGGGCGGCTTAGTCGTCTGGGAAGGGGGTGTCGGAACAGCTTGTGGTACCACCGAAAAAGGAGTTCTCTTCTTTTGGTGAACCACTTTGGAAAGGATCAGGATCAGGAAGAATGTGACCAGAATCCCCAACAAGAGAAACTTGAAGCGGGAACCGCCACGGTGGTCGCCGGAAGTCGGCTGGTAGATCTGGTTGATGTTCCGGACCGGATGAATATGGAATGTCTCGTCTGGAAAAGCGCTTTTCAGCTCTTCTTCGAATTCGGAAATGATACGGGATCCGTCAAGACCCAGCACGGATGCATAACCCCGAATATGACCTTTGGCGTAGATCAGACTCGGGTAAGCCGACCACTCCCCCTTGTCGATCGCTTCAAGCCATCTCGGACCGATTCGGGAAACCTGGTCGATTTCGTCCAGAGACAGTCCTTTGCGTTCCCTTTCATAGGAGAGAAAATCCCCGATCGTTCGGGCACCGCTCTTTTCGATCTCCGCCTTCAGTCCATCCTCTTCAGGTTCCCTCTGAAATTCTTCTTCGCTCACGGATCGTCCTTATTTTAGAATTGGTTCCGTGTCTGGGAGTCCGGTTTTCCGTTACGGAAGCTTCTTGATATATTGTCGGGCCTTGACGCTTTCCGGAGAATCGGGATCAAGACGGACAACCTCTTTAAAAGCCAGAAGAGCCTTGTTCTGATTTTCAAGCTTCAGGTAAACGCGCCCAAGTTCATAATAGGAACGGGGAAAGCGGGGAGCCAGGCGAATGACCTCCGAAAATTCCTCCAGTGCTCCTTTGTAGTCTCCGGTCGTCATCAGGAGCTTGCCCTGCCAGAAGTGAGCCGCGACATCGTTGCTGTTGCGCAGGATGGCCAAGGAGAACGTTTCGCGGGCCTTTTCGGGCTTGTTGAGGGCGATATAGGCCCTTCCCATGTTGACAAGCGGATGTTCGGGGGTCTTGTACAGGGGATCCGCAAGAGATTTTTCAAAATACCGGATCGCCCGGTGGTACTGGCGTTCCCGATAGGCGATCAACCCGAGATAGTTGTAGGCTGCCGCCCCCCCGGAAGTTCCCTGCATCGACAGCCGGAATTCCTTTTTCGCATCCAGAAAATCGTGCATCCGGTAATAGACATGGCCCAAAGCATAATGAACCTTCTTCATGGTCGGATCGAGATGAGCCGCGTATTCAAAATCCCAATAGGCCGCCTGCAGTTTTCCGACGCCCAGATTCCGGAGTCCGGACATATAATGCTCAAGAGCAAGGTGCCGGTTTCTTGGTGAAACCGAGGCGGCGCACCCTCCGATCAGGAGAAGGGCCAGGACAAAAAGAAATTGGCGCAAAAGATCTCGGGTCCAGCTCACGTGTGGGCTCAGCCTTTCATTCCTGCATCCAGAGGCGGCAGATCCGGATAGGATGTGAGCGTGGAAAAGGAGGCAAGGCGGTCAGAAATCACCGTTTTGGACAGACCTTCAAGCCCTCTTGTACTGAAGTCCTCCACACAGAAGGAAGCCATTGCAGAGCCGATAACGATCCCCTGGCGCAGGATCTCGTCGGTCGATTTCCGGTTTCGCGCCATGTATCCGATGAATCCGCCGGCGAAACTGTCCCCGGCCCCGGTCGGATCCTTGACCTCTTCAAGAGGGTAAGCCGGAGAGGCAAAGATGCCCTCTTTTCCAAAAACGAGTACACCGTATTCCCCCCTCTTGACCACGAGAGTCTTCGGTCCCATCCCGACGATTTTCCGGGCAGCATGCACCAGACTGAACTCTCCGGACAGCATCCGGGCTTCCCCTTCGTTAATTGTCAGGATGTCGATTCGCGCAAGGACACGTTTCAGTTCCGCAAGTTTGTTTTCAATCCAGAAATTCATCGTATCGCAAACGACCAGCGCAGGGCGTACCGGTAACGAATCCAGTACCTGAAGCTGGATATCCGGATCGATATTCGCAAGAAACAGAGTATCCGGACGATCATAGATGGCCGGCAGGTCGGGATTGAAGGACAGAAGACAATTCAAGTCCGTTTTCAGGGTATGGGCCGTGTTGAGATCGAAGGTATACTCGCCGGTCCAGGAAAACGTTTTTTCTCTGGAACGGGCGATTCCCCGGGAATCCACACCATGTCTTTCAAGGAGTCGGAAACCTTCTTCCGGGTAGTCTTCTCCGACGATAGCCATCACTCCCACATCCGTCCAGTAAGAAGCGGATAGCCCTGCATAGAAAGCGGATCCCCCCAGGGCAGAGTGAACTTCTCCGAATGGGGTCCGGATATTGTCGAGGGCGACGGTACCCACAATGACCAGGCTTGGCAATCGGTTCTCCTTCGCAAATGTCCTGTCAGGACGGATTGTGCCCCAAACCCAGAAAGGCCAATTTTTCCCGGGTATTTTGCGGAATCCTCGACGGATCCGTGATCAGCGCACTTTTTGGTGCCTCCGCGCAGTGGCATTTGCGAATATCGGGAATCCGGGCCAATGCATCGAGCAGAATGACGTTCGCCCGCTGGACGTTCTGGTTGATGATCCGGATGACGTCCGCCACCGTGACCATGTCATGGTCCGGATGCCAGCAGTCATAATCGGTCGCCAGAGCCAACGTCGCGTAGCAAAGACCGATCTCACGCGCCAGCCGGGCTTCCGTCCCGTTGGTCATGCCGATCACGTCCGCCCCCCATTGCCGGTACAGACGGGATTCCGCCCGTGTCGAAAAGGCGGGACCTTCCATACAGATGTAAGTCCCCCCCCGATGGGTGGAGAGATTGAGGTGTTTACAGGCTTCTGAAAACGCGTCGAACAGGTCCGAACAGACAGGTCTTCCATAGGGCGTATGCCCCACGGCGCCATTTCCGTAGAAGGACATCGGACGCTGTTTCGTGAGATCGATAAAATCGTCGACCAGCACCATGTCCCCGGGAACAATCTCTTCCTTGAGGGAACCCACGGCTGATACCGACAGGATCCGCGAAACCCCCAGAGCCTTGAGCCCTGCGAGATTGGCCCTGTAGTTGATTTCGGACGGCAGATATCGGTGTCCATTTCCATGCCGGGAAAGAAAAACGACCCGAAAATCCCCCACACTGCCGATCAGAAACGGGTCGGAAGAAACTCCCCATGGCGTTTCAACGACGCGCTCTTCCTCGATCGTCAACCCTTCCATTCTGTAGAGTCCGGACCCCCCGATGATCCCGACGGGACCGGCAGACAGGTTCTTTTCGCCCCTTGTCGTACGACGTTTTTCCACAAGCACCCTTTCCTTTTGGAATGATAGCCCGGTCCTGCCCCGGACAACCGGTATCTCTGAATTCTATATTCTTGCCGATCTTGACAGAAAAAAAAAGGGGAAACAAAATCCGGATCCATCAAGGATTTCCCGTTCAGGAAATCCAACGGGTTGGCATCATATGACGAAACCAGGTGATCTGCCTTTTGGCGAACTGCCGCGTTTTCTGTTGAATCCGGGAGAGCGTTTCCTCATAAGACCGAACACCCGAAAGGTAGTCCAGAATTTCGGGATATCCCAGGCTCCGGAATCCCGGCGACGTCTTCCCGTATCCTTTTTCTCGCAATTGTCGGACCTCTTCGATCCAGCCGCTTTCGAACATTCGGAGCACCCTCTCGTTGATGCGCTCGTAGAGAGATTTTCTCTCCGGAGCGAGACCCACGACTTCTCCCCAGGAGATGTCGGGCAACCTCCCCGCCTGCTCCCGATAAATTCTGGAGGGCGTTCTTCCGCACGAATGAAAAAGCCAGAGCGCCCGAAGGATGCGGTATCTGTCCCGGGAGGATATAGCGGAAGCCCTTTCCGGATCCCGCTGTGCCAGCAAATCGTAGAGATGTTCTGTTGAAACATCCGCTCTTTCGGACAGAAACACTTCCCTGGCGGAAGCATCTTCGGGAGGAAGATCCGCGAGGCCGAACAAGAGTGCCTTGACATATAACCCCGTGCCACCGACCAGAACCACTTTCTTTCCACGGGAACGAATGTCCCGAAGAATGGTTCGCGCATCCCGGACGAACTGGCCGGCGCTGTAGGACTCTTCCGGAGACCGGATGTCCAGCAGATGATGGACAACTTCCCGTCTGAAGGCGTCGGGAGGTTTCGCCGTCCCGATTTCCATCTCCCGATAAATCTGACGGGAATCGGCCGAAATGATTTCAGCGCCGTTCTGGCAGGCCCAGTCGAAAGCCCAGAGCGTTTTCCCCGACGCTGTCGGGCCAACCACGACAACGTCAATATGCATCAACTCCGATGAAACCATTTTTCGAGCAAGCTCCGGGAGAGGGAGAGAATCGTCGGACGACCGTGGGGACAGCTGAAAGGAAACTCCGTCAGGAGTAACGTCCGGACGATGCGGGCAAGATCCTCCTTCCCCAGAGTGTGATTGGCCCGGATGCTCGTATGACAGGAAAGCGTCATCAGGGTTTCGTCGATTCGGTCGGAGCGTACCAGCGGCCATTCAAACCCCTGGCTGGACTCCGAGAGTTCTTCGAGCAACTCTCCGGGGTTCTCTCCCTCCAACAAAGAGGGGATCCCGGACACCCGGACCGACTCCGGCCCCTGAATGTCCACATCGAACCCCAGATGGGCAAGTTCGTCGATCCTCTGTTCCAGGTTTTCCACTTCCCGTGCGGCCATCCGGACGGTTTCGGGAAACAGATACGGAAGCATCGTTATCTTGCCATGGGCCAAGCCTTTCCGAAACGCGTCGTACCGGATCCGTTCGTGAGCGGTATGCTGGTCGACAACAACCAGATCCTGATCCAGAAACGCCAGAATGAAGGTTTCATAAACCTGAGACAGGATCCGTACAGCAGGGTCTCGCGGCCCCTTACGGTCAAAAGCAAACGGAGCAGGAGGAAGGTTTTTGAGGATTTCCGGAAGAATTTCGAAGTCGGCGTGCCTTCCGGCCAGCGGTTCCTTCGTTGGACGGTTCGACCCTCCATGAGACGGCCTGGGGGATACGGATGTCCAGGCTTTCCTGAAAACCGGAGGCTCCGCCTCTGCCTGACTGTCGCTCTTGCGGATCCCCTCTCCTTCTCGAAGCGTAAACGTTCCGGAATCTCCTTTCTGGAAGATCCCCGGGGACGTCCGGGAAGGCTGAATCTTCTGTCCGGCGGATTCCTCGAGCTCCAGCGGCTTTCTCTCCAGAAAGGAATCCAGACCCTCCTGGACAACCCGCCGGACAAGGGAAAAGAGACGATCCGTTTCCAGAAAACGGACCTCTCTCTTTGTCGGATGAACATTGACATCGACCTTGTCCGGAACCATCTCGATCCAGACCCATGCACCGGGATGCACATCCTTGTGGACCCGACCGGATGCTCCTTGGGAGATCGCGTGAAGCAGGCCCGGATGACGGATCCAGCGATTGTTCAGGAAGATGTTCTGGTACTTCCGGTCCTTGCGGTTTTTGTCCGGAGTCAGGACGAGCGCCTCGACACGTATCCCCTCCCCTTCCAGGACGGAGCGGACAAGGTCTCTTTCCGTCAGTCCGGAGTAAAGGTCCAGAAGTCTGAGCTGCCGTTCTGTACGGGCCGGAAGAGCAAGAGCGGAACGGCCGTTGACCGAAAGATGGAACTGGACCTCCGGGTGTCCAAGGGCAAGGAAAGAAAGCGTTTCCTGAACCTGGGACTGCTCAGTAGAAACAGACTTTAAAAATTTCAGACGAACCGGCAAGTTGTGAAAAAGGTCCCGGACCTCGATGGTCGTTCCCGGAGAACCCGTCCAGTCCATGTGGGCCGCTTCCTGACCGGGGGAAAGGATATATTCCACCCCGACATCAAGGTTTCCCGGGCGACTTCGAAGGAGAATCTGCGCGACTGAAGCGATTGAAGACAGCGCTTCCCCCCGGAATCCCAACGTCCGTGCCAGGAGAAGATCTTCGACAGAACGGATCTTGCTTGTGGCATGTCGCCGGAACGCCAGGGGGACGTCGTCGGGATGGATTCCGGCACCGTTGTCGGAGACGATGATCGTCTTCCGTCCGCCCTCTTCGATATGGACAGAAACCTTCCCGGCCCCTGCATCGAGGCTGTTTTCCACCAGTTCCTTGACGACAGAAGCCGGTCTTTCGATCACTTCCCCGGCTGCGATCTGATCAACAACCATTTGGGGAAGCTCATAAATCCGTTGCATTCAAATCCTTCCCGCTGGATTTCACCTCCAAGAGCAGACGGGGTGGTGCTGAGCTGTCCTCACCCACGCATCCGGACGCGATTACTCGAGCCTGGAAAGACGTCTTTTCGCCAGTTCGTCGAGTTGCCGTTCCAGCGGAAACAGTTCGAGAACTCTCCGGTAGCTGTGAATCGCCTCCTTTTTCTTCCCCAGACTTTCATAGGAACGGCCGAGCTTGAAATAGGCCACGGCCCGCTTCGGGCTGGACGGATAATTCTTGATGACGTGGAGGAACGAGGAAGCGGCTTCGTCGTAATGCTTCATGTTGAAGTCCGATTGTCCAACCCAGAACTCTGCGGAGGAAGCCAGATGGGATTGAGGATACAGAGTGACAACCTGGGCAAACTCTTTTTTGGACAGCTGGTAATGGCCCGTCTGATAGTCGTTCATCGCCTGGCGGTAGAGAACATTGGCCGAAGGTTGCAGAACGGTGGGTGTCGCGGGAGGCGGAGGCGAAGCGGAAGGCGTCGGAACAACGGCTGTTCCGGAAAGAGGAGGCGAAACCTTTGCTGGGGGGTTCCCGGGAGGAGAAATGGTCGCCGTCAGGGGGGTCATGGACTTGATGCGCGCATTTTGCTCATCAATCTTTTCCATCAGCGTGTCAAGCCGGTGGTCGATCACGTCCAGACGGCCACGGAGCGTCGCCAGACGCGCCTTCTGTTGGTCAAGCCTGTTTTCGATATCCGCCAGACGGACACTGTCTTGCGAAACAGATCCGCTCCCTCCTCCCTGGTGCTTGAGTGTTTTGATCTGGGCCGTATTGGCATCGACCCTCGCCTGAAGGTCTTCCATGTCCATCGTCGATGCGCAACCCATCAGGGACAGGGAAAAGAGTCCGGCAAGAAGGCCCAAAGAGGTCTTTCCCGGGATCATCGAAACATCCTTTCTGCAGTTAGTCCAGCCCGAAGACACTTCAGCGCACGGCCCAGACGGGGGTTATTACGGAATGGATGTAAGAACCAAGCCGATGGATATGGGTTCCGTCCAGAAACATCTTTTCGATGTAACTGTGTCCCTTGACCTGATGGGTAAAGATGATGGTCCTTCCGTCCGGTGACCAGTCCGGACTGTCGTCCTGACCGGATCCGTGGGTCAGCTGAAGGTAACGGTCGCCTGTCGGGGTCGTCAGGCATATCTTAGGACGATGCCGTTCGTTCATGCAAACATAGGCGATGGCATCTCCGCGCGGAGACCAGCTTGGAGAAACGTTGTAGAAGCCCGAATAGGAAATCCGGTGTTCGTTTGATCCGTCGGAATCCATCACGAAAATTTGCGGGTGCCCGTCCCTGTCCGACACGAAAACAATTTGGGAGCCGTCCGGTGACCAGGATGGAGACAGGTTGTTGCTGTGGGAGTAGGTCAGGCGTTCGAATTGGTGAAATTTCAACCCGTAGGAATAGATCTCGGTATTCTGGGATCGCTGGCTTTTCGAGAGAGCCATCGCGAGCGAAGCGCTGTTGCGGGAAAAGTCCGGCGTAATATTCAGGCCCGGAAAGCGAGCGAGAGGTCTTCTCCTGCCCGTCTGGAGATCGTATAAAAGGATCTGGGGTTCGGTGTGCAAATAGGACGTATAAACGATCACATGTCGGCTCAGCGACCATGCCGGGGTATACGCCAGCACCCGATCCCACGTCAGTCGATGGATTCCTTCACCATCGAAGTCCATCACATACAGATCGTACCCCCTTCGGCGATTTTTTCCGATAAAGGCGATCCGGCCGTCCGCAACACCCTTGAAACCGGTGAACTGAAAAACGATGTCGTCCACAAATCGATGGACGATCACACGAATATTTCCGGTGGTCGTATACTTGCGAGAGAGCAAGACCGTTCCGTTAACCGGGTCCCTCACAATGCCGACCAGGTGCGTCCCCAGGTCGTCCTTGATCAACTGCGTTCCCACAACGCCTTCAAGTCCGGAACTTGCCAGTTGCCGGACAGAATCTCCGGTCAGAAGCATGTTGGTCAGGGAGGTCTCGACTCTTGCAGAAAGAGGCACCATTTCGAAGTACCCGGTTTCCTCCAGGTCCTTGACAATCAGGCTGTCGGCATAGCGAATCTCGGCCGGAGAAAGATTTCTCGCCCCAAGCGGAACAAAAGACAGTTTAAAGAAAAGGGCCGTCTGATTCGTAATCACGTTCAGGTTGACGGCCTGAGCCCTCGGGGGCAACAAGGCTTCCTGGCCGAAAAAAAATCCGATCAGGGCGAGAACGAATACCCGGAGACACCCTGCCCGGGTGGCCCTTTTACCTTTCATCGAGAACGCCTCCATGATGAATGGCTTCCAGTGTGACAGTAACCACTTCACGATCCTTCGAAAATCCCGGCGGAAAAGGCGGAAACGGAACGGACCTCAAAACAGCCATCCGGGCGGCATCATCAAACATGCCGTTTCCGGAACTCCCCGTCACCACCGGCTGATCCGGAACGCGACCGTTCTTCAGAAGAACGAACTGAACTGTCGCCCGGAGTCCCCGGGTACCCGGCGGAGGAAACCAGTTGGACTTGATCCTGGAAATCAAAAGGTGCTCCAGAAACGTCGGAAATGTCTGTCCGGAAATATCCATTTTGACCGGAACCGGATGCGGGTTGGGAATCCGGCTGGGATTCAGGACCGGTTTCTGGGGAACCGGCGAAGATTTGGCGGGCTTTGCCCGGGCAGGACGAACAACGGATGACACCTTGGGAAGGACCTTCCGCTTCGCCACCTTCTTCGCTACTTTTGGGCGAAGGGCAGTCTTTTTCAGATGCGTTTTTCTGATTTCCCTTTTCTTACGAATGATCGGAATACGGGCTTTCTTCACAACCTGGAGGCGCGGGACCGGTGGGGATTCCCGAGGACGAGAAACTGGCCGTGAATGGTGAGGGCGGACAACCGGAGGCGTGGGAACGGGGGTCGTCTGTTTCTTGGAGGGAGGAAGTTCCGATACCAGCTCAACGGTCGTCGCTTCGGGAAAACCCTTGGATTTGTTCGACTGATAGAAGAAGAGAAACATCGCCAGTACGGTATGGATTGACAACGACAGGAAGAGGAACCATCCGGGCGACATCCCCCCGACCCGGCGGGATTCGGCGTGGATCACGGAGTTTTATTCCGAATTCTGGGGGGTCGGCATGGTGATCATGCCCAACCTGTCGATACCCGCCTGTTTCACGATGTCCATCAGATGAACGACGACACCGTAGTCGACTTTCCGGTCCGCCTTCAGGTAGACAACCACGCGCTTGTCTTTCTTGTAATAGGCGGACAGCATGGGACGAAGGTCCTGCCAATCAACCTTGTGCCCGCCCAGAAAAACGGTTCCTTTGTGATTGATCGAAACCACCACCTTGGGAATGGGTTTCTTGATGCTGTTGGTCGCTGTCTTCGGGAGGTTGATTTTCAGACCCCGATACAAGAGTGGCGTCGCAAGCATGAAAATGATCAGAAGAACAAGCACAACGTCGATGAAAGGCACCATATTGATTTCGGACAACATGTCATGGCGTGAGGATTTGGGCGACAGCTTCATCGGTCTTTCAGTCCTTCCAGCGCTCTTCCGAAACGACATTCAGGATTTCG
This sequence comes from Nitrospirota bacterium, assembly GCA_021844275.1. The sequence goes on along the minus strand of JAKBTR010000019.1, from coordinate 47,549 downwards.
AGGGTGAACGTGTCCGCAACGCCCTGAATTTGACGGATTTTTTGCAGGAAATAATTATAGAAAATCACAGCCGGAATAGCCGTAAACAGCCCCGCTGCCGTCGTGACCAGAGCATCGGCAATGCCGGGTGCGACAGAGGCGATACTGGCCGAAGCCTGATGGCTGATGTCGCGAAAAGCGTGAATGATTCCCCAGACAGTTCCAAGCAGACCGACAAAGGGGGCAATGTTGGCTGTCGTCGCCAGAACCGGAAGATAGGCTTCAAGACGGGCCTGTTCTTCCTGCGTGGCCTGAAGGAGCGTCCGGTGAATGACATCGAGGTCCATTTCCGAACTGTGTCCCCCGGCCACCATCCACTTGTCCTTCAATGCCTGAACCTTTTCATAGCCGGCACGAAAAATGAATGCCAGCGTGGATTTTCTGTAGGCTACGGCTTCCTGGTACAGCCGGGAAAAACGGTCTGTCCGCTTGAAGGCCATTACGAACTGCCGATTTTCCTTGACCGAACGGGATACGATGTAGATCTTGTAGAAGACGATCCCCCAGCTGAGCGCGGAAAGGAAGAGAAGGGCGCTCAGAACAGCTTCGGCCATCGGACTGACCTGGGAGAGGAAGTTAAATAGTGTCATTGGGTTCTTTCTTCTGATAAAGCTGATAAAGACAGGTCCAGGATCCTGAAGAGATCAAGGTGTCGTATCCGGGTGTCGTATCCGGCATGATCACGACGGACACAGATGTACGGGCGAAAAACGAAACAGGGAAACAAGAAGGAGTTCACCCGATGAAGCCATCTGGACCAAACCGGCCATCGTGAAGTCTGACGGAAGACGCACTCCATATGCGGCATGTGTTTACCATCTTCATGGCCATCCGGCATGACGGGATCGGCTGGATTGGAATCTTCATCCATTATCACGCATATGACACAAGGATGAAGGGGAGAACAAGGGGAATACAAAAACACGTCATCGGAATCAAACGACATCAAACAATGGCGGGGCCGACGGGGCTCGAACCCGCGACCTCTGGCGTGACAGGCCAGCGTTCTAACCAGCTGAACTACGGCCCCGGATGTCTTCCTTCAGAAACTTCGTCAATCATAGTGAACTTTGAGACAGCAATCAAGTATGCGGGGTCGGGATGTGATCCCGGACACCGTTCGGATGGAATCGGATGGAAAAAGACGGTTTTCTTCTCCGGAAAAGTTGATTCCGAACCGGACCGATGCCATAATCACTCCCATGGTGACACAGACGGATTTTCGCGTTCGCTATTCCGAAACGGACGGGCAAAGAAGAGCCCATCATTCACACTATCCCGTCTGGTTCGAAATGGGCAGGGCCGATTTTTGTCGTCAGGCCGGATTCGATTACAAGCGGCTCGAAGATACCGGATTCTATCTGGTCATCGCCCGGCTCGAATGCCAATATAAGGCTCCGCTGGAATATGATGACCTTGTGCGGATAGAGACACGCCTCGTGAGCCTTTCACGCAAGTTGATGACGTTCGAGTACCAGGTCGTCAACATGAGCCGTAACGACACCCCTGCCGGGGAAGGGACAACGGTTCTCGTCTGTGTCGACCGGCAAGGTCGGCCGACTTCCCTGCCTCCGGATGTGAATGATCGTCTTCTTGCCTGCACCACCCCTGCCGGGGGAAAGATACACGCTTCCTTGCCGGGCGGATAGCTCAGTCGGTAGAGCGCAGCTCTTACACAGCTGATGTCGCAGGTTCGAGCCCTGTTCCGCCCACCACCACCTCTGTCCCGAACCCCGGAGCAAATCGATGCCTTCTGCGAAAAAAGAAAAGAAAAACCCGGGAAAAAATTTCGCTCACGGGAAGATGCCCTACGGGGAGATTTCCATCCAGGAAAACCTGCTGGAAAAATGGCCTGCTCCGGAAACGGAGACGCCGCTTGAGATCCGGATATCCTATCCGGAATTCACCTGTCTCTGCCCCCGGTCCGGATATCCGGATTTTGCCACAATCCATGTCCGTTATCGTCCTTCGGGCTTTATCGTCGAACTCAAATCCCTCAAGCTCTATCTGAACAGCTTTCGAAACCGGCCCATCTCCCATGAAGAAACGGCTGCAACACTTTTCAGGGAACTGAAAACCCTCCTTGAACCGGCCTTCCTGGAGATCGTCGCCGACTTCAACGTGCGCGGAAACGTCAAGACGGTCATCACCCTGCATTCCGGCATGGGAAAAACGCCGGAAAAAGATCGTCTTCCCTGAGACTCCCGGACAACGGAACCTGCCCTCCCCGGCGGAAGCGCACCATACAAGAACGATCCCGTTGGGAAAGACGGCAGGACCCCGGAGTCACCCCCCTTCCAGCACCCACCCTCTTGTATTGCGGACAAAACCGAGACCGGCGTAGTATGAATCAGCGTCCGGTGCCGCAAAAAGCACGATCGTACAGGAAGGGGCCAGACGAAGTCTCGTTTCCCGGACAAGCGCCTTGCCAATCCCCCTTCTCTGATATTGGACATCGACAGCAAGATCGGCCAGGTAAGCGACGTATGTGAAGTCCGTCAGCGTGCGGGCGATGCCGACAAGGCGATCGTTGTTCCAGGCGCTCACCGTAAGACTGGCGTTTGTCAGCATCCCCTCAAAGATGTCAGGCCTTCCGACCGGTCTGCGCTTCCCCAGAGTCGACCGGTGATAGAGATCAATCGCCAGATCCACATCTATTTTCGCGTCGACGCGATACGCGATGCCCACTCGCTGTCTCCCCTCTTTTCCGGAACAAAGCAAAACGGTTACATGCGGAAAAATCCGGGTGGAAAAATCACATTCTTCCGGCAGTTTTCGTATTCGACCTTTTCCATGAACTTCCCCTCGGGGGAGAGGGTTTCCACAAGAACAGGCCATCCGGACTTCCGGTCGAACAGAAGAACCATCCTCCCGAACGTCCGGTGCGCTTCGACAACGTCGGGGGCCACATTCAGAACATCGACCGGAACGCCTTTCAGGAGACCGCTCCCCAGATAGGCGCATGACCGGGAAAGACAGGCTGGCCCGAAGATCCTTCGGTCAAAGCTTAAAAGGTCGGCATGATCGATCGTGTGTCCGTAGCGTGAGACAAGGAGACGGTTGCGGGGAGAAAGCGTGAGGACGAGACCGAGAAAATCAAAGGGTTTGACCCGAACGGCCCCGTTGTCCGCACGGTAAATCAGTCGGGCTCCCTTTCGGGGACGGATGAGTCCGATCCGGACGTTCTTTTGGGGATAGACAACGTCGATCTCCATCCATTCTTCCGGTGTTTTTTCCATAAGACCATAATAGTTTTTCAGGTCGCACCGGTAAGATCGAAGGCCCCGGAGACTTTTCGAAAAACGCTTTTCGATCGCAAGGGCTTTTGAGTAACTGTATGTCCCGGAGGACGGGATGAAAAAAAAATTCGGAAGAGAATCGAGAAGAAGCCGATCTCCGGTCAGGCCCCAGGCCCGATTCGGAAAAACAGACAGGACGGAAAAAAAAAGCACCGTCGGGAACAATTTCCACCACAGAGATGGTGCAGGCCGTATTTTCCGGATCATTCCTAGCCGATCAGGTTTTTGTTCAAGGCCAGCTGCCAGAGAATCAGCCCCAGACCCAGAAGGCCAAAGACCCCGTGGGCAAAGGTAAAGAGACGGACCATCCGCTGGCCGCCGAAGCCTTTCAGCAGCAGGAGCATGCCGAAAAAGACTGCAAGGGCCAGAGAAAGAAGCCCCTCATCCATGTATTTGAGCGGCCCCAGGATGAAATGCCGGGCAACCAGCATCAGGATCCCGGTCAATCCCAGCGTGGGATGCAAAAAACCCAGGGCTTTGGGAAACTGCTTCCGCCCCATTTCGAACCCCAGAAGAACCAGTCCCAGAACGACTGTAAAAACCAGAAAAACCGATCCTGCCGACAAGAGTCCCCGATCCATCCTTCCCCCTGTGTTTACGAGACCGTGTTTCCGACCATCGGGTCAGGAATCGATTTTCATGTCATTGGCCAGCAGGATCGCCTCGGCGATCTCCTTCATGGATTTCCGGATATTCATGCTCTTTTTCTGGAGAAGACGATACGCCTCGTCTTCCGATATCCGGTTTGCCTTCATCAGAATAGCCTTGGCGCGATCGATCTTTTTCCGGCTTTCCAGCGCCTCTTCCATCTCCAGGTTGCGCTGGAGCAATCCCGTATTTTCCCAGGCGATCGCCGCCTGGTTGGCGACGCTCTGCAGCACCTTGATCTCGTCCTGGGAAAACAGATGGGGCTGGCTCGTATACACGTTGATCACACCGATAGCGCGATTCTTGATCATCATCGGCACAGAAAGGAGGGAAACCATGTTTTCCTTTCGGGCCAGATCCTTGAAGGAATAACGGGGATCCTTCTGGACATCTTCGACCTGGATGGGTGTTGCGTCCCGGAAGACGATCCCGGATATGCTCTCGCCGATCTTGATCGGAGGCTTGTTCCGGTATTCCTGGGAAAGCGTCTGGGTCGCCCGGATGACCAGACCCTCCTCCGGATCATGGATCATGATCGAACAAAGGTTCGAGTTCGTCATTTCCGCCGTCACCGTCACGATCAGGTGAAGGATCTCCTCAAGGTACCGGTTCGACGCGATGGACTGGCTGACCTGTGACAATGCCTCGATTTGACGCGCTTTTTTTCGTGCATCTTCGAACAGGACCAGGTGGTGAATGACAAGGGAAAGCTCCTGAGTGAGGAGCGTCACAAGTTCAAGATCTTCGTCCGAAGGAACATAGGTTTTTCGAAACTGGAAATTCACTACGCCCAGAAGAATATCCTTGACGACAAGCGGAAGCGACAGAAATGCTTCATACTGCTCCTCCTCAAAAATCTGGAACATCTTGAAACGGGGATCCATCCAGGCCTTTTCCGAAATGATGACCGGAGACATTTCCCTGGCCACCCAGCCGGTGACCCCTTCTCCCATGCGCAGGACGACTTGGCCCACAGCATGAGGATAGATGTTCGATGTGGCCCTCAGGACCAGTTCATGGCCCTCTCCTTCCAGAAGGTAAATAAAGGCACAGTCGAAGGGAAGGATCTCTCGCGATAGCCTGAGAGCCTGTCCCAGCGTCTCTTCCAGCGCAACGTCGTCGTGCATCATCCTGAGAAGACCACGGAGCAGCCCCAGCTCTTTAAGCAAGGGGTCTTTTTCCATCAGGGCCGGATTGTTCTCCATTTTACGATGGATCTCCTTTTCTCGCTCTTTCCGCATGAATTTCCATCCCTCTCTTTGGAGGATCAGGCGATACCGGATCCCAGAACGGATGGCTCATAATCCCTTGTACGGACAACTTCGCCAGGGCGTACCGGAAGAACAAGTGTCACACGTCCGGAGGACGCCTTCTTGTCGGTTTTGAGAAAACGCTCAAGACGGTCGAAAGAAATTCCTGACGGCCACCGATCCGGAAGACATGCCCTTTTCAAATACGCCCGGATCACTTCTTCCGTTTCTTCCCCAGTGATTCCCAAAGCCCTTGCGACGCGGGCAGCCGCAATCATCCCCAACCCGACAGCTTCCCCGTGGAGAATGCCCTCGTACCCCATTGCCCCTTCGAGGGCATGGCCGAACGTATGACCAAAGTTCAGATTCATCCGGACGCCGGATTCCCGTTCATCCTCGGAAACGATCCGCGCCTTGTGCGAAGCACAGAGAAAAATGGTTTCCTCCCACACATCCCGGTCGAAGCGTTCCCCGGAAAGAATTTCCAGGTTTCCGTCCAGAAACCGGAGAAGCTCCCGGTTACCGATCAGGGCGTACTTGATAACTTCTCCAAGTCCCGAACGCCGTTCCCGGAGAGGCAACGTTTCCAGAAAGGACGGATCGATCCACACCGACTGAGGTGGATAGAAGGAGCCGATCAGGTTCTTTCCCTCGGGGTGATCGACGCCGGTCTTGCCTCCGATGGACGAATCCACCTGCCCGACAACCGTGGTCGGGACATGGATCAGGGGAACTCCTCGAAGAAGAATAGATGCGACGAACCCGCCCATGTCTCCGACAACCCCTCCCCCCAAGGCGAGAACAGGGTCCTGACGCTCCCACTTCAAAGACAACAGGCGATCCAGACACTCCCGGACGGAATCCAGCGTCTTGTAGGATTCGCCATCGGAAAAATCGAATCCCGCCACGGAAAATCCCCGAGCTGCCAGCGATGCCGAAAACGCGTTTCCGTGCAGATTCCGAACCGTCACATTCGAAATCAGGGCAACTTTTCGGGTGACCGGGAAACCCATTTCGACAAGCCAGCCCGGAATCTCGTCTTTTATCCGGTTTCCAACACGAATCCTGTATGGCCCCGAATGAGATGAAACCATTATCTCACGAAACTTCACAAAAATGACCCTTTCCTCTTTCTCCCGAAGAGATCCCTCACAATCGGGTCTCCTCTTCAAGACAGCGCTGGATCATCTGGACAACCTGGAGAATCCCGAAACCGTCCGCATCAATGACATGATGTGCGACGTCCAGATAAAGAGGATCACGCTGTTCCATCACCAGGCGGACTTCTTCTTCGAGAGAAACTTCCTGAATGAGCCGCGGACGGGATCCCCAGGAATTCTGGAGCCTTGGGATCAGAGTTTCGGGGCGGAGGCGGATATAAAATACCCGTCCGACCTCCTGCAGACAGTGTCGATTTTCGGAGCGGAGAACGATCCCTCCTCCTGTCGAAATCACACCTCTGGGCAATCCCGGAAGACTTTTCACAACAAGGCTCTCGACATCCCGAAAAGTGTCCTCTCCTTCCCTGGCCCAGAACGACGGAATGGACTCTCCGAGCCGTTCCTCCACCAGTCGATCCGTGTCATAAAAAGGAAGATCAAGAGTCCGGGCCAGAGCGTGACCGATTGTCGTCTTTCCGGCTCCGCGTGCTCCGACGAGAAGGATCGAAGAGGCCTGTCCAAGGTCAGCACCGACGCTCATCGTTCCCCGTGATGCTTTCCCATTCCTGCTTCAGTCCGACCGTTGCCCGGAAATGTCCCAAAACTTCTTCGACGGAATCCCCTCCGAATTTTTCCGAAGCAGCTCCCGCCAGAGTCAGACACACCATCGCCTCCCCCACAACGGAGGCCGCCGGAACTGCACAAATGTCCGAACGTTCAACACTGGCGGGAGAAGGCTCCCCACTGCGAATATCCACCGACGGCAGAGGAGAATAGAGTGTCGAAATCGGTTTCATTGCGGCCCGCACCCAAAGGGGCTGTCCGTTTGTCACCCCACCCTCCAAGCCTCCGGCATGATTTCTGGTCCTTTCAAGACTTCCATGCGCGCGTCCGGGAACAAAGGGATCGTGAACAGCCGAACCGGGTCTGCGGGCCGCCTCGAATCCCAGTCCGGCCTCGACGCCCTTGATCGCCTGAATACTCATCAACGCGCGCGCCATTTCGCCATCGAGCCTCCTGTCCCACTGGACATAGCTCCCGAGACCTACGGGAAGGGGCGACGTCCGGACCTCAAAAATACCTCCCAGGGTATCTCCAGCCTTTTTTGCCGCCCGGATTGCTTCGATCATTTCCTTTTCCCGTTCGGAAACCGGACAGAACACTTCCGAGCGCAGGACTTTTTCCCGAAGCTCCTCCATCGGCATACCCAACGGGGGCAATTCCGATTCGGGAATCTCGAACGCCCCAATCCGCAGAACGAAAGAAGCGACCTCTATTCCAAAGAGTCGGAGATACTGACGCGCAATTCCTCCGAGAGCGACGCGAGTCGCCGTTTCACGGGCGCTGGCCCGTTCCAGAACGTTTCGAAGATCCCGGTGAAAATACTTGACGGCTCCCGCATAATCCGCATGTCCTGGTCGAGGTGTGAAAACTCCCCGGCCCGGTGCTCCCGAGCGGGGAGCCGGATCCATATCCTCTTCCCAGTTGCGGAAATCCCGGTTTTCGATGAAAACCGTAATCGGGGACCCCAGGGTTTTCCCCCGACGAACCCCGGACAGGAAACGAACGTCATCCGATTCGATCTTCATCCGCCCGCCCCGACCATAGCCCATTTTTCGCCGAAGCATGTCGTTCGCCAGCATATCTGCCGACAGGTCCATCCCTGCAGGCAGTCCTTCGATGATCCCGACCAGGGCCGGACCATGAGATTCGCCGGCTGTCACAAAACGTATCATGAAATCCCCTGAGCTCTTGCTGTTTTTGTCGAAGGCCTTTAAGGCATCATGGGCATCATGGGCATCCCGCCACCGCCGCCAGCCCCTTCATGCGACGCGGTCGCCGCACCCCGGATCTTTTTCTTCTTTCGAGGCATCAAATGCAAGGTCACTCCCAGGAGGGACTGAAAATCTGCTCCCAGGTAGGCCGTTTCCTGAACGCGGATCCCTCCGGCCGGAACATACGCCACGTCTTCGATCTTCGCATGATCCAGAAAACGGTGAATCCGTTTCATCACAACAGGTTTCTGGTCAATCGCTTCCCCCACCGTTTCCTGATCGGTCAGATGCAGTTTCCGGATCTGTTGCAGAAGAATCTGTTCGGCCTGTTGTCGGGCCTGCAGGTAGGCATCCAGTCTCTTGTTTCCGTCAAAAGGATTTCCCGCGATTTTCGAGAGGGTGTCCGCCCGGATGACCTTTCCCGACCAGGGGAGCTCGTAAGAATAAATGGGTTTTTTCTTGGGTGCCGTCTCACAACCCGGAAATGCCAGAAGCGCCAGCAGAACCCATCCGGACAGAAGCAGTTTTCTCCCGGCCGATCCCATGTTCCTCTTATATCTCATATCCAGTCCACGCCCCCATGCATTATTTTTCGATATCCCGATGAATCACCCGGATTTCATATCCCCGGGAGACAAAACGGTTTTTCAGGATTTCTGTGATGGCCACGGAACGATGGCGCCCGCCAGTGCAACCGATACCGATGGTCAAGAAGCTCCTCCCCTCCTCCACATATTGAGGAAGAAGATAAGAAAGATACTCTTCCGTCTGCCGGACGAATCCTTCCCCGCCTTGAGACGACACCATATCCCGCACCGGGGTGTCCAGACCCGTCAACGGTTTCAGATCCGGCACATAATTGGGGTTTGGCAAGAATCGGACATCCAGCACCAGGTCGCAATCGATGGGAAGCCCGTATTTGAAACCGAAGGACATCAGGAACAGCTTGAACTGTTCCTCCTTCTCTCCTTTTCCGTAATACTTCTTGAGGATGGACTTGAGCTCGGAGACCTTCAGATCTGTCGTTGCGACGATCCGGTCCGCCCGTTCCCGAAGCTTGGACAGCTTCTCCCGTTCCTCCCGGATGGCTTCGATCACCGCCGCACCCTCCCCCCTCAAAAGAGGGTGCGGGCGACGCGTCTCTGAAAAGCGCCGTACAAGCTCGTTGTCGTCGGCATCGAGGAAAACAAGCTCCACGTTCGCATGTTCCGAACGAAATTCATCGAAAAAACGCAGGAACAGGTCCAGGAATTCCCGTTCCCGGATATCCACCCCGATCGCGACGTGCGACATTTCCGGAACGTGATGCGTGACCAGATCCGAAAAGGTCGGCAACAAGGGGGGTGGCAGATTATCGACACAAAAATAGCCCAGATCCTCCAAAGCCCGGATCGCATGACTTTTTCCCGCGCCCGAAAGACCGCTGACGAAAAGGATCCGGGTTCTTGCCACGTCAGACGTCCCCTCCCTCCGTCATCATTCGGGCTGAATCTGGCCCAGACTTCCATCGCGGCGGCGATAGAGAACGCGCAGTGTTTCGGAGACCGGATCCGTATACAGGAAAAAATCCTTGTCCAGAAGCTCCATCTGGAGAATGGCGTCGTCGAGGGACATGGGCTTGACCGGAAAACGCTTCGTCTTCACCAGAGATGGCAAGGGTTTTTCATTTTCGACCAGGTTGTTATCCATGTTCGTTTTGACAGACTGGCCGTTCGAAGCATGCCCATGACGGATTTTTTCCTTGAAGCGCACCAGCTGCCTGTCCAGCTTGTCGACAGCAAGATCCAGGGAGGCATAAAGGTCGTTCGTCACCGATTCGGCGTGAATCAGACGCCCGTTGGCATGAAGTGTCACCTCCACTTTCTGGCGAAATTTTTCCACACCCAGGACGACATCGGCTCGGCAGTTTTCAGGAGCTACCCGGTCCAGAAGTTCCATTTTTTCCTGGACCTTTGAGCGAATCGCTTCGGTAATCTCCATGTGTCTTCCCGTCAAGGCAATGTCCATGTTTCCGTCTCCTCCTAAAATTGACAAGCGTGATCGTTTGACTCTTCAGACCACGCGTTCCTGTTTGCGTTTGTTGACCGGCGGGATATCGAGTTCCATACGATACTTGGCGACCGTCCTGCGAGCAATGACGATCCCTTCCTTTCCCAGCCGATTCATGATTTCCTGATCCGTCAGAGGAGATTCTTTCGACTCCTCCCGGACCATGTCGCGGATTTTCTCCCGGACACTGACTGAAGAATGTTCGGCCCCGGACTGGGACGGCAATCCTCCTGAGAAAAAGAACTTCAGCTCCACGATGCCGAACGGGGTTTCGGCGTATTTCTGATTCGTGACACGCGAAATCGTCGATTCATGAAGACCCAGATCCATGGCGATCGTTTTCAGAACAAGAGGTCTCAGAGCGAGGGGTCCCCGTCGAAAAAAATCTTCCTGGTGACGAAGGATAGCCTCGGATACCCGCAATATGGTCTTCTTTCTCTGCTCGATCGATTTCAGGAACCACATCGCAGAGCGAAGCTTTTCTTCAATATACTCCCGCGTCTTATCCTTTTTTTCCATGGTCTTCAGGAGAGACCTGTAGGCGGCTTGGATCCTCAGACGCGGGACACCCTCTTCGTTCAGAACCGCCCGGATCTCTCCATTCCCCGCATCGTAAAATCGGACGTCGGGAGAAATCGGGGTGGCCATGTCCCGGAAATAGGGGCGGCCTGGTTTCGGTTCGAGTTTTCGGATGATCTGAGATGCCGTCTGGATGTCTTCCAGGGGGACAGAGAGGGTTTTGGCAATTCCCTTGTACTTCATCTCCATGAAAGCGTCCATGTGGCTATCCAGAATCGACCAGACGACTGTCTTTTCGAGTTGAAGGAGACGGGCCTGGATCATCAGGCATTCTCTCAGATTCCGGGCACCGACACCCGGTGGATCGCATTCCTGGATCCAGGAAAGAACCCGCGAAAACGATTCCGGATCTCGACGAAGATTTTCCGGCACCTCTTCTTCCGTCACGACGAGATATCCGTCCTCGTTGATGTTTCCGATCAGAAAATGAGCCAGTTCCTTTTCATCAGGCCGCATCTCCCTGAACGAGATCTGCCAGACAAGATGGTCTTCCAGAGTAGTCGGGGCAGCCAAGATCTTCTCGTAGGAAAAATCACTTTCCGGATCTTCCCGGATCGAGCGTTCTTCCTGGTAAAGTCCCGAATCGTCCATATCCTCATGGAGAGAGTAATCCCAGCTCAATAACGGATCCGGGACGACTCCGTCCTCCGGAACCGTTTCACGATCCTCTCCGTCCGACGGTGGCGTGTCGATAGTACCTTCCGGTGTCGGTTCCTCCCAGTCGTTATCCTCTTCCAGTTCCAGAAGCGGGTTGGTCTGGGTTTCCTGCAGAATTTCCTCTCTCAGGTCCAGCTTGGCAAGCATCAACAAGTGGATGGCCTGCTGGAGCTGGGGCGTCATCACCATCTTCTGGCCGAGCTTGATTTCCAGACGTTGGCGAATCAAATCTCCTCCTCCATGACAGCCGAATTGAGCGTAAATTTCTCCCCCAGATAAAAGGCCCGCGCTTTGGGGCTGGAAGCAATCTTCCGGGGCGTTCCTTCTTCCAGAATTTTCCCCTGATTGATGACATAGGCCCGATCGGTAATCTCGAGGGTTTCCCGAACATTGTGATCGGTGATAAGAACTCCGATGTTGCTCTGACGAAGCTGGGCGATGATCTTCTGGATCTCGATTACCGCGATCGGATCGACCCCGGCGAACGGTTCGTCCAGCAGGATGTATCGGGGTTTCGTCGCAAGTGCCCTCGACACTTCCACCCGTCGTCTTTCTCCACCGGACAAAGTATAGGCCTTGTTTTTTGCGAGATGAGCGATATTCAGTTCTTCCAGAAGTCTTTCGAGACGCTCCTGACGCTCTTCGCGAGAAAGGTCCATGTATTCGAGGACGGCCAGGATATTTTCCTCCACGGTCAACTTGCGAAAGATCGACGACTCCTGGGGAAGATAGCTGATTCCCGTCCGTGCCCGGACATGCATCGGATACCGGGATATGTCATGGTCATCCATCAGGATCTGGCCCCCATCGGGCCGAACGAGTCCGACAATCATGTAGAATGTCGTTGTTTTCCCTGCCCCGTTCGGCCCGAGGAGACCCACGACTTCTCCCTGGTTCACGCTGATACTGACCCCGTCCACCACCCACCTTTTCCGGTAGTTTTTTCGAAGATCCTGAACCTCAATGGACATCCGGTCAGCCCTTTCCTCTGGGTTGGGGGGACTTCACTTCTGGCTTTTGCTCCTTTTTCCCCTTTTTTCCCGACGGATGAAGCAGCATCAGGCTGTGGCCCTGCACAAGACTTTTGTCGATCCGGGTAAAAAACGTGATTTTCTCTCCCGATATGCGATCGCCGTTTTGAATGACAACAGGAAGGCGGGTCAGGACAAAAAAATGACCTCGGGCAACATAGACCGCTTTTCCCGCATAAGCGACCCGATTGCCTTTTTTGATATACACGTGGCCTGTCGCAATCATAGTCTGGATCTTCTGGGACTTCTGACGGGCGTGCATATTGTCCATCAAAGTCGCTCCCCTGGCCGGAGGAACAAAAAAGACATCCAGGTTGTCCGACTTCAGAATCAGATTTTTTTTCACGAGATGAACATGACCGACAAAATGAATTTCGTTCTGGATGTTCTCAGCCAGCATCTTGTCGGCATTGATCACCGTCGGAACCGAAGGGGCCCCCCAGGCACTCCGGCAGAACGAAATCGACAAAACCCAAAAAAGGAGGACGCCCGCATTTGCCCGGAACAACAGCCACAAAGGATTTTTTCCGGGATGAAATCCACGGCGCGAAGAGACAATCCGGCTCATCGTAAAGTCAATTGGCAAAGACGGCACGCACGTTTCGGTCGATTCGAAACCTCTGATTGCGGGGAACCGATTGCAATCCTTGTCCCTGGATGATCATGTTGGGCCCCAGTATAATCACATGACCGTCCGTGCGAATTTCATCTTGCCGGTCCGCATAATTGAGGTGGGATGAAATCACCGTTAATCCATTGGAAAATCGGGCTGAAACCGGACGCGTCACTTCTTCCACGTAAAATCGGTGTCGGACCTGATCGATAACCCCTTTCTCCCCCGTGACAACCAGCCTGAGGTCCCGGCGAACGCGAATCCGGGCCTTCAGATCCCAGATCTTTGCCCGGGACTCATCCTTGCCCAGAGACGCCCGGTCGGCATCGACAAACCATTTCGTCTTCCCGTCAACTGTCCTGGAGTAGTGGAAATGCCGGATCAAAATTTCTGCCTCCGGCAGCGGGTGACTGTCGACCGGTACCTTCCCTCGTTGCTGGAGATGCCTGTGGGCAATGAACCCCATGTAGAAAAGCGTCAGGAGAATCGGAACAGCAGAAACCCCCAGAACAAAAAACCGGCTTCGGAGGAGTCGCTCACCTCTCTTCACGGTCGTCCCGGAATCACCGGAAGGGATCCGGCGAGAAAGGCGGTCACCGATAGAGAGTCCCGCCGGATCATCCTCGGTCAGGAACGTCCCAGGTCGGGAAACAGTCTTTCAATCGTGCTGATCCCCTGACGGATGGACTGCGTGGACCGGTGAAAGGCCTCTTCCTCTTCGGTCGACAGAGGAAGAGGAACGATCTTTTCCAGCCCAACGTTGCCGATCTGGACCGGTACGCCGGAAAAAACACCCTTGACGCCGTACTCTCCTTCCAGATATACCGAACTGGGAATCACCCGGTGCCGGTCATGAAGGATCGATTCGATCATCGAGTAAATGGCGGCTGCCGGAGCGAAATAGGCCGACGAATCCTTCATGAGCCGAACGATTTCTCCGCCGCCGTCCCTCGTCCGGTCTACCAGTTGTTGAAGAACCTGCGGCTCGAGCGCTTTTTTCAGGGACACACCGGCAATCGTCGAAAACTCCAGAAGTGGGACCATGTCGTCCCCGTGCCCGCCCATCACCATCGTCTGGATATTCGATACCGACGTGTTCGTGACTTCGGAAACAAAATAGGCAAAACGGGATGAGTCCAGCGCGCCACCCATACCAATCACCCGTTCACGGGGGAACCCGGTCACCTTCCAGAGCATGTAGGCCATCAGGTCCATGGGATTCGTGACCATGATCACCACAGACTCCGGAGCATGTTTCCGGATCTTGCCCGCGACCTCGATCATGATATCCCCGTTCTTGTGCAGGAGATCTTCCCGGGTCATCCCCGGTTTCCTCGAGAATCCGGCGGTAACGACAACAACAGAAGACCCTTCGATCGTTTCATAGTTTCCGGATCCGACGATCCGCGTATCAAATCCCAGCAAAGGTCCCGACTCCAGGATATCCAGGGCCTTTCCCTGGGCCATGCCTTCGCGCACGTCCAGAATGACAACATCCGCCAGCCCGTTCTCGACGATCTTCTGGGCTGTGGTTGCGCCCACGTTTCCGGCTCCGACAATGGAGACTTTTCTTCTTTTCCTTGGGCGCAATGGACACCTCCTTTCCCGGTTCTCCGGGCATCCGGATTTATCGCAGATGCCCCGTCCTTTCTTATTTCCGTATACCTCTGACGATTTTTATCCGTTCGCCGATTGCCAGAAATGTTAGTGCAACGGGGAAAAAAAGACAAGAGAACACCTAGACAGGCACTAAGTTTGCATAAGGTTTTGGAAAGAGCAGATTATCCCTTGCGCGCAGGTACCCGCACGGATGGGGGTTTTGCCACAAGTCGAGGCCAGATCCCGACCTGCCACTCGAGTTCGTCCAGGATCATCCGCAGACGAAACTGATCCGCAATGAGCGTTTCTCTGGCCGTAACATATTCCGCTTGAGCCTGTATGCGGGTGACACTGTCCACAAGACCCCTGTCATAACTTTTTTGAACCATGTCGCGGTTGACGGTCGCATTTTCGACTTCCGTCTGGTCCAGTTCCACCTTTTTTCGTTGTGTTTCCAGATCGAACCAGGCCTTGCGAACGTTTCTGGCAACGCGGATTTCCGCCAGCCGCGTGTCGGAAACCTCTTTTTGAAAAAGAGCGCGCGCCTTCTGCGTTCCGTGGACCACACTCATTCCGCTGAAAATCGGGATAGACAGAACGACTCCGGTTTGAAAGCCCGGAAAAAAAAGACCGCTGGATGGCGGAGCAAGCGTAACAGCCGAAGGGAGGCCATAGACGATCAGCCCGTTGGCAAAGAGGTCGAGTTTTGGAAGATGCTCGTCGAACTCCCTGTTGACCAGGACCTTCTTTTCCCTGTCCTTCTTCCTGAGAGACATCAGCAAGGGACGCTGATTCATGGCCGATTCGACAAGGGTGTCCGGGTCCTGTGGCAGCATGACGGGCCGGGAGTCTTCCAGGGCCTTGTAAGGGCGGAATTTTTTATGCCCGGTCGCATAAACAAGGTCCGCCTGCGCTTTATGGAGAGAATTTCGGATCTGGACGATCTGCAGACGGGACTTTTGCCAATACACTTTCGCCTGGGTCAGATCCGGAAAGATCGCCAGACCTTTCTCGAGACGCAGTCGTGTCCGCTCGAGATGCTTCCGGGCTGCCCGTTCATTTTCATCGGCCGCTTCAAGCAGATGCTGATACATTGCCAGCTGGTCGAAAGACATCGCCGCCTTCCAGACGACAGAAAGACGGGCCTCCTCCAGCATCCACCTCCGGGACTGCTTTTTCAGGATGGCAGCCCGGACCTGGTTATGTCGTCGACCAAACTCAAAAATCCCTTGTGTGAATGTTGGCAGAATAGCTTCGGGTGCCAACGGCTGCTCGTTCGGAAAAGAAATGCCCAAAACAGGCGTATTCAGATAAAGCTGGGCCAGATTGAGACTGATCTGGGGATAATAGGTCGCCCGCCGGATTCCCACTTCTTCCCTTGAAGCCGATAACCGGCTGGCCTGAACGATAATTCCGGGATTATTGTCCAGCGCTTCCTGAAGGACTTCTTCCCTTGTAACCGGAATCCCCGGATCGAGGTCCGGGGACTCTGCAAAACTGTCCGGGGACGGAAGAAAAAAAACATAAGAGGTAGTCGTCAGACAAAAGCAGACAAAAAAGAATTTTCGCCATCCGACCGGGAAAAATTTCATTTTCCAGTACCTTTGCCTTGCTTCGGAATCGATCTCCGGTCAATCCACACCTCCGCCGACATTCCGGGCAAAATCGTCCGGTTTTGCAGGCTGTCGAAAACGATCCGGACCGGAATCCGCTGGACGACTTTCACAAACGTTCCAGCCGCATTCTGCGCCGGCAACAGGGAAAACGCCTGGGATGCCGCCGGGATGAACTCCAGCACATGGCCATAAAACGTGTCTCCGGGCCAGCTGTCGATATGGATCCGGACCTTTTGTCCTGGCTTGATCTTCCAGACTTGTGTTTCCCGTACGAAGGCATCAAGCCAGATGCTCGAGAGACTGCGTGTGTTGATCAGACTGACAATAGGCTGGCGCGGCTTCACCGTTTCGCCCAGATTGACAAGCCTCTGGGCGACTTGTCCTCCGATCGGCGCAAAGACGGTTGCGTTCATCGGATGAACTTCGGACACTTCCAATACCTGCTCTTCCGATGCGATCACCTCCTGCAACTCTTTGCGACGGGCGCGAATCTTGAGCCATCGGGTATGGATATCCTCGAGCTTCTGGAGTGAAATAAAATGGGATTGCAGCAATTCCCGGGATCGGATATATCTGTCTTTTTCGTCGTTTTCCCGGTGACGGAGGTCCTTAAGAAGCGACATATCTTTATGGAGTGTTCGAAACGCTTCGAGATTCTTTGACGTGTTATGGGAACGCTGGTAGTTTTCTCCGGTCCGGTCGACCGTCGCGAGGATATCCCCTCTTTCGACCGGATCCCCTTCGTTGACGTTCAGGGCAATCACACGCCCGGCAATCGAAGACGACACCAAGGTGATCTTTCCCTGAACATAAACATCGTCCGAAAACACGTAATGGCGATCTTCACTCCAGCGCTGGATTCCCCAGGCCAACGTGAGAAGAAGTCCCAGCAGCGGCAGCATGACGCGCCAGCTCAACAACTCCTTCCATCCCTGCCGGGTCTTTGGTTCGATCAATGTCTCCCCCATTCCTTGCTCTTTCCTGCCCCACACTCTCCGGAGATCCGGCACCCCTTCGGAAGGAACTCTTCCAAGGCTGTCCCAATCCCCATCCCGACGGAAAAACCACATTCCGCGACACAAGAAAAAAGGGATAACAGATTGACCGGAACGGTCTCCTGCAAGATGGTACAAATCTCATCTCTCGCAGAAGTCATCATCCCTTTCCCGTGAAGAAAAGGGCCGTTCAGGTGGACTCCATCACCCCTCATTGACCTTGTCGGGAAATCTTTGTCAAAAGTTGCCCGCCAATGTCCTTATCTATCATCCGGTGATTCCTGTGCACATGTCAACGAAAAACGTCATTTTCCAAACCTGGATCGTTTTCCATCGGAGTTCTCCGGAAAAAATGGCGACCTTTCCACAAAAAGGATAAAATTTCAAAGCATTTGACATTCCCCTGAATCAGTCCGGAAAAACCTCGGACATTCCGGGAAAAACGGACATATTCGCACTGGAGTTCGATCAATCAAACACACATCGATGCCGGAAATTGATTGCAGGAAGCAATCCCCTGCAGGCCCTCCTGATTCCCGACCGTGCGTCTCTGACGGACGCTTGCCGGACCGGAGTTCCGGTCGGATGCAGCATCGATGAGCGATTCCGGATCAGACCAGAAAAGAGATTCCCCATTGTCTTTTCGTCATTCCTTCACCCGATCCGCGGTCTTTCAAAGGAATCTTGTCTCTTTCCTGTTCTTGCCGGCTCTCTTCTTTTCCATTCTGGGTGCCGCAAAGACTCTCAAAGACTCCACACGTCTTCTCCTGTCCTTGAAGAACCAAAGTTTTATGACCGCGGATCTGGAAGGGTTCAACTTGACTCTGGGATACATCGCCGATCTGTCGCGCCGGGAAAAACGCCTCACCATCGAAAATCCCCACAGGACGCAAGGATATCTGATTCACGCCCGGGCTCTCCTGCTCGATGCCCGATCGCGCGATCGTCACCTATCTCTTTCCGGCCAGAAAACCCTCGAGGGCCTTCTCCGGGGAACGGACCGGTTTCTCCACACACCTTCGAACGGATACCACACAGAGCCCGACATCCATTCCATGAGCCAAAAAACCCTCCCCCTGCTTCTGGAACTGTCGCGATCCACGGATGAAACACTTCAGGCCGCCCAAAAAGCCAACCGTGAAATTGTCTCTCTCCAGGTCACCGGATTTGTCCTTTTTCTGGCTCTGACAAGTCTCCTTCTCGCCTGGCTGGAACGATACCGACGATTCCTCCGAAACCTGGCAATTTATGAGGCTCTCAACGTTTCCTCTTCGGGGATTGCCTTCCTGACCATCTCAATGGATCGCTTTCTCGTCGTGAACAAGGGGTTTGAAGAACTTTTCGGATTTCCTTCTGAAGAGGTCTGCCAGAAACCCGCACCTCCTGTCGATACCTTTTTTGGTCGACCGGACCTTCTCCACGACATCGGAGACCTCATACAAGGGCGTCAGAGATTTCTTGGATTCCCGACGGAAATCTCGAATCGTCAGGGCCGAAAAATCCCTGTCTATGTTCGACTGGAACAGACCGAGTTCGAAGGGGAACAGCGAATCGTCGCAACCATCGACGACCGGACCGACCAGAATCGTCTCCAACAGGAACTCGAAACTTCGAGAAATCATCTGGAATCATTGTTCCGTCATCTGGGCGAGGGGGTCATGGAGATCGATCCGGACGGAAAAGTGCTTTCGCTCAATTCGACGGGGGAAAAGCTTCTGGGATTCCGCTCGAAGGACCTGGCCGGAACCCCTGCCGAAAACCTGTTTGTACCTGTTTCACCGGAGTTTCTCCGACCGGACGGAACGAACGACTTCATCGCTTCGCGAATCCGGGGCTCCTCCCTTTCCTCCGAACCCTATGAAACAGAAAACTGCTCCCTGACGAAAGGAGACGGGTCTCTTCTGGAGTGTTCCCTTTTGTTTACGCCGATCTATCCATCTTCCGGAGGTCCTCTGAAAGAACTGGTAGCGATTTTCCGGGATATCGGCGCGAGGAGGCGGCTTCAGAAAAAGCTGTTGAAGAACGAAGAAAAATACCGGAAGATCATTCAGAGCTCTCCGGACGGGATCCTGCTGCTTCATCCCGCCTCCTTCCTTGTTCTGGAGACCAATCCCGCTTTCGCAGACATGGCAGGGATCCATTTTGTCGAACCTCTCCTGGGAAAAACTGCATACGCATTTCTTTCCGATGAAGACGGACGTCTTCCCGAGATCGTCCGGACACTTCGCTCGACAGGAAGCATTGAATCTTTCAGCACGTTCGTCCGGCGCCAGGACCGGGCTTCCATCCCGGTCTCCGTCCGGGCAACGCTTCTCCCTTATGAGGAAGAAGAAGCCCTGCTTCTGAATGTCCGGAACACGAGCCTTCAAAGTCAATCGGAAGCAGTCCGCCGGATTCTCCATCAGCTCGACCAGCGCATCCTGGAAAACCGACCGATCGGAGGGATCTTTTCCACGTTGATGCAAGATCTCCTGAAATCTTTTTCCCTGGGAATCGCCACCATCATCCAGAAAAAACAGGACGGTCGGCTTGAAGCACTGGCTCTTTCCAGCAATCTGACAGATGATCCGGACACAGTGGGACAAACCCTCAATGTCCTGATGAACGATGGCGGCCTTTCCTCCGCGGCTGCCAGGTCCTTGTCGACGGGAGAACGACAAATCTTCGACACCGAAATATACCGGGAACCTTATAAAGCTTTCTTCCGGAAAAACCACATCGAGGTCAGCGCATTTTTCCCTGTCAGAATTCCCGGCTCTCCACCCCTGGCGACAATCGGCATCTCCCTCTTCAACCGCATCGCCCTCGACAACATCCTTCTCTCTCTCGTGGAGGATCTCTCCGACAAACTCGCCATCGCCATCCTGCACGAAAACGAACAACGACAGATCCGTCTCCAGAAAATCGCGACGGAAGCCGTCGACACGCCCATCTTCATCGCGGGCCCGGGTGGGGTTTTCGAGTGGGCCAACAAGGCCTACCTCGACAGCAAGAGATGTTCCATCGAGGAAATCCCTGATTTTCCCGGGTATTTTTTTTCCCGCACTTCGGGACAGACTCTTGTCGGGAACCCCCTCTGGCAGAAAATCCAGGCGGGCGAGACCTACAGCCAGGAATACATTTCTCCCCGAAAAGGAGGTGAAAGTTATCCGGTCGAAATCCGAATTTCTCCGGTTTTCGGGGACAATCGGGAAATCCTTCATATGGTGTGCATGGAAAAAGACCAGACGGACATCAAGCTGGAGGAAGAAGAACTTCGACGAAAAGCCTACTTTGATCCGCTCACCCGTCTTGCAAACCGGCATATGATGGAGGGAGAGCTTTCCCGCTCTATCGAGATCTCCCGCCGGAACAACCGGTCGATGGCCATCCTCTTTCTGGATCTCGACGGGTTCAAGGAGGTCAACGACAACTACGGTCACGCATTCGGGGACAAACTGCTCGTGGAAGTCGCCGAACGACTCGAGAGCCTCGTTCGCCAGGGAGATCTTGTCGCGCGTCTCGGCGGAGACGAGTTTGTCGTCATCCTGAACAACATACGCCATACCCGAGAAGTTCGTGCGGCCGCCGCTCGGATCCTTTCCGGTATTCATGCCCCCTACCCGATCGATGGACAAACCGTCACGATCGGCACAAGCATCGGTATCGCAATCTATCCGGACGACGACAAGGACGCCGCAAGCCTTCTCCGGGATGCAGACCAGGCGATGTATCTGGCCAAGAATCGGGGAAAGAACAATTTCGTCCTGTATACGGCTCCTTCCAGCGGAGCGGGCGAGAGCGCGGGCCTTGAGGAAAGACCGGGAACCATCTCTTCCACTTTTCCAGACGACGCTCTGGTTCTTTCTCCGGTCCGGTCCCTTTTTCACGGAAAAATCATGGGGTTTTCCCTGTCTCTGTCACGCATGGAAAGCGGAACACGATACGAAGGGGATTCAGCCCGGATTACACCCTCCAGTGAAAAGACGCGCTTCTTCGAGGGGGCCTGGAAAGCATGGGAGGCGATCAACCGGACTTATCCGGGCGCATTTCTGAAAATTTCTCTCTCCGCCCACCAAGTCATGGAAGCCGATTTCCATCCCGTCTTCAGCGCGATATTCCACAGGATGCCGGCAGAGGATAGAGGCCGATTTCTGATCGGCCTTCATGGAAGCATTCCCTTACCCAACACGTTCAACCAGGAAACCTCCGTTTCCAGGCTGGCCGAAGAAGGGTTTTCTGTCGGAACAGAACAGGTCGGAAACCAAGGCAACACCTTCTTCCAGCTTCGACATCTACCCGTCCGGTTCCTGGAGGTGTCGCGCACTCTCGTAAAGGAAATGGCCTACGAAGCCAATGATCTGGCCGTCCTGAGTTCGATCTTCCTGTTGGGCAGCAGCCTCGAGAAAAAACTGATCGTTCCGGCAGTGGACGACGTCGAAACAGCCATGATTCTGAGACGACTGGGATTCGATTGGTGCTCCGGAATGGTGTGCGGGGAAGTGGTCCCCCCGGACGACCCCGGCCGCACAGCCTCCCGGGATGCGGGTTGGAAGAAATTTTCCGATGAATTCGATATCCATTGGGACCCTGAAAATATATCCTATCTCCTGGGACACAAGATGCACCGGGAAACAATAGAGTCTCTTTCCCGACCGGTCAAAGAAGCCCTTCCGGTTCGTCAACAAATCTTCACTGCCCAACACTGCCCCTTCCAGTTCTGGCTCAGTCAAAAATCGACATCGGATGTTCTGGGTGTTTTGAACGTGTCTCAATGGAAGGATCTGGAGGAAAAATTCCACCAGCTGGCAGGAGACCCCAAAACCGATTCGTCTTTTCAGTCAGATAGTCCCGCTAGCCGGACAGAAACCCTGTCCGGTGTCATTGCCGAGATCCAACGACTGCAAATCCTGGCGGAAAATGTTTTGTTCGGCTCGGTTATTCCTGAAAAGATCTGACATCTAAAACTTTATTCCCGGCCCCTTTCGACCGATAAGATGGTCAGAAGGAGGATCGGTCAAATGAGCATCGGGTTCCTCTCCGTATTTCTGCTGACAAGCTTTTCCTGCTTGCTTTTGCTGGGAGTCATCCTGTATCTCATCCTGAAGCCGGAAGGGCTGGACCGGCAGGAAGACAACATCCCTTCCCGACACCAAGTCGGGGAATCTGTCCCGACAAAACGCCTCCCGACCGTCAAAAACGCCTAGTCTTTTCCAAACAAGACTCCTCCCCAGTCGTCCTGTTATCCGGACTTTTTCTTCAAGACCCGACAGGCCGCCTGCCACGTTCCCCGATGGATCAGATGGCGGTCAAAACGACAGTCGACCTTGAACAAAGGACGGACATACCGGGACAACCCTCCCGTCAGAACCAGCTTCAACGGTTTTCCCAGAACCTGTTCCATTTCACGAACAAGTCCTTCAACCCCTCGGACAGTTCCGAGAAGAACACCGCTCGCCACCGATTCTCGTGTATTCTCGCCCAGAGGCTTCTCCGGAAATTGAAGCGGAACGGCACCCAGGACCAGACCCTGCCCGATGGATTGCAGCTGGGAAACGATTCCGGGAGCAATGCTCCCGCCGAGAACAGTTCCCCCATCCACGACCGTAAGGACAGTATGGGTTCCGAAATCGGCCACGACATAGGAGCCTCCCTCCAGGTCGGGAAAGCGGGACCGGGCTCCGGCACAGGCCGCAAGACGGTCTTCCCCGAGGGAATCCGGGGGACGGTAAAGGATATCCAGCCCCCATGCCGTTCGCTC
Source organism: Nitrospirota bacterium (assembly GCA_021844275.1). Next base: position 24,499 of record JAKBTR010000019.1, on the reverse strand, counting down.
CAGGGGGATGATCCGCCCTTTTTTCGAACCAGCCAGAGCGATCTTCAGAGATTCCGTATAGCTGGGAACAACGCTGACAATCGCCACGAAGCAGTCCGTTTCCCGAAAAAGCGGTGGGAGGGAGAGAAGGCTCTCCCAGCCTTCCGGAGACAACTTTTCCCGCGGAGTCGAACGCACCAGGATGGACCGGATCTTTCCCCCGTGATCGTGGAGAGCGAATGAAATGCGGCTGACCCCCATTTTGACGGTTACCATCGACTGGCTCTTTCGGGAGGTTCCACTCGCTCCACCGAACGGACTGTTTCGGGGAGTTTTCGGCTGTTTCCCGTCGCATCGAGAATCTCGAGTCGGCCGGACAGGTCGAGACCGACGATCTTTCCCAGTCCCGTCGGAGAAGGCCCATCTTCCTTCCAGACCACCCATTCCCCTTTCCAGAGAAGAGAGCGATTCAGGTCTTCCATGATACGTTGAGAAGTCACGACATTCTTCTCTGTGGACAGAAAAGACGAGAAAAACAGCTCCGACAGGGATAAAGCCATTTCGTGGTGGTCCGGCAAATCTTCACAAGCCGAGGCTTTGGAAAGAGATTCCGGCAAAAAACGGTTCAGTCCAACACCCAGAACAGCACCCCCGGAAACCTGCTCTACCAGAATTCCGGACAGTTTCAGGGAATTCGCGGAAAGATGGATGTCATTCGGATATTTCAAGCGGCATCGGACAGTCTTTTTCTCAAGATAGGAAAGCACTGTCCAGGCAAGCCTGAGGGTCCAGGGGGGAAGCAAAAACGTCTGCTCCGGCACCCAGATCGACAATACCAGATTTCCCGGGACGTGCAGCCAGCGATTCCCCCGACGTCCGCGGCCCCCGATCTGATTTCCTGCATACAGACCGGTCCCGGGAACAAGCGGCCCTGTTCTGGCCCACTCCTTCAGAGAAGAATTGGTCGAAGCCACCGTTTCGAGGTAGAACAGGGGGGGAAAGTCCCGTACAAGACGGGGAACTCCCTGTCCATCCGATGTCATGAAAGGAAATCGAGCCGAATGGGCGCATCCGGTGAAGAATGCGTCAGCGCACCTACAGAAATGACGTCGATGTCCAGACGGGCCAGTTCGTCAATTCGCTCCAGTGTCACCCCCCCCGAAACTTCGAGCACAAGCGCCGGATTCAGGAGACGCAAACGGGGAACCAGTTTTTCGAGAAGGTCCGTGGGCATGTTGTCCAGGAGTAGGATATCGGCTCCTTCCTGTGCCCCTTCCAAAGCCTGATGGATCGTGTCAACTTCCAGTTCGATGCGAAGAGGGTGCGGAGCATTTTTGCGGGCCCTTTCCAGCGCCGACTTGACCCCTCCGACGGCAACCAGATGGTTGTCTTTGATGAGGAGACCATCATCCAGGGCAAACCGGTGGTTGAATCCACCTCCGGTGCGCACGGCATATTTCTGAAAATACCGGAGTCCCGGCAACGTCTTCCGCGTTTCGACCACCCGAAGAGGACGCAATCCCGGCGGTCTCGCCCCGGCAACCCTTTCGACATACCGGGACACCAAAAAGGCGATGCCCGAAAGATGCTTGAGAAGGTTGAGCGCCAGTCTCTCTCCGGTCAAAAGAGCTTCCAGTCGACATTCGATTCTCCCCAGGACAGCCCCGTCATCGTATGGGTCCCCTTCTTCGACATTCCAGAGAAAGTTCGCCCCGGGATCCAACCGGGAAAAGACACACTCCACAAAAGGAATGCCACAAATAAGCCCGGCGCTCTCTGCCACGAGATCGCCACACTGCCGGCGTGCCCGCTCAGAGGGTCCGAACAAAGACAAGGTTGTCACATCTCCCCGTCCGACATCTTCTGCCAAAAACGAGGCGATCGCGTCCCGGACAAGAGGGTCGAAGAGTTCCGTCACCTTTTCTCCCCCTTTTCGAGCATCCGGCGCACCTGAGCCAGGGCCGAGTCGAGCCCCTGTACCTCCTCGCCGGCTTCTTCAAGAAGCCGTTCGTCCTTTTCAATAACGTCCGGAGGAGCCTTTTCCCGAAACTCGCGACTTTTGAGCCGGGCCAGGACGCTCGCCCTTTTCTGGTTCAGTTTCTCGAGTTCCTGGGTAAGGCGTCTTTCTTCGTCGGCCAGATTGACGATACCGTCGAGATCCAGGAAAAGAGCCCCGTCCGTGAAGGGGATCCGGATACCGGAGAGGGGTTCGGGTTCACCTTCCCGAATCGGGGAAAGGGAGAGACGGGCCATCCGGGAAAGAAACGCAAGATGGCGTTCGTAGCGCTCACCATATCCTTGTCCCACAACGAGTTCTCCCCGGAGCTCCATGGCAGGACTCAGTTTCAACTGGCTTCGCATCTGCCGTACGTCCCCGACAAGCGCCATCATCGCCTCAAACTCCCGGACGGCCCCGGAAGCCTTCGACAACCCCGTGGGAAAATCTGGAAAGGTCTGCATTTCCAGCGGCGACTCACCCGGATAGAGAACTTCCCATAGTTCGCCGGTTACAAACGGCATGACCGGATGGGCCATCCGGAGAAGCACGGAACCGGTGAAACGCAGGACCCTCACGGTTTCCCTTTTTTCGGGATCGTCGTCCGGACGGTCCAGAACCGACTTGGATGCTTCAATGAACCAGTCGCAGTAGAGATGCCAGGTAAAATGGTACAGGGTGTTCGCGGCTTCGTCGAAACGATACGCGGAAAAATAGCGGCGCATGTCGGCCACCGCCTGGGAAAGGCAGGCCATAATCCACCTGTTCGCCGGCCCCTGAAGAGCCTCCACATCGACCTCGGGGATATGGGTCTCTCCGGGAGCAAACCGCTCGACATAGCGAAAGGCGTTCCAGATCTTGGAAACAAAGTTCCGGAAACCTTCGACCCGTTCGGTGGACAGCCGGATATCGCGGCCGGGAGAAGCCATGTGGACCAGCGTCATCCGGAAAGCATCCGTCCCATAGCGATCCATGATTTCGAGGGGGTCGACCACGTTGCCCTTGCTCTTGGTCATTTTTTGTCCAAACTGGTCACGGACAAGAGCATGGATATAGACATCCCGAAAGGGGGGTTTTCCGGTGAAATGGTACCCCATCATGACCATACGGGCTACCCAGAAGAAAAGAATGTCAAAACCCGTCACCAAAAGGGATGTCGGATAGAACCGTTCGAGGTCCGGCGTTTCGTTCGGCCAGCCCAGGGTGACGAAAGGCCACAAGGCAGAAGAAAACCATGTGTCGAGGACATCCGGGTCCGCCACGAGCTCGTCCGACTGGCATCGGGAACACCGGTCCGGTCTCGACAGATCGACGACCGTTTCCCGGCAATTCGCGCAATGCCAAGCCGGAATCGGATGTCCCCACCAGATTTGGCGGGAAACGCACCAGTCCCGGATGTTTTCCAGCCAGTCGTAATAGGTGTTTTTCCAGCCGTCGGGAAAGAACCGGATTTCCCCTTCCCGGACCGCTTCGATTGCAGGTTTTGCAAGGTCCTTCATGCGAACAAACCATTGCAGCGAAAGAGCCGGCTCGACAACGGTCTGGCATCGGTAACAAACGCCAAGGGAGGACGGAGCGGCTTCCTCCTTCTCCAGGAATCCCCTTGCCGACAATTCGTCTACCATCTTTTCCCGGGCGTCTTCCCGCGACAGACCCTTCAGAGGTCCGGCCTTCTCATTCATGCGACCCTCCCGGTCGATGATTTCCAGCGGGGAAAGACCGTGGCGGCTGGCGATTTCCCAGTCTGCCATGGAATGAGAGGGGGTAATCTTCAGGACGCCCGTTCCGAAAGCAGGATCGACCGCTGCGTCGGCGATGACCGGGATTTCCCGCTGAATGAGGGGGACGAAGACCTTCCTCCCGATCCAAGAACGATATCGGGCGTCATCCGGATGCACTGCAAGTGCCTGATCGGCAAAGATCGTCTCCGGGCGTGTCGTCGCAACCACAAGACTCTGGTCCCTGCCTGGCGACTCCCCGTACCGGACGTAATAAAGTGTCCCGGTTTTCTCGACATAGGCCACTTCAACATCGGAAAGAGCGGTCAGACATCGGGGACACCAGTGAATCATCCGCTCTCCGCGATAGAGGAAGCCTTCCCGATAAAGTCGGACAAAAACCTCCGTCACAGCGCGCGAAAATCCCTCGTCCATCGTGAAACGTTCGTGATCCCAGGACAAGGAGGCCCCCAGACGGGTGATCTGGTCCAGAATGCCCGACTTGATGGAGTCTTTCCATTCCCAGACGCGCGTCACGAATTCCTCTCGCGTCAAAGTCCGAAGCGGAATCCCCTCTTTCGCAAGCTGCCGTTCGACAACATTCTGGGTGGCGATGCCCGCATGATCTGTCCCGGGAATCCACAGAACATCCTGTCCTTCCATCTTCCGGAATCGGGCAACGACATCCTGGAGAGTGATGTTCAGGGCATGCCCCATGTGGAGACGGCCGGTAATGTTTGGAGGAGGGATGACCATGGAAAATGATTTGGCCTCCGGCCGGGATACGCGGACCTTCCGGGCAGATGAGGCAAGCCATTTCCCTTCGGTCAGGGACGGTTCGTACGTCTTCGGGATCCGTTCAATCGTTTTTTCTGCGGGTTCTTGTGGGTCGCTCACAATTTCCTTCCTGTCTGTCGAAAAAGAGTTCCTCTCCACCAGAGGGAAAACTACTCCCCTCTGATCACTTTCCGTATGGCCCTGTCCTGACCGTCCAGAGTATCGGAATAGATCTGGCTGCCATGTTTGTCCGAAACGAAATACAGATAGGAAACAGGTTGGGGGTTCAGAACGGCCTGCAAGGCCTCCTTGCCGGGGTTGTCGATAGGGGTGGGTGGCAGCCCATGATACCTGTATGTATTATAGGGGGAGTCGATTCTGAGATCCCGGGAATGCAGTTTGCGCCTGCCGTTCAACGCATAAATGACAGTCGGATCGCTTTGCAGTTTCATGTGCTGCTTCAAACGATTGATGAAAATGGACGCCACAATGGCCATGTCCTTCGGGTGGCCCGTCTCCTTCTGGACGATCGACGCCAGCGTCACAAGATCCTTCTCAGAAAAGACCGGTGGATGGGGAGATTGTTTACGGATCGTCTGGAACACTGTCCGGAAGCGGGAGATCATCATCTGAAAGACGTCTTTCACATTGGCCTCTTTCGGAAGAAAGTACGTATCCGGAAACAGGAAGCCTTCCACGGAAGTCGAAGGGATATTTTCTTCCCTCAAGAAGACGGGATCGGATGACAAAGCCAGAATTTCCTGTTCCGTTCCGATGCCCAGACGTGCCATCCTTCGCGCGACCTGAGCCATCGTGAAACCTTCCGGAACCGTCAAACGATAGAAATACTTTTGTCCGTTGTGCAGATCGTACAGGACCTTGAATGGCGACATCTCCGGAGAAATCTCGTATACCCCCGCATGGATGTTCGTGTCGATTCCCAGAAGGTCTCCCCAGAAAACCAGTGTTTCCGGATAATCCGTCACTCCGATTTTGGCCAAGTCAAAAACCACCGAACGAAAAGTTGCGCCGGGCAGCACATGGAAGACGATCGTGGAAGAGGGTCCGGTTGAACGGTGCAAAAACGCCCTTTCGTTCCAGAACAACAGGAAGATCAATACCAGAATGCCGGCAACAAGAGATGTCTTCCTGCGCTTCGACATGTTCAAGAGCTTCCACAGCGGATTTCCAGTCACGCTCCGGTTCTCCTCCCTTAGGGTTGTTCGCCGGACCGTATTTGTCGGCTGTTGATGCGTTCATCCAAAAAACTCTGGAGGATCAGCGCCGCTGAATAATGGTCGATCGGGTCTCTGGATCTTTTCGGTCGGCGGTGAGAGATTCCTCGCCCCGCCCCGACTGTCCTTTGAAAGGCGTCGCTCGTCAACCCCTCGTCCCATAAAAAGACAGGGCAACCGGTCAGAGAACGAAGCAATCGCCCGTATTCGACAAAGATAAAGGATTTTGGATTGGGATCTCCGCTCAGGTGATACCAGGGAACCCCGAAAACAATCCCTTTGACATCCTTTTGAGCGCAGAGCTGCCGGATTGGTCCTCCGGACCCGGGAGGGATCCGGAAGGGAGGCTTAAAAGAACAGGGGTTCCGGATCACACCCACCGGCTCGGAGAAACGCAGGGATCCATCCGAAATCGCAAGACCGATCCGGGATTCACCCCAGTCGATACCCAGAAGGGGGGCTTCCCAGATCAGAGGATAGTCGTCTCCCTGTGTTTCGCCGTTCACCCGAATGCCCCTGAGATCAGGGCTTCCCGTCTTTGCCAGGCGTATTTTTGCGGTCCCATTCCCGACGTAAGGCTTCCAGATCATCTTTCGTCGCGATATTCATGGCATGAAGCGTTTTTTCAATCCAGGGCGTCGCCATCTTTTGACCGGAATCCCATTCCTGGCCAAAAGCCTTGTGGATGACTTTAGCAAAGGGTCCGTTGTTTTTTTCTCCCTTTTCGACAAATTCCCGCGACTGATCCCGGATAGTCTCCAGAAAACCGATAGTCCCGTTCAGAACATTGCCGATCAACTGTTTCATCCTATCCTCCCGGAAAGAGGTCCCGTCATGTGGAAACGGGACCGGAAAGCTTCTTCCAACCGATTCTTTGCAGATTGAAGAAAATTCGCAACATTTTCTGGCTTCGGACCTCCCCCTTCTGCCCAGGAAGGTTTTCCTCCCCCCCGGCCACCCACATCCGCGGCGAGGGTCTTGACCCACGAAGAAATCGGAAAAGTCTCTCCCAAGTCTGGGGAGGTCCATCCGAGAAAGGCCAGTTTATCGACACTTTCTCCGATCAGAAGAACCGCTCCGGACGTGATCCCGGCTTTGATCGCGTCCATGCGAACCCGAAGTTCCCGCGGATCGTCAAGCACAAAATGCATGACCACAAGACGATGACCTTCCACCTCGAGAAATTCCTTTCGGGAATGTTTTTCTTCCAGTGCAAACAGGCGCGCCTTCAGGGACTGAATCTCCTTCTGAAAAACCGCGTTTTCCCGAAGAATGAAACGGACTTTTTCCTCCAGGGGGGTCGTTCCCGCCTCCAGAAGACCCCGGATATCTTTGAGCTCCTGTCTCCATGCGACCGATTTCTGGTAGGCCAAGGGGCCTGAGATCGCTTCGACACGCCGGATTCCGGCTGCCACCCCGGTTTCCTGAAGGATAAGGAACGATCCGATCTGGCCCGTGGACCGGACATGCGTCCCTCCGCAGAGTTCGACCGAGGTTCCCGGAACCTGAACGACCCGGACACGATCCCCGTACTTCTCGTCAAAGAAAGCAAGCGCTCCCATGTCGAGGGCCTTGCTTTTTTCCATTTCGCGGGCATCTACTGCCGCATTCCGAAAGATCCATCCATTAACCAGCGCTTCCACTGCCAGAAGGTTTTCAGGTGAGACCGGCTGGGGATAAGTGAAGTCAAACCGCAGGCGGTCCGGTGAAACAAGCGATCCGGCCTGTCGAACCTGGTCGCCAAGAACCGTCCGCAAGGCGGCGTGCAGAAGATGTGTTGCCGTATGATGGCGCTCTGCCCCCTGACGCGCCTCTTCATCCACATGCTGGTCCACGGTCTCCCCGACGGCCACCTTGCCCGAAACAACTTTTCCGGTCAAAACGATCCAGCCGGGATATGGCTTTTTTGCTCCCCGAACCCGGATATAACCAAATGGCCCGATGAGATCGCCCACATCGCCGACCTGCCCCCCTCCTTCCGGGTAAAACACGGTCTTGTCGAGGACCACCAGGACGTCTTCGCCTGCATGAACTTCCTTCACCTCGTTTTTCCCGTTCAAAAGCAGGACGACATCTCCCTGAAGAGAACTCTTTTCATATCCATGAAATTCCACCGCTCTCGGGAGCCTGTCGGAAGAGAGAGGAAATTCTTCCTTTTTCCCCGTCCAGGAAGAACGGCCTCTTTCCCGCTGTTCCTCCATCTTCTCTTCAAACCCCTTGTAATCCAGAAGGATCCCTTGCATGCGCGCCGCGTCCTCGACGATATCGAGGGGAAACCCGTGCGTGTCATGCAAAAGAAACAGCATTTCTCCAGGAAACACTTTTTCCTGTTTTTTCTCGAGCGTTCGAAGCATTTCCTGTACGAGCGGAAGACCCGATTCGAGGGTCTGGTGAAAACGACCTTCCTCCATGCGCAAGACGTCCTGGACCCGGGACAGGGATGTCCCGATTTCCGGATAAGGTTTTTCCATCATCCGCGCGACGCTTTCCGCCAGAACCGGAAGAATCGGATGAGGCAGTCCCAGCTCTCTTCCGAACAGAAGAGCACGGCGAATGATCCTGCGAAGGACGTGTCCCCGTCCTTCGTTGGAAGGAGCAATCCCTTCATGGAGCAAAAAAACCGAAGACCGGAGATGATCGGCGACAACCCTGTAGGCATGGTCCAGACTTCCCTGCCCCTCTTCGTAGGGAACCCGGGAATGACTCTGGATCGTCCGGATGAGGGGCATGAACAGGTCTGTTTCAAAGTTGCTGTGCTTCCCCTGAACGACGGCGCTCAACCGTTCGAGACCCATTCCTGTATCGATCGATGGGCGCGGGAGAGGGCTCAAGACCCCATCCGCGTTTCGGTCGTACTGCATGAAAACCAGGTTCCAGATCTCGAGATACCGGTCACAGTCGCATCCAACCTTGCAATCGGGAGACCCGCAGGAAAATTCTTCCCCCTGATCGACGAGAATTTCCGAACAGGGTCCGCAGGGCCCCGTGTCACCCATCTGCCAGAAGTTGTCTTTTTCTCCGAGCCGGACAATCCTTTCGGGAAGAATGTCCGTCACCTCTCGCCAGAGATGCTCTGCCTCGTCGTCTTCCCGGTAAACCGTCACCCAGAGATGACGACGGTCCATCCCCAATTCCCGCGTCAGGAAATTCCACGCAAAAGAAATCGCATCCCGTTTAAAATAATCCCCGAACGAAAAGTTCCCCATCATTTCAAAAAACGTGTGATGACGGCGCGTGAAACCGACCCGGTCCAGATCGTTGTGCTTCCCTCCGGCGCGCACACATTTCTGGATCGACACGGCCCGCTTCCGGGACGTTTTCTCAGCCCCCAGGAAAATATCCTTGAAGGGAACCATGCCGGCATTGGTAAAGAGAAGGGTGGGGTCTCCCGCCGGAATGAGGGAGGCCGACGGAACGACGTCATGACCGCTGGCATTAAAATACAACAGGAATTTTTGTCTCAACTCCCAGGAATCCATTCAATCTCCGGACAGTGTTTTCAAGCCAGAAGGAAAAAACCTCTCCGCTGGAGATTCTTTTCCTAACCTTATTTCAAAAACGTCCATTGCATCAGTCTCCGGACGAAACCGCCGCTTCCTTCCCCTTGCGGGAAGCCGGAGGAGAAGGAGGAGCAGGTGACGTCTCGGACGGAGGAGACGCGGGACGAAGCTTGGACCGGATTTGCTGCTCAATCCGTTTTGAGGCTTCAGGGTGATTCTTCAGATAGAGCTTGACCGCTTCCTTGCCTTGTCCAAGCCGTTCGCTCCCCATCGAATACCAGGCCCCCGATTTTTCCAGAATGCCGTTGTCAACCCCGAGATCGATCAGCTCCCCGACCGTCGAAATTCCTTCATTGAAGGAAATGTCGAATTCCGCCTGGCGAAATGGCGGGGCCAGCTTGTTCTTGACCACCTTGACCCGGATCCGGTTGCCCAGTACCTGGTCACCTTCTTTGATCGATTCGATCCGGCGGATATCCATCCGGATGGATGAGTAGAATTTGAGAGCGTTTCCACCCGTGGTCGTTTCCGGATTTCCGAACATGACACCGATCTTCATCCGGATCTGGTTGATGAACAGGACTGTGGTATGAGACTTCGAGATGGCGGAAGTCAGTTTCCGAAGAGCCTGGCTCATCAGCCTCGCCTGCAAACCGACATGCGCATCGCCCATTTCCCCTTCCAGTTCGGCCCGCGGAACCAGTGCAGCGACCGAGTCAACGACGATCAGGTCGATACTTCCCGAACGAACCAGCGTTTCCGTAATCTCGAGCGCCTGCTCTCCCGTATCCGGCTGGGCGATCAGGAGGTCTTCCGTCCGCACACCAAGTCTCTTGGCATACGACACGTCAAGCGCATGCTCCGCGTCGATGAAGGCGGCCACTCCACCTGTCTTGTGCACCTCGCTGATCGCATGGAGAGCCAGGGTCGTCTTTCCGGAAGATTCCGGACCATAGACCTCAACCACCCTCCCGCGAGGATAGCCCCCGATCCCCAGAGCCATGTCGAGAGCCAGGGAACCGGACGGAATGACCGGAATGTTCTGTATGACTTGCTCCTTGCCCAACCGCATGATCGAACCTTTGCCGAACTGCTTTTCAATCTGCGACAAGGCCAGATCCAACGATTTTTGTCGAGCCTGATCCCTCTCTTCTGCCAAGATTCCCTCCCTTATCACAACAAGTTTCCGCACTTGCCGATCGTCGCTGTCAGTCTTCCTGTGAAAAACCTTTCACGCATCAATCTCCGCCAATGCGAGAAAGAGACAGGTGCAAGGCAGGCAAAACGCGAAAGAATCCCGATGTCAGCACACCGGCCAATAAACCGGCAAGAATATCGTCCGCCATGATGCCTATACCACCGGTAAGTCGCTCTGCCCAGCGGATCGGTCCAGGCTTGAAAATATCCAGAATACGGAAAAAAAGAAAAGCGGTTAACCCATGAATGATATCATGCTCCGCCCATAAGAGCGAAATGAATTGCCCCACAAATTCATCCACCACGACGATACCAGGATCCCGAACACCCAAACGGGCGGAAAAACGTTCAGAAAAAACAGCCCCGATCACAGATGCCACCGTCACCGCCACCGCCCCCACGAGCATAGGAGAAGGCGGTAGAAGTATCCAGACAATGAGGGCGACCATACTCCCCATCGTTCCGGGAGCCCATGGAAAATAGCCGACTCCGAAGAGAGTGCTGACCATCCTGTCCAGAACAGGGAGAACCTTGCTCACCCCCGGCACACTCCAAGAGCCCTTCGATAATCGGAGAATTCGACGGGATCCTCTTGGCACCATCCCCGGCAGAAAAACATCTGTCAGGTCCCCACAGCCCGTTTGGGCTCAACATTTTCGAGGACATACCGATCCAGGGATTCAAAAAACTCTCCCCCCAGGAGAAACCGGATGGTTGACTCCATGGACTGGTACATCCATGGACCCAGGCCACTGTCGTGACAGGGAAGGTGGGCAAGGAAGGATGTCGTCTGGGGCGCCAGAATCGTCTTGTCTCCCTCACGAAAAACTGCCAACGGATATTGGATACAGTCCACGGGTTTGATTTCCATCCAGTTGATCCCCGCGTCGATCGCATAGGCATGAATGGAGCAATGGTTTTCCCCCGAGGCGTTCCGGGAGAGAAAAATACAGGAATCCATCCCATCCCCGGAATGCTCTGCCCGTACGATCATATTACAGCGAAAATCGTCGGATAAATCGAAAGAACGCGCCATCGCGTTGACTTCGTCCTCGTTGAGTTCACAACCGTCCGGACACTGGGCCACACAATCGGCGACAAACCCGCCACGGTCTTCCAGAATCTTCCGTTTGACCGGAGTCATATAGGGCAAGATCTTCTCAAGGTGGAGATCGATTTTCTCCTTTTCGCCCGGGGCCAGAATGTTCGATCGATAGCAGCACATGGAGTGGCACCCCTGCAATTCAACATTACAGTCAAACCGGGTTGTCCAGAGACTCGGGTCGACCCAGATCCCGTCAATCATCACCAATGTGCGTTCTTTGCCTGGAAATGGTACAAACACGCCGGACCCCATTTTTCCATCCACCTTTTTGAGTTTAACGGTTGAAATCCCGGTATTCCCGGGAAAAAACCCTCGATACCACCCGCGGGTGTATCATGATAGCAACAATTCCAGGCGGCGTCTTCAGGCCAAAATCGTCTTCCGGTTTGTTTCAGGACAGGAACGCATTCCGTGAATCGGGGGGCCAAAAATATGGGGGGGGACTCAGGAGCCGCTAAATCTGCAGTCTTCTCCCGGTGTTTCAGAGGGGTTTCAATCTGAAAAGCCCATGAAACACCTCAAAAAACATGGAATTGCATCTTTCTTTTCCTTCTTTTCGCCTATATACTGATGACCCGTTCGGGAGCTCTGTCCGATACCGGACGGCCTTAAGAACTTAAGAATATGGTTTATCTTCCCGGCCTGATCTTATTCCTATCCTTCCTGGTCAGGATTGATTGGCAAACACCCCCGACCGGGAAGACATGGACTGTCGTTCGATTGGCCCGGCAGGAGTCGGAAACCTTGCCAAAACATCGGACGATCATTTGGGAAGCAAGAGGGATGTTTCTCTCAACTCATGGTATTTCGCTTTGTGAAGGGAAAACAGACCGAAGGTCTTTGTCTTGAAGGCATGGCGGGACAGTTCGTTGCAAAGACGATTGCAGGCTTCCTGCGTTTCGAAAAGAATCTGCGCCTGATCTTCGGTCGGATTCAGTCTCAGATTGATCAATGTCTCCACAAAGTCTTTTTCTATTCTCGAACTGAATTTCTGTCAACCCTTTAAAGAAAGGAGAAGGCGCCTTCCTCCCCGCCGTGAACGGCGAGGTCTCCTGCGCCAAGTCAGGGATGAAAAAACGTTTCGTCGGATTTCATTTGCTTCCAATCGTCCTTTCCGTCTTCCTGTGCTTTTTCGGTCAACCGCTGTCCTTAAGAGCGATGGAAAAAACGACGAACGTTCTCTTCGTCAATGAGGCCGGAACACATCACCTCCAGGCCACCTTCGACTTTTCTTCCCGCAACATCATCCACTACAATCATTTTTCGATCGACATTACCAAAAACAAACCTTACCGCGACGGCCAAGGGCGTCTGATCACTATTCCGGACACACACGCTTTCGAAGGGGTATACGAAGTCACATATCACTTCTGGCACCCGCGAAACGAAAGACACCTCCTCGACGCCATTGTGGTCAAGGCCTATGATCGCCGGGGTCACCTTCTGAAACATGGAGCTTTTGATCGGGGGGTTTTCGTGGTCCTCCTGACACATGACCTCTTTCACGATCATCGAATCGAATTTCTGGACATTGGAAGCTTCATCAAAGGAGACCCCTCCCTTTATGTCAAGGTCCTTCTCCGAAATTCCGGAAAAATCGCACTGGTCCCTTTCACGACTTTCCTGACCGATTTTACGCGGCGGATCAATACTGTTCCAGTCGCATCGTGGGCCGTCCGCTGAAATCCTGAACAAAGAGACAAGACGAACATTATCCGGAAAGGCTGCCTGAATACACTCTCCCATCCTTACTGTCGGCAGATTGTGGCGGAGCAGCGGATCCATGCGGTTATCGCTGTCTCCCTTTCAGACAGCAGAACGGCTGCAGAACCCGGAAAAGAATCGGCCAATTGCAGTCCCCGATTCGCGATTGCGGAGAAAGTGCGCTCATCCGGACCATTTCGATCCCTAACTCAGCCCTCACCGGAGATTCCATGCTCTCCTGGCAATGCCGAAAGAATGGAAAACTTGTTACAGCTTGCCGCTTTGGCGCTCGACAGAACCCAGGAGAGAGGAAAAACGGGTGGCTTTTTAAGGACGGCAAAAACGGAGAAAATCAAAAAACAGTCTCCCGGAACATAAGCCCGAATCCCTTGAAGACAAAGAAATTTTCAAGGAATGCAAATAGTGAAAAATTTCCTTGAAATCCCCTTCAAAAAGAGTATTATATGCCCGCTCTTGTTACCAGTCCAAAGAAGAATTTGATCGGGCAGGAAGCGCGGTCATGCACACCGGAAGGTCAAAGGAGCTCTGATGAAGTTTCTGACAAGAAGGTCTTCAGAAAAACGGGAAAATATCCTCCCGGCCCGGCGATGCCAGGAAACGGGAATAACACAATCGTATCCGCGTTCCCTTGACGGATGCGGTTTATGGGTTGTCTGGCCCAAGGGTTTTGGACTAACCTAGGGATTCTAGCTGATCGGAGGCAAAAAGAGTGCACGCATTGGGAACCCACCTCCTTGTCGAATTGAAGGATTGTCAAAACGAAAAACTCAATGATGTTTCCTTTATCCGCCAAGCCATGCTGGATGCCGCACTTGAAGCAAAAGCAACCATTGTTGACGAACGCTTTCATGAATTCAGCCCCTTTGGCGTCAGCGGCGTAGTCGTCATCGCCGAATCGCACCTGGCCATCCACACCTGGCCGGAATACCGCTATGCAGCTGTCGACATTTTCACATGCGGGGACACACTGAGACCAGAAGTGGCTGCCCTTCACCTGGCCAAGAAGTTCCTGTCGAACAATCCCAGCATTCACGAAGTCAAACGCGGCATTATTGGGATCCAGAACGAAAAGGTCCCCCACAAGACACCAGGGGACGAAATGGAAACATCCCCGGAAGAGAAAGGAAAATCCCCGTCTGATGAGCGCTCCAAGGACTTCGAAGTGGTATATTGAATATTCGTCGCCGTTTCTTGGCCACATGCATGGGATTACCGAAATACTTGTATCGACACAGACCAAGTTCCAGAAGATGGACATCGTCCGTTCCGGCGCTTTCGGGACGTGTCTGATACTGGACGACAAGATGCAGGCTTCTTCCGTCGACGAATTCATCTACCATGAAACGCTTGTCCACCCGGTCATGCTGACCCACCCTGAACCCAAAAATGTTCTCGTCATTGGAGGGGGGGAAGGCGCGACACTCCGGGAAGTCCTGCGGCACAAAACCGTTCAGAAAGCCGTCATGGTCGATATCGACGATCAAGTCATCGAGCAATGCAAAAGACATCTCCCTTCCTGGAGCCAGGGAGCATTCGATGACAAGCGGGCCAGGATCATCTCGACCGATGCCAGAAAATATCTGGAAGACACGGACGAAGTTTTCGACGTGATCATCACGGATCTTTCCGAACCGGTCGAGGAAGGACCTGCGTATCTTCTCTATACCCGGGAATTTTACCAGATGGCCCTCGGACGCCTCTCTCCCAAAGGAACCCTTTCCCTGCAGGCTGGAACGTCCGCAATTCCCTATCTGCTGAACTTTTCCGCAGTCTACCAGACATTGAAATCGGTTTTTCCGGTTGTGGCTCCGTACCAGACCTTCGTGCCTTCCTTTGGTCTCCCCTGGGGATTTGCGATCGCATCGAAGGGAGACGATCCCCGGAAATTCACGCAAGAGAATGTCAACCGCTTCATCAGCGACCGGATTTCAGGCTCCCTGGCCTATTATGACGGCCTGACGCATCAGGGCATGTTCGGGCTTCCCAAACATATCCGCAAAGAACTGGACGCTTCAAAAATCATCATCGAAGACAATCAACCCCTTTTCACCTACCACTGACCGTCCGGACAATGTCACCCCTGGACCATAACCGGACGCCTCTTTTTGATGCCATGGTCGCCTTGGCGGAAAGCCGGAAGGTTTCTTTCCACACGCCAGGACACAAGAGTGGAAAGGGCATTTCGACACGTTTCCGGAAGTTTGTCGGACCCAAGGTCTTCTCCATTGACCTGACATGCCTCGACGAAGTCGATTCCCTTCAGAAACCCCGGGGCGTTATCCGTGAAGCACAAGAGCTTGCGGCTGACATCTACGACGCGGACCAGTCCTACTTCCTTGTCAACGGAACGTCGGGAGGAAACCAGGCGATGATCCTGTCCTGCCTTCAACCCGGCGAATCCTTCCTGACAACCCGAATCCTGCACAAATCGGCCGTTTCCGGCATGATCATGGCAGATGCAAAACCCATCTTCATCCCCCTCCAGGAGAACAGGAAAACCTCCCTGCTGTTGAACGACCAGACGGAATCGATCCTTGCCTCCATGGATGCCCACCCCGAGGTCCGAACCCTGTTTCTGACTTCCCCCAACTACTACGGGGTCACCCTGAACCTTCTCCAGGTGACTCGGGAAGCGCACAGGAGAGGCATCCGCGTCCTGCTCGACGAAGCACACGGTCCCCATCTCCATTTCCACGATGACCTTCCCATGAGCGCTATGACAGCCGGGGTCGATCTCTGTGTTCAGTCCACCCACAAAATTATCGGGGGAATGACCCAGGCCTCCATCCTGCATGCCAGGAATGCCCGAATCGATCAGGGAAGGCTGTCCTCAACTCTTCGTTATCTTCAGACCACAAGTCCTTCCTATATCCTGATGGCTTCCCTGGATCTGGCTAGGATGCAAATGGCAACCGAAGGAAGGAAGCTTCTGGGAAAAGCGATCGACCTTGCCAAACGCGGCCGGGACAGGATCCGCAAGATTCCGGGACTGTCCTGTATCGACCGTATGGAGGTTCGCTCTCTATCCTCGGGAGACAACGATCTGGACGAGACAAAGCTGACGATCGGCGTGGCAGGATTGGGAATGACCGGCTACCAGGTATCCCAGAAGCTCAACCAGGAGTTCGGAATTCAGGTGGAAATGGCAGACCTGATGCATATCCTTGTTATCGTCAGCATCGGCGACCACCGGGACGATATCGACAGGCTGGTGGCTTCGCTGGAAAAGATTGCCGGACAATCCTCCCGTCCCGCCTCACCAACGTTTCCGGCGGAATTCCAGAAACCCTACGCCCTGAACCCGGAGAGGATTTCCCCCCGGGACGCTTTTTTCTCCCCTCACGTCCAAGTCCCTCTCGAGGAAGCCGAAGGACGCCTGTCCGCCGATATCGTGACCGTTTATCCGCCCGGAATTCCGCTTCTGATCCCGGGGGAACAGATTACACAGGACATTCTGGATTTTCTTTGCACAATGCGGGGAACGGGAGCCACGCTGGATGGTCTGGATCCGTCGAATGCAAAGATCAAAGTGGTCGAGTCAGTCTGACCTCGTTCTGAAAAAATCGGAATCCACTGGACGCCTTCCGGCTTTCCACCGGCAGGATTCAACATCGTCTCCGGGTTTTTCCCGGACACCGTTTGACCAATTGAAGCATCCACCAACCGTTTTTCGAAGGCCCTGACAGCGTTTTTAGCCCCAATGACTGCTTCCGGAACAGAAGGAAAAATTGTCATGAGCATTAAAGCTCCCTGGATTTTTCTCGGCGTTTTCTCACTCATCCTGTTTTCCACGCAAGATCTGATGGATCTTGAAACAGACTATCTCTGGTACCGCTCCGTCCATCATCCGGATCTCTTCTGGCTCTACCTCTTTCCCAAAATCATCCTGGCCGTCCTCTCGGCCGGGATCTTTTTCCTCGTTTCCCTGTCGGGTCTCTTTTCCGTCCCCCCTCAACCAGACATGATCCTCTTTGGACAGGGCGGAAACATCCGGGCAATCCCCTTCCAGACAGTCCGAAAAGTTGTTGCCATCTTCCTTTTCATCATTTCCATCTTCATCGGTGACCATTACGCGTCCCCCGGATGGAACTACAGGCTCCTTGCCGCCCTTCGCCCTGTTCCGTCCGGCGTTACCGATCCCATTTTTCATCACGACATCACATTTTATCTGTTTCGACTCCCTCTGCTGGAAGACCTTTTTTCCCTCCTCATTCCTTCCCTCATCTTCGCCGCCATTTTGTCAGTCGCACTGGGGAAGCTGAACAATTCATGGTCCTTCGACAGGAACGCGCTCTCCATCACTCCCCGCTACCGCGCCAGGATCTTTCCCCTGTTTGGCATGATCGCGCTGGCGTTGGCATTCCAGGTCGAACTGTCGCGCTATCGTCTGCTATTCGAAAACGGCGATCTGATTTCCGGGCCGGGGTTCTCCGTCATGCATGCCACCATGCCGGCCATGATGATACTTGAAGTCCTCCTGGTCCTCGTCTCCCTGACTTTCTTCTTCCTGATCAAGCGGGGGTCACCCTATCATCCGTTTTCCCTGAGCCTCCTCGCCCTGGTTTTCGCCTTTTTCGGCCTTTCCGTCGTACCGGCCATGGTCGAAAGGTTCATCGTCCTGCCAGATCAATTTCATTACGAAAAACCGTATCTGGCAAAAAATATTTTCTGGACGAGAAAGGCTTACCGACTCAACCGGATCACCATCAAACATATCCCCCGCCTGGACGGCCTGACACGGTCCGACGTCGAATCCAACAATGCCACGATCCGAAACATCCGCCTATGGGACCACCGACCTCTCCTGACAACTGTTCGACAACTCCAGCAAATCCGGACATATTACCAGTTCCCTCTTCTGGCTCCCGATCGTTATCCGCTGGACGGATCCGTTCGACAAGTCCTGGTCGCTCCCCGCGAATTGTCTTACGGGAATCTGCCTTCCCCGAACTGGATCAACCTCCACCTGGCCTACACGCACGGACATGGCCTCATCATGACCCCTGTCAACCGGGTCACATCTGAAGGGCTCCCTTCCTTCTGGATAAAGAACATCCCTCCCCAGACCCGTGAAAACATGCGTCTTGAACACTCCCGCATTTATTACGGAGACCAGTCGACACCCTATGCCGTCGTCAACACCCAAGTCGGTGAGTTTGATTACCCCAAGGGAAGCCATAACATTTACAACCATTATTCGGGGTCCGGAGGCGTACGACTGAAGAACACCGCCAGAAGGTTGTTGTATTCATATGCTTTCGGTACGTTGAAGATCTTTCTTTCCAATGCCATTACTTCCAACAGCCGTATTCTTTATCACCGGAATATTTATGATATCGTGCACAGGCTGGCCCCGTATCTGACGCTGGATCCCGACCCGGTCCCCATTATTACCAGCACAGGCCGCCTCTTATGGATGATGGATGCCTATACCACTTCCAGCCACTATCCCTATGCGACTTCCGTTCCAGGTCCCCAAGCGCTGATAAACCCCTTTTCTTCCTTTAACAGAGGTCATTTTCCGGCCCTTGTCACATGGCCCCATCGCTTCAATTACATCCGGAATCCGGTCAAAATCCTGATCGACCCCAAGAACGGATTCCCGACGTTTTACGTAACGGATCCGTCCGACCCTATTCTCGGAACGTACCGCAAAATATCCCCCTCTCTCTACCGTCCTCTCTCCGAAATGCCCGCGGATATCCGGACCCATCTGCGATTTCCTCCGGCCATTTTCTCGATCATGGCGCGAGTCAACGAGCTTTACCACATGACCAGTCCCCACACGTTCTTTAACAAGGAAGATCTCTGGTCCTTGCCACGCCGGAACGACCAGGTCATGTCGCCTTACTATTCGATCATGAAACTTCCCGGTGAGCAGTCCGAAGAATACGTCATGATGCTTCCCTACACCCCCGCACATCGCCAGAACCTTTCCGCGTGGCTCGTTGGCCGGTCCGACGGCGACCATCTGGGAGAGATGATCGCCTATACGTTTGCCAAAGAAAGGCTGATTTACGGCCCGGACCAGATCGAAGCCCGAATCGACCAGAGAGGCCCTATTTCGAAACAGCTGACCCTCTGGAACCAGATGGGGTCCCATGTCGTCCGCGGAACCCTCCTGATCATTCCCATTGCGAATACACTTCTGTATGTGGAACCTCTTTACCTGGAAGCGACAAGTCCGGGGGCTCTCCCTGAGCTTCGCCGCGTAATCCTGGCGATGGGAGATCGTGTTGTCATGAGAAAGACTCTGGCCGAGGCACTGGAAGCGCTGTTTCAGGGAAATGGAGAAACGCAAGGAAAGGAAAAGGCAATACCTGGACTTGCCAGGACAACTCGAAAGTCTTCCGGGTCGACACGGTGGGCTCGTCTGCACGAATTAGCCCAGGACGCCCAGGATGCTTTCCGGCGGTCCGATATTGAACGATTTGGAAGAGACGTTCAGGAAATCCTGCGGACAATACAAACGCATCCTTGAATCACGAGGACCTTTGACTCAACGCCGCAAGCGATCCCGCCTACGCCTTTTTCGAAGGATTCTCCGTTTCAGAGGACGTTTCAGAAACGTTGGGAATACCCGATAGAAGAAGTTCCCGGGCAAGGGTCATGGTCGATGGCGCCAGTTCGCTGCCGCCCAGCATACGGGCAATTTCCGACACTCTCCGCTCCCCTTCGGCCATCGCCACCATCGACTCCGTGACATCGTCCTTCTGTTCTTTCCGGATGACCAGGTGTGCCCCCGCTTTTCGAGCGACCTGATGGAGATGCGTAATCGCTATGACTTGCCTCGTTACGGCAATCTCAGACAGAATGTCCCCGACCGTCTCACCCACTTCACCGCCGATACCAGAGTCGACCTCGTCAAAAATCAATGTTTCCACAGCATCTTTCTCAGCCAGAATCTGTTTCAGAACAAGCAGGATCCTTGAAAGCTCACCTCCGGAAGCAACCAGGTCGAGTGGCTTCGGGGGCAGGTCCGGGTTTGCAGTAAAGTAAAAACGGACTTCTTCTCCGCCCTCCGCGGGAAATTCCTCTTCCAGTGGAAAAATCCTGACGGAAAACAATGATTTCTCAAGTCTCAGTCTCGGAAGCTTTCCGGTCACGTCCTGGCTGAGAAGAGAGGCAGCAGTCCGTCTTTTTTCCGACAATGACCGCTGGATTTCCCAAAGAGATTCAGCAGCTTGATCCACCGCATCCCGGAGTATTTGCAAATGGTCCGGACTGTCATCCAAAGCCTCTTTGGCATTCTGTTCAAAAAAATCGGCCAAATCTTCAGGAACGACGTCATACTTCCGTGCAAGACGCTGAAATTCATGGATCCGTGCTTCCGTTTGGCCCAAAACATCCGGATCGTGCTCCAGTCCTTCCAAATAAACGCGACTCCCTTCCGCACAGTCTCTCAAAAGCGTATAGGCTTCCGACAACGGAAAGGAGATCTCTTCAAGCCGGGAATCATGAAGTTTCAGGCGATCCAGGTCCTGGGACATTTTTCGGAGTCTTCCCAGAATACTGTCTTCATCCGCATATAAATGGTCGTAGACAGAACCGGCTGCTTCCATCAGGTCCTGGGTATGAAGCTGTACGGAAAGAGTCGCCTGAAGAGATTCCCACTCCTCCGGACGGGGGGCTAAAGACTCTTTGTCTTCAATGATTTCACGAGTCCTTTCCCGGAGACGCTCCCGGTCGGACCACTGCTTCTCCGTTTCGGCCAGAAACCTCTTCTTCTCCAGATAAGCATTCCGGTGTTTCTTATAATTTTCCAGAAGGGAAACAGTGTCTCCGTATGCATCGAGATATTCGGCATGGGTACGAGGGTTCTGAAGTCGAAAACCTTCCCCTTGACCAACCAGATCCATAAGATGGGGGCCCAGCTCTTGGAGCTGACTTTGGGTAATGTTGTTTCCGTTTATTTGCTGTCGGGTGCGTCCATTTAAAAGCAATGTGCGCCGGATAACCCAATCGTCCCCGGGGACCAGCATGCCCTCGAGGAAGGAGGGTAATCTTCGGGAGGGAGAAAAAATCGCCTCCACCACACCTTCCTGCTTCCCATGGGGAACAAACAGAAGTCGATTCTTTTGACCGGAAAGGAATGAAAGGGCATCTACAAAAAGAGACTTTCCGCTTCCCGTTTCGCCGGTCACACAGGTCAGCCCCGGAAAGAAATCAAGGACCAGTTCCCTGAAAGTGGCCAAATTCGCGATTTTCAGGTGAAGGAGCACATATCCCTCCGATCGGCCCTTGCAATGTGTTCAATCCAGGAAGCGCCATCATCATGTCTTTTGATAACTTGCGGATAGAAAAGGTTCCGGAATCCGTACAGTATAATAAAATGATCCCGGAACCCCTGGAAGATGGGCTTTTCAGGATTTAAGAAGAGAATCAATCTTATCTTTGAAGTTCTTTTTGCTTTGTGCTCCGACGATTTTATCGACGATCTTGCCGTCCTTGAAGAACATCAGAGTCGGGATGCCCATCACCTGATATTTGACTGCAATTTCCTGATTGTCATCCGTGTTGAGCTTCATAAACGAGACTTTTCCCTTGTATTCTTCGGACAACTCTTCGACGATCGGGGCGACAGTCCGGCATGGACCACACCACGGCGCCCAAAAATCGACCATGACAAGACCTCCGGCACCCAAAACGGACTTTTCCCACTCCGGAGAATTCACTTCAATTACATTACCAGCCATAGATGAACTCCTTTATACTGAATCCAGCGAACGATATTCCTTCTATTCAGAACTTAATCTTAAGGTGGCCACTTTAATCCTGTCAATAAAAAAGGGGGCACAAGGCCCCCTTTTTTCAGACGAGGAGGAGAGAATTAGTACATATCTCCCATACCACCGCCCGGCATTGCGGGAGCCTTGGGCTCTTTCTCCGGGATATCCGCAATCATGACTTCGGTCGTCAGCATCAGAGACGCCACTGAGGCGGCGTTCTGAAGGGCGGACCTGGTCACTTTCGTCGGATCGATGATACCGGCCTGAATCATGTCCACATAGGTTTCAGTGGCAGCGTCGAAGCCCATTGTCCCTTTCTCCGACTTGACTTTCTGGACGACGACCGAACCTTCGAGTCCGGCGTTCTGGGCAATCTGGCGCAAAGGCTCTTCCAGCGCCCGACGAATGATGTTGATCCCGACTTTCTGATCGCCTTCGACTTTGAGAGTATCGAGAACGGCGGAACTCCGAAGCAGCGTAACACCGCCACCAGGAACGATCCCTTCTTCCACCGCCGCCTTTGTCGCATGGAGAGCATCCTCGACACGCGCTTTCTTTTCCTTCATTTCGGTCTCGGTTGCAGCACCAACGTTGATGACGGCAACACCGCCAACGATTTTCGCAAGTCTTTCCTGCAACTTCTCTCTGTCGTAATCCGAGGTCGATTCTTCGATCTGAGCCTTGATCTGCTTCACGCGAGCCTGAATCTTGGCATGTTCCCCAGCACCTTCGACAATCGTCGTATTGTCTTTGTCGATGCTGACACGCTTTGCCCGTCCGAGATCGGAAAGCTTCAGGTTTTCAAGCTTCAACCCCAGATCTTCCGCAATCATCTGACCACCCGTCAAAATCGCGATATCTTCCAGCATTGCCTTGCGGCGATCGCCAAATCCGGGGGCCTTGACGGCAGCAACTTGCAGAGTTCCGCGAAGTTTGTTGACGACGAGGGTCGCAAGAGCTTCTCCTTCAACTTCTTCCGCAATGATGAGGATGGGCTTGCCCATTTTTGCGGTCTGCTCGAGAATCGGAAGAAGATCTTTCATGCTGCTGATTTTCTTTTCATGAATCAGGATGTAGGGGCTGTCGAGAACAACTTCCATCCTCTCCTGATCGGTAACGAAATAGGGGGAGATATAACCACGATCGAACTGCATCCCCTCCACAACGTCGAGGGAGGTGGTCATGCTTTTGGCTTCTTCGACCGTAATGACCCCGTCCTTGCCGACCTTGTCCATCGCATCTGCAATCAAGCGGCCGATTTCGGCGTCATTATTGGCGGAAATTGTAGCAATCTGGGCAATTTCCTTCTTGTCCTGACAAGGTTTGCTCATCTTCTTGAGCTCATTGATGATAGCAGTCACGGCAACATCGATTCCACGCTTCAATTCCATGGCGTTCGAACCGGCGGAAACGTTCTTGACACCTTCACGATAGATGGCATGAGCCAAAACCGTTGCAGTTGTCGTTCCGTCACCGGCGATATCGCTCGTCTTGGAAGCAACCTCCTTGACAAGCTGGGCGCCCATGTTCTCATAAGGATCCTTCAGTTCGATTTCCTTGGCCACCGTAACACCATCTTTGGTGATCGTCGGGGCACCAAATTTCTTTTCAATGACAGCATTGCGTCCCTTGGGACCAAGTGTAACCTTTACCGCATCGGCCAGCGCTGTCACACCCTTAAGAATTGAGGACCGTGCACTTTCACTGTAGCTCATCTGCTTAGCCATGGTACAAACACCTCCAAAATAAGAAAAACGTCAACCAGATTATGACATGTTCTCAAGAAAATCAGGCGACAAAAACACCCAGAATGTCTTCTTCTTTCAAGATCAGATACTCAGTCCCGTCCATGGTAATCTTGGATCCGGAATACTTGTCGAACAGAATGGAGTCGCCGACTTTCACCGACTTCACATCGTCGCCGACGCTTTCGATTTTCCCTTTCTGGGGCTTTTCCTTGGCTGCATCAGGAATGTAAAGACCTCCCTGTGTCTTTTCTGCTTCCGCGGAATAGCTTACAAAAACGCGGTCCTTCAATGGCTTGAACTTCATGCGAAAAACCTCCCTGCTTCGAAAATGAATGTCTCTTGGGAGTGCTTTAGCACTCACCCTCATAGAGTGATATCACTATAACAAACAGTCCGATCTTTGACAAGAGGAATTGCCGCTTCCGTATTCAAACTGAAAAATTGGTCCTGCCCAGACGACGGTGTACCATCTCCAGGACAATCCATCTTATCCCCTTGAAAAACTCCTCCACCATTTTCCGGAAAATACGTTGACATCTTCCTCTTCCGTTCGCTTCGCTCGTGTCTTGAGACCAAAGAAAGGGGATTCCAGCGTCTGCCTCAGCCGCTTCGGTGGTTCCGTAACCTCCGACCCGGGTTCCTGCGAAGTGTTCCGGCCACAAACGAACCGGGCGTGTTCCGCCCCCCTTAGCCCATTTTTCGATTTTTGAGCCTGATTTTTCCTGAATTCGACTTTTCCACAGGGCTAAGTGGTTGATAAGGAAAGATCGGGTTTTTGATTTCATGAAAA
>JAKBTR010000027.1 GCA_021844275.1 Nitrospirota bacterium | reverse complement strand
GTCGAAAAGGTCATCCCGGGCCGGGTTTGTTTCAGGAACGGAAGCCTCTGGATCAAAAACGGCCGGGGGTGGAGCCGGTGGGGACAGGTCTCTCCGGCGTCGAGACAATTGGGTCTGCTCTCTCTTTTTCTGAGACAGGGAGCTCTGGTTCCCGGGAGCATTCTGTTGTGGGATTCGCCGGAGGGAGTGTTCGGTCCCCTGTTGCTGGGTGATCTGGCGTCCCTCTGTCTGTCTTTGTCCCGAAGAGGTGTCCAGGTGGTGGTGGCGACACGGGATTATGTTTTTTTGAAAGAAGTCGACCTGTGGCAGAAGGACAATGACGGTGTCCGTTATCATGCCTTTTTTCGGGACGATCGGCTGGATAAAATTTGTACCGAATCTTCGCCCCGTTTGTCGGGGCTTTCGCGTAATCCCGCCTCGGATGCCCTCCGGAGTCTTTTGGACCGGGACATCGAACGCGCAATGGATAGCCGATGGTCTCCGTAAAAGTCCGGGAAGGGGATTTTGTTCTGGACCTGTCCCGGGCGAACTCCTGGGAGCGGTTTGACCGTACCGGAAGTCCTGTTCCCCAGGGCATGTCCCTGGTCGACTTTTTGATTGAAGAGCCCGAACGGAGAATCCTCCTTGAAATCAAGGATCCTTTCCGGACGCCGGGGGATTTCGTCTTTCCGGAAAGGAGAGGGTGGAAAGGAGGACCGAAGCGGCAGGACATGTTCCGGACGGACCGGATGATCCATGAATCCCTTGTTCCGAAAATCCGGGACAGTTATACATGGCTTCACCTGATGGGAAAAAATGATAAACCTCTTCTGTTTGTCGTTCTCCTCGGGCTCGACAGGCTTTTCCCGGTGACTCCCGGTCTCCTGGGAGTCTTTAAAGACAGGCTTCTTGCCAGAATCCGAAAGGAAGGTCCCGATCGCTGGAAAATTGACTATGTCCGGGATTGCCTCGTTCTGGACCCGTCCCTTTTCTCCCGTGTATTTCCCCAATATCCTCTTTTTCGAGAATCGAAACAGACCGGGGGAGATGAGCCTCAGCAAGAAATCTGATACAATAAAAAACAAAGTCCCGGCTTCGAGTGTCACATTGATCCGTATGGAGCCGGTATACCAAAGATCAAGACGAGGAGAAGCATTCCATGTTCGGAAACTCAAGAAATGAAAACCCCTTTGGGGGAAATATTGTCGAGAGCCTTCCCAGCCAGTCGGTCATGGGACAGTACATGATGAAGGTTTACGGGTTGCTGGCCGTCACTCTTGCGGTTTCGGCCGCTTCCGCGGTCTGGGGTATGGGGGCGGGGCTGCCCCTGTTTGTCGGACATCCGATTCTTTTTGCCGTGGCCATGTTCGGAACGCTTTTTCTTCTGATGGCCGTTCAGCGGATTCCGGTGGTGAATCTTCTGGTGATGTTCTTTTTTGCGGCACTGATGGGGGCCTCTCTCGGACCCATGCTGGCACAGGCTGTTCGCCTTCCCGGCGGTCAAACCATGGTGGCCGACAGTCTCCTGATGACGACGGCGATCTTCTTTTCCCTGTCCCTTTATGCGCTGGTGTCCCGTAAAAGCTTTTCCTTTCTCGGAAGCTTTCTGTTCACGGGGCTGATCATTGTCGTGATCCTCTCCCTGGTTCAGATTTTCTGGCATCCCCTGTTTCTTCAGGCGCTTGTCTCAGGAATCGGCGCACTTGTTTTTTCAGGGCTGATTCTCTTCGATACGGCCAGGATTCTGCAGAGCGGGGAAGAGGAGATGACCCCTGTCATGGCTGTTGTGACGCTGTATCTGGATGTACTGAACCTGTTTATTTCACTGTTAAGAATATTTGAACTGTTCCGGGGGGAGGAGTAACGTCCTCCCTTCCGGCGTGACGATCGGAAAGGGTTCGTATGCTAAAAGAATCTCGGTGGATTTGGATGGACGGGACACTTGTGCCGTGGAAGGAAGCCAATGTCCATGTGCTGACGCATTCCCTTCATTATGCCATGGCTGTCTTCGAAGGCATCCGGGCCTATGATGGTCCTCACGGCACGCATATCTTTCGTCTGAAAGAGCATACGGACCGGCTGATCAATTCCGGGAAGGTGATGCACATGCCCTCTCCCTTCGGGGCATCCGAGTTGATGGAAGCAACGGTCCGGACCGTTGCGGAAAACGGTCTCACCTCGTGCTATATCCGCCCCCTCATGTACATCGGGTATGGGGACATGGGAATTTACGCCCGACAGAATCCGGTCCGGGTGTCGATTGCGGCGTGGGAATGGGGGACCTATCTGGGAGAAGAGGGGCTTTCGAGGGGGATACGGGCGAAAGTCAGCTCCTACCAGCGCTTTGGCGTGAATTCGTTTTTGAACAGGGCCAAGGTTTCCGCGCATTATGTCAACTCCCAGCTTGCAAAATGGGAAGTGAAGATGGCGGGTTATGACGAAGCCATCCTGCTGGATCACGAAGGATTTGTGGCCGAAGGTCCCGGGGAAAATATTTTCATCGTTTCCGACGGCGTCTTGCGAACCCCTGTCCTGAAGACCGTTCTGGACGGTATTACCCGGGATGCCATCATGACGCTGGCCCGTGAAGAGGGGCTCACCGTATCGGAAGAAATGATCACCCGGGATGACCTTTACCTGGCAGACGAAGCTTTTTTTACGGGAACAGCGGCCGAGATTACACCGATCCGGGAAATCGACGAGCGCATGATCGGGACAGGGAAGCCCGGTCCGGTCACTCTCAAGTTGCAAAAGGCCTTTTTCGATATTGTCCGGGGGATTTCTCCCCTCCATCCTGAGTGGCGTCATCCGGTCAAGAGTTCAAAAGGCCGGTAGGGGGTGATGGACTCCCCCTCCGGGAGAAAGAAGACAGCTTCGTCTGTGCCCGCGTGGGTCAGGGATCTTCCCCCGAGCACACTCGTCCTGATGGATGGCTTCGGATATATTTTTCGTGCTTATCACAGCCGGGTGACGTTTGTCACGCGCGCGGGCCTTCCGACCGGTGCGATCACCGTTTTTGGAAACATGCTTCTTTCGGTTCTGAAAGAACTCTCTCCCTCTGCCATGGCGGTCGTCTTTGAAAGCAGAACGGGAAATGTGCGTTCGGAAATCCTCCCCGAGATCAAGGCCAACCGGCCCGAGCCCCCTTCCGACTTTCTCCAGCAGATTCCCTATATCGAACGTCTGATCAGAGGGATCGGGGTTCCGCTCCTGTCCACGGACGGATACGAGGCAGACGATACGATAGCGGCTCTGGCCCTTAAATGGCTTAACCACCACGACCGAACGAACGTCCCCTGTCATGTCGTCGTTTTGTCCTCGGACAAGGATCTCCTGACGCTTGTGTCCGACCGTGTCTGGGTGTACGACCCGATGACCAAAAAAGTTCTGGGACCCTCCGATGTACGAGAAAAATGGGGAGTCGAGCCCTGGCAGATTCCCGACCTTCTGGCATTGACCGGAGACACGGCCGACAATATTCCGGGAGTTCCGGGCATTGGACAAAAAACGGCCGCAAAGCTTTTGGGGAATCAGGGGACGATCGACACTCTCTATGAGGATCTCGACAACGTGGTTCCGGAACGGATCCGGACTCTTCTTCGGGAGCACCGGGAGAGAGTTTTCCGGAACAAGAAGGTCACCGTTCTCCATTCGGACCTTGCCCTCTCTCTGGAGCCGGAAAGCCTTTCTCTTTCTCCTCCCGACATGGATTCCCTGAAATCCCTTCTTCAGGAACTGGAAGCGCCGGGACTTCTTTCGCGGGTGCACAGGACGCTTGAGCTTCGTGAACCTTCTCTCGCCCGGGAGGAGGGAAAACGGAGGCAATCATCCGAAGTTCGTCTTCCGTTCCAGGGAGATCTCCCGCAAATGTCCGGGTGTCCTGGAGCCGGGATCGACCTGGTTGACGATTCGGGTTTTTGGGTCCATGACGGTGATCAGGCGAATTTTTATCCCTTTTCCTCCGAGGAAGAGGTGTTAAAGACGATGTCTGCCTGGAGAGACGAGGGAAAAGCAGTCTGGTGTTTTGATCAGACCCGCCTCTACAGGAAGTGCCCGCGGTTCTTTGCATTGGGGATTCCTTTCGTCTTCGATGCGACGATCGCGGCTTATCTTCTGGAGCCTGGCCATCGGGACTATCTCCTGGAAAATCTTGCCGCCCGGTATTTTTTGACAGAAACCTCCGACCGGACCCGTCTTGTCCGGAATGTTCTGTCAAAGCTGTGGGAAGATGCCGTGAAAGAAGGGCTTCTTGAACTGGTGCAGTCGATCGAGATCCCGTTGGGAAGAATCCTTTACCAGATGGAAGTCCTGGGAATCCGGATTGACCGGCAGGCGCTGGAGAGCGCCCGGGAAAGTATCGAAGCTCTTGCCCGGGAACTGGAGGAGGAAATTTACCGGCTTGCGGGTTCCCGATTCACAATTCTCTCCCCCAAACAGGTGGGAGAGATTCTTTATGGAAAACTGGGTCTTCCGACAGCCCGGAAAGGAAAAACCGGATATTCGACGGATGAGGAGACGCTGACGGGTCTTTCGGCGCTCCACCCCCTTCCGGAGAAGATCCTCGCCTATCGTCAGATGAAGAAGCTTCTGTCGACTTATGTGGACCCCATTTCCCGCGGTGTCGACGCCCAGGGAAGACTGCACGGCCAATTCAACCAGACGGTCACGGCGACCGGGAGATTGTCCTCGTCCAACCCCAATCTCCAGAACATTCCGATGCGGAGCCCGGCTGGTCGGGAAATCCGGAAATGCTTCATCGCCGGAGAAAACCGGGTCCTCCTGTCGGCCGATTATTCGCAGATTGAGCTCCGTCTTTTGGCTCATTTTTCCGAAGACCCGGAGCTGATGGCGGTGTTCGAACGAAACGAGGATATTCATGCCCGGACCGCCCGTCTTCTGTTTGGCGATCCGGTGACACCCGAGACCCGGAGGAAGGCCAAGACGATCAACTTCGGAATCCTTTATGGGATGTCCGCCTTCAGTCTCTCCCAGGATCTGGGAGTCGAGCCCCAGGAAGCCCAGGCGTTTATCGACCGTTATTTCGGAGCTTTTCCGAAAGTGGGACCTCTTTTTGACAGCATTTTGGAGGAAGCGAAAAAAACGGGAGAAGTGCGAACGATACTCGGACGAAAAAGGAGGATTCCCGAACTTTTTGCTCCGGATCGACGAAGCCGCGAATACGGTGAACGCATGGCGGTGAATACCGTTTTGCAGGGATCGGCTGCGGATCTGATCAAAAAGTCGATGGTGGATTTCGGACAAGTACGAAAGGACAGGCCGGAGGTCGGAGACCTTCTGGTTCAGGTTCACGATGAACTTCTTTTTGAAGTCCGGGAGGACAACCTGGAAGACGCCTCCGGAACCATTCGTTCCCTGATGGAAGGGGCATTGCGTTTGAAGGTACCGCTGATTGTCCAGGTCGGGCACGGAAAAAACTGGGTGGATGCCCATCCGGGTTAACTGCATGAGGAGAGAGGAAAGGTCCAGAGAATGGAAATTCAGGGAAGTGCGGATCGGCATGCCCTTCTGGAAGGGATGAATCTGTCTCTTTTGGGGCTTGGGGTGGGGACAGCGTTTCTGGCCATCCTGCTTGCGGCGGTGGGGACGGGAATCATTGTCCGCAAAGCCCGTGGCACGGCTTCGGAGGAAAAGATCAAGAAGTGGGCGCGGATCGGATGGGTTGCATTGGTCGTCTATCTGGTTGCCTACGTCGGTTATTTTTTTCATCTCAGTTCCCCCCGTCAGGTCCCGTACCCTTTTGTTCCGGGGGATCAGATGGTGGCGAAAGGAGATTATAATGGAGCCATTCATTTCTATGAAGGCGTTGTCCGGAAATATCCCCATATGGCTCTGGCACATTTCAAGCTCGGGATGGCCCTGCGCATGGTGAAAGCCATCGGTCCGTCGATCAAGGAGCTGAAAAAAGCCATCCAATATGATCCGGATCAACCGGAGCCCTATTTTGCCCTGGGATCCATTCTCTGGACACAGGGAACATCCCTTGACGCCATGCCGTATTTCCGAAAAGGTCTCGAACTCGATCCCCAGAATCGGCAGAGGGTGTTCTTTGAGAAAATCATCAAGCGCGGAGAGCTTGAGAAAAAAGGTCTCCTGAAGCCGGGTTCGGATGCCCGTCCGCACCTGAGTCCTCCGGCTCCGTCGGGGAGTGGTTCCCCATGATTTTGCCTTTCCGGACCAGAATGACGATTTTTATTGTGGCCCTGCCGGGAATTCTGGACATGTTCTGGATCCTGGAGCGTTTTCTCGGGCTTCCTCCCGGACTCCGGCATGCGGGAATGATCGTTCCCGAAATCCTTCTTCTGGGTGCGCTGGTTGCTCTCGTCATGTGGAGCTTTGTGGTACGATGGCTTCACCGAAAGGAGACAGTCATTCTTCTGGGAGTTGCACTTGCCATGGCAGCAGGGGGCATTTCCCGCCTTTTGTGGATCGTCTGGTCCCCTCTGGGAGATCCGCTGTTGAAGCCGCATCTTTTTGAAGCGGGCGGTCTGGTCACCGGAGCCCTGATCCTCGGGATCGAAGCCGAGTCCGGACGGCGATATTTTCTCCGCATGGAGGAGAAGTCCCGGTCTGTTTCAGCCTCTGTCTCCACCGGGGAAAAGTCAGGAAAACCCTCTCCCCCCGGTCGCTCCGGATGAGAGTGATCGGATTGACCGGAGGAATCGCCTCAGGAAAGTCCCATGTTGCCCGTTTTTTCGAAGCAGCGGGTACTCCGGTGATCCATTCCGACCAGCTGGCACGCGAAGTGGTCCTTCCCGGCACCCCGTCGTTTGAACGCGTCCGGGAAGCGTTTCCCGATGTTTTTCTGGATGACGGGACCCTGGACAGAAAAGCTCTCGGAAAAAGAATCTTTTCTTCACAGGAGGATCGAAAAAAACTGGAATCGATTCTGCATCCTCCCATCCGTGAACTGTTCATGCAAAAGCTTGGTGAACTGGAAAAAAAAAGTCCTCTGGCGGTCTATGAAGTTCCTCTTCTTTTCGAAACGGGTCTCGACCGGGAGGTGGACTTGTCCGTGGTGGTGGATGTCCCGGAGGATCTTCAGATTTTACGTTTGTCCAAAAGAGACCAGATGACACCCGAAGAAGCCCGGAGAAGAATTTCCGTCCAGATGCCCAGGGAGGAGAGAATCCGGAAAGCGGATCTAGTCTTGCCCGGAGATCTTTCGGAGGAAGAGTTGAAGGAGAGGGTCGCCGGGATCCTCGTCCTGGCATCGTCGATGACCCCAAAACGTTCTTATGGTGTCTGACAGCGAAAGGAGAGAAAGATGAGCGCAGATGTTCGCAAGGCCCTTTTTCCCCTGGCCGGTCATGGAACCCGATTTTTGCCGATGACGAAAGCGTCCCCAAAGGAAATGCTTCCGCTCGTGGACAAGCCTGTCGTCCAGTATGTGGTGGAAGAAGCCGTGGCCTCCGGAATTAATGAAATCGTCATGATTACCGGTCGGGGGAAGCGTGCGATCGAGGATCACTTCGATATCTCCTACGAACTTGAAGACGTTCTCCGCCAGAAAGGCAAAATGGCCCTTCTGGAAGAGGTCCGCAAGATTTCCTCTCTGGCGGAGATCGTTTATACCCGACAGAAGGAGTCCCGGGGGCTTGGGCATGCCGTTCTGTGCGGAAGGCTTCTGATCGGAAACGAACCTTTTGCCGTGGCGCTGGGAGACGAGGTGATCGATGGCCCCGCTCCGGCGCTTTCCCAGCTCATGAGCGTGTTTGCAAAACTGGATGGCCCGGTCATTGGCGTGCAAAAGGTGCCGGATTCGGACGTCTCTTCGTATGGCATCGTGGCGGGATCCGACATCGGAGACGGGATCATTCGGGTCTCCTCCCTTGTGGAGAAACCTTCTCCGTCGGAAGCGCCTTCCAATCTGGCGATTATCGGGAGATATGTCCTGACTCCCGACATCTTTGATATTCTCGAGACGCAGAATCCGGGCGTCGGAGGAGAAATACAGCTGACGGATGCGCTTCGGACCCTTTCGGAAAAACGTCCGGTCTACGCCTGCGAGATCAAGGGGAGCCGCTATGATACGGGGGACAAGCTGGGATTTTTGAAAGCCACGGTGCAGTTTGGTCTGAAAAGTCCGGATATGGGGGGGGTGTTTCGCCATTATCTGGAAGGACTTCTCCATCCGCGGAAAACCATGGAGGCACAATAAGGAATGAGAGGTTCGTTTTTCGATCCCCAGGATGAGGATGAGGAGAGAACTCCGGATCCTGAACGGATTTTCTGGGCTCTTGACGACGAATTGCCCAAGGACGTTCCCGCGAAGCCCGAAAGCCTTCCGGAGACACTTCCCTGCATCAGTTCCCGGGACATGGTCATATTTCCGAACATGGTCGTTCCGATCGTCGTCTCGAAACCCAGATCCATTCTGGCTCTGGAAGCGTCCCTTGCGGAAGGACGCCTTCTTTTTGTCTCAGCCGAAAAAGAGAGGGAAGAGGGGGAATCCCGGGGGGATCCCGTGCATGCAGTCGGGACCGTCTGTGCGATCGCCAAGAATTTCCGCGGAGTGGACGGACGGTCGCGGGTCCTTCTTCATGGACTCTTCCGCGCAAAAATCAATCGCTGGATCGCCCGGGAGCCTTTTGATCTTGTCCGATACATGCCCTGGCCCGACAACCCGCCCGCAAGGACGATCCAGGTGGAAGCCCTGGTCCGGAGGGTCGTCGAACAGACGGAACATCTCTTTCGACTGAATCCCCTCCTGTCGCCAGATCTTTTGTCCGTGATCCGGGCGATGGACGAACCAGGAACGCTGGCTTACCTTGTGGTGGCCAATCTTGCACTCAAAACTCCGGATTTGCAGAAAATTTACGAAAATCGTTCTCAGACCCGACGACTGTCCCGGGTTCTGTATTTCCTGAACCGGGAAATCTCCCTGCTCGACGCAAAACGGAAAATCCAGATGGACGCCAAGGGAGAGATTGACCGTTCCCAGAGGGAATATTTCCTCCGGGAACAGTTGAAAGCGATCCGGAAGGAGCTGGGAGAAGTGTCCGAGGAAAACGACGAGCTGGCGATCCTCTCCGACAAGATTGAAACTCTGGAACTCTCTCCCGTGGCAAAAGAAGAGGCACGGCGGCAGCTCGGGAAGCTGGCACGGCTGCATCCGGAATCTTCCGAGTCCGGTGTGGTCCGGTCCTATCTCGAATGGATTATGGACTTGCCCTGGCAGAAACCTCCGGCGAGAAAAGTCGATATTGCCCGCGCCCAGAAGATCCTGGACAGAGATCATCTGGGGCTGGCAAAGGTCAAGGAACGATTGATTGAATATCTGGCGGTGCGGATTCTCAATCCGGAGGGTAAACCGCCTATTCTGTGCTTTGTGGGGCCTCCGGGTGTCGGAAAGACTTCTCTGGGAGAATCCGTCGCCAAAGCCCTGGGGCGCCCTTTTGTTCGACTTTCTTTGGGAGGAATCCGGGACGAAGCCGAAATCCGGGGCCATCGGAGAACTTACGTGGGCTCTCTTCCGGGGAGGATCCTGCAGGGCATGCGTCAGGCTGGTGTCACGGATCCGGTGTTCATGCTCGACGAAATCGACAAAATGGCGGCGGATTTTCGGGGAGACCCCTATAGCGCTCTCCTGGAAGTTCTGGATCCCCGTCAGAACAAAAACTTCAGCGACCATTACCTGAACCTGCCGTACGATTTATCCCATGTCCTCTTTCTGGCAACGGCCAACGTTCTGGACACTCTTCCCTCTCCGCTCCTGGACAGACTGGAGGTCATCGAAATTCCCGGTTACACCGAAGAAGAGAAAAAGGGAATTGCCCGCCAGCATCTCTGGCCGCGACAACGAAAGGAAAATGGCATCTCGTCAAAA
This sequence comes from Nitrospirota bacterium, assembly GCA_021844275.1. The sequence continues at coordinate 5,442 of JAKBTR010000027.1, read as the reverse complement.
CAGGCGGATTTGACTGACGCGGCTCTGGAACGCCTGATCCGGGAGTACACCCGGGAATCCGGTGTCCGTTCCCTGGAGCGTCGTCTGGGCAGTCTTTGTCGCAAAATGGCGGTCGGGATTCTGGAGGGGAAAAAGAAAACGTTCCGCATCGGACCGGAAACATTGATGGACTGGTTGGGACAGCCCCCCTACCGTGAGACCCCGGAGGAGGAAAAACCTCTCGTAGGGGTTGTCAGGGGGTTGGCGTGGACACCGACGGGAGGAGATCTCCTCTTTGTCGAAGCCACGTTGATGAAAGGGCGCGGAAACCTGAAGGTCACCGGAAAACTGGGCGATGTGATGCAGGAATCGGCACAGGCTGCCCTGACATATGTTCGATCCCATGCCGAATCGACGGGGGTTCCGGTCGATTTCTGGTCGAGAAAGGATATCCATCTGCATGTTCCGGAAGGGGCGATTCCCAAGGATGGTCCATCGGCGGGTATTACCATGGCGGTCGCGATGGCGTCGGCCGCCACAAACCGTCCGGTTCGGGGAGATATTGCCATGACGGGGGAAATCACTCTTCGGGGGCGGATCCTTCCCATTGGGGGACTGAAAGAAAAGCTTCTGGCGGCCAGGCGATTTTCCATGAAAGAGGTCCTGATACCGGAAGAAAATGAACGGGATCTCTCGGAAATCCCGGCGGAAGTCAAAAATGCACTCCGGATCACGCCCGTCCAGCGGATGGAACAGGTGTTCGACCGGGTGTTCTCTGCTGGAACACACACCTGACATGGAGTCTGACTGGATCAAAAAATTTTCGGGGATTCTGGGCCCAATGCCGCCCCGGGTTCTTCGGGGGATCGGTGATGATGTCGCCTGTCTTGTCTCTCCGGCGACAGACAATCTCCTCTGGACGACCGACAGCCAAAGGGAAGGCGTCCATTTTCGCTGGGACTGGATGACCCCCCGGGAGGTTGGCTCCAGGCTTCTCGTCGTCAATCTGAGCGATGTTTATGTCAAGGGAGGGACCCCTGTTTCCGCCCTGGTGGCGTTGGGGATTCCGAAGAACTTTCCGGAAGAGCGAATTTTCTCTTTTTACGAAGGGCTGGCAGACGCCTGCCGTCGCTTTGATTGTCCGGTGGTGGGCGGGGATATTTCACGGGCGACGGGGGGATTCGACGCGGTCCTGTCTCTTTTGGCCCGGTCTCCCGCGGGCCGATTTCCGGGGAGGGACGGTCTTCTTCCGGGCGATATGCTCTACCTGCTCGGCAGGCCGGGATTGGCAAAAGCCGGATATTCTGCTCTTCTTTCAGGTCTTTCCGATCACCAGGCCATGGCAGAATCCGTGTCCGCCTTTTGTCGTCCCCGGACGTACCCCTGGTTTTCGGAGCTTGTCAATGCGGAAGACCAGGTCGTGGCGACGATGGATACGTCTGACGGACTCGGACAGGCCATCTTTGCCATGGCGGACCAGTCCGGTGTTTCGGTCCGTCTGGATCCTCCGGAAAACTGGCTCGATCATTTGCAGCGTCCTTCGTCCCTCCTGGGGCAGGACCCGTTCGGGATGGCCTGGGATGGGGGGGAGGACTACGACATTCTCTTTGCCGTTCGCCCGGGAGTGGGAGGGGATGCGATTTCCCGCATTCAGGAACAGATACGGGGAGAGCCTGAAAAACTGATCCCGCTGGGTGAAGTTGTCGTGCGACATGCAGGAGATCAAACGCCTTCCGTCACGATGACGGGGAAAAACCGGCGACAAGTACGTCTGGAAAGGACGGGATTTGACCACACCCGATAATCGATACGGCCGTTGGAAAGAAAAACTTTTCAAGCTTGTCCGGAACGACCCCGATCCGGTCAAGGTTTCCCTGGCAATGGCGCTGGGATTTTCTGCAGCCTTCCTTCCCCCATTTGGTTTTCATACGCTGCTTGTGATGGGTCTGGGGTATCTGTTCAGGGTTTCTGTTCCCCTGGCCATACTCGGCACATGGATCAACAACCCCTGGACATTTATTCCGGTGTTCCTGCCGTCCTATGTCCTCGAGATCAAGCTCGGAGGGATACTGCTGGAAAAAAAACTGAACTTTCCTTCTCTTTCCGCCCTTTCCCGAATGCCCTACAAAACAGTGATTGCCCAAATCAAACTGGTTCTCTGGCCTTTTATTGTCGGGAGCGTTGTTTTTTCCTGCGCCGTGTTTGTCACGTCCTTTTTTTTGGTTTATGGTTTTTTGAAATACCGGAAAGGATTTTCATCTTTACCACTTTAATCCGCACGGCCCTGTCCCGGGCGTAGCAAACCGGATTGGGTTTTTTACATTCGGGAAATTCCCGGGACATCTTTTTCCCTTCCGAAAAAACAAAAATACGTTTGGCCGGAACACCTGTGGCGAGAAGTACTCTTCGGGCAGCCAATGCCCGCTCCAGCCCCAGTTTATGGTTGAACCTGCTGCTTCCGACCGGATCGGTGTGTCCGTAGAGACGAAGGGCCAGGCGGGGATTTTTCCGCAGAAGCCTGGAGTAGGCGTGAAGGACAGAGAGATTGGCATAGGAAATCTTTTTCGAATTAAAAGAAAAATAGATATCCTTCTGCAAGGGAAGCTTCTTCGCCGGAGTGGAACGGGTCAGCTTTGCGACGGGGCGAGTCGTTTTTGCCACCTGCACAGGCGCAGTTTTCGGTGGGGAGGAATAAATCTGCGGTGACGACTCGACTTTTTGTTGGGGATGAAAGGACCTGGAGTGTCCACTCACAATGATGCCCGGCAACCGGTTCGAATCATCGGGGCCCGGAGCCAGGGATTTTTGTCCGTTTTGGTGTGCACATCCGGAAAGTGTCAGAAAAAAAAGAACGGACAGGAGGGTCCGTCGGGAGAAGAGGGGGTTGAAATTGGCAATGGGCATCAGTCTTCCTTTGAGAATGGGGTTATTGGAAGAGGCCTGTCTCGGGTGATGGAGCGGCGCGCATTGCTCCGGAAACAACACGCCAGGTGCTTTCTTTCAAAACATCGCCCCTTTTCCGGGGAACCAGATTCTCGTTTCCGCCGACTGAGAAGGGGAGAAGGAGGTTGAAAAGGGATCCCCCCGGAATCTTTCCCGGGAAGATTCTTTCCAATATCGTTTTCCCCCTCATCAAGGAGCAACAATTGGTGCTTAACGATGCCATAAAATGGCAGTCGACTCAAGTCGGAAAACAGAAATTCTCCCAATAAAAAAGGGGGCGATCGCCCCCTTTTTTACAGACAGGATCCGACAGAATTACATCGTGATCTTCATCAGGTGGGCGATCCGGTTCTTGCTCCAGCACTGTTCGTTGTGATCGGAGCAAAGGTCATACCCCGGAATGGTTCTTTTTCCGTAGGAAACAATCTTGATGCGGTTTTTCTTGATTCCGAGGTTGACCAGATACATCATCGCCGCCTTGGCTCTCTTCTGGCCAAGAACGATGTTGTAGGTATCGGTTCCCCGTTCGTCGGCATGTCCAGCGATCACGACATGAACGGTTGGATTGGCATTCAGAATAGCGGCGTCTTTCTTCAAAATCCGGCGGTCTTCGCTGGTCAGGACGGATTTGTCAAACCCGTAGGTAATATCCCGCGAAAGAGAGGATTCAATGTCCGACTGGGTGGAAGACGCATTCGATGCTTCCGGGGCCGGAGCAGGAGCCGGGGCCGGAGTCGATTCGGTCGTGTTGGACTGGGTGCCGGCACCGGCACCGTTTGTGGAAGCGCAGCCTCCGGTGACGAGAATTCCGGCGAAAAGAATGGACAGGCCCATGAGGGTTTTGTTGAAGCGCATCGATAACTCCTTAAATTGAATGAATGGGTCAATATTTCCGGACTAAGACCGGAAATGTCTCTCTATAAATGATGTCTGTCGTTTCTCCGGAAACACATTGTCTCCGGATTCCGGGGCGTCTTACGGTCGATAGGCCTACCGGATCCAGACGGAAGTGATCGCCAGGGATCCCATGGCTTTTCGATAATGAACAACGACCCGCTGTCCGCGTTTGATCGCGGAAGCCTTGACGCGTTTGTGGCCTTTCATGATGACCGTACGGGATGTCAGGTCTCCGCCAAACACGACCGTTCCCTTTTTCTTGCCAAGACTCCTGGACACGACGAGAGTGGCCGGAGAGGAGGAAAGGTCAGTGGCCACGACTCTGCCTTCAAAGGACGGTCCCTTGTAAGACGCCTTCTTGGCATGTTTTTTCTTGACAGCCGTTTTCTTTTTCATGGCGACCGGTTTCTTCGCCGGAGCAGCAGGTGCTGCCGGGGCGGTCGTCTGGGGAGCCGCTGCCGGAGCAGCGTTATCCGCCATGACGACTTCCGGAGAGACAAGAAGGGCAAGAGATCCCAGAACGGCTAAAAACGAAACAGCCAGACGGGAGAAAGAACGAAAGAGGTTACGGGACATGAGTTCCTCCTGATGAGATGTGTGTCCGCTTGTGTAAGTAAGTGCCCGGGATTGGATGGAGTTGAGATACGTCTGCCGGAGAACATCGGAAGGTTCTGTCCCCGAAGCGGACGCCTTTTGTCAGGTTCCCTTGGCTGTTGACCTGCAAAAAATCGATATGGAACGCATTTTCTTCTGTTGGAGCAGGAACGGATGACATGGTTGCCCGGAAAGACGTTGGCAACCGAAAATATGTCAGGTAAAGACAGGATTGTCGTTCGGTTGGATTGCCTGAGTCAGGCCCACCGGATGGAGTTTGCTTTTGTCGGTACACACCCCTTGGCGGGAGAAAGCAGACATCTTTCATCTGCTGTTTCGTCACGCCTTCGGGAAAGGGAGACAGGGAGGAGTCTTTCATTCTCTTTCATTTTCGGCGGAATGACCTGAAATGCCGCCTTTTTAGCTTCAGCCCCTTTTGTGTCCGGGTTATTGACCATAACCAAGCGCAATGATCGTCGGAATCCTACTCGAAAAATGTATTTTTCGCAAATGCATTCTAAAATAAGAAATAAACGGAATGCAACAGAGGGAGGAGATGCTCTCGCCCGGCCCGGGAACAGGAACGCATTGTTCGGGAAATTCATGCTAGGATAGCGGAAGTAAGGATTCCAGGCAGGAGTGCTGATTTTTTGGGGATTCGGTATGGCATTCTCCTCCGGTCAAAAAACAGGCCGTGTGACAGGAAGCACAAAATAGAAGCACCTGAACTGAAGAGCGGAAACCGGAGGAATTGTGACAAAAGACAAGTCAGACGAGCATCCGTTGACTCCCGAAGAGAGAATCCTGGCCTTCTTGCGGGAAGAAGCCCAGAAGCCTGTCCGGAGCGACAGGCTCGTCGAAGCCGTTCTGAGAAAGAAGAAGGAAAGAAGTGACGTATCCAGAGCGCTCGACCGTCTTGTGGCGGAAAAACAGGTCATTTTGCTGAAGGGCGGATATGCAGGACTTCCGGACAAACTTCATTTTCGGGAAGGAATGTTTTTGTCCCACCCCGACGGCTATGGCTTTGTC
>JAKBTR010000041.1 GCA_021844275.1 Nitrospirota bacterium | reverse complement strand
GCGGGAGGAACATCCGGGAGCCTTTGTGATCGCTCACCCGGAATGTCAGCCGGATGTCGCGAGAAAGGCTGACGTTGTGTCGAGCACCAGCCGTATGGCAACTGCCGTTCGGGAAAATTCGGCCCATAAGGTGGTTGTGGGAACGGAACTGGGTATGATCCACCGCCTGCAGAAGGAAAATCCCGACAAGGAGTTTATTCCGGCCTGCTCGTCCTGCGACTGCGCGAACATGAAAGTCAACTCTCTTGAGAAAATCCTGTGGGCACTTGAAGATTTGGCTCCGGAGATCGATTTGCCGGAAGGTATTCTGCGAGACGCCCGGAAATCTTTGGACCGGATGATCGAGATGTCGTGATGTCCAGACTGTTTTTTGTTCTGGGAATTGTCTTTTTGCTGTTGGCCGGAATCTCCCTTTTCGTGGAAAAGGGAGCCGGAAGAGGGATCTTCTCTGTTCTGGGGCATCTTCCCGGGGACATTGTCGTGGAACGTCCGGGATTCAAGCTCTATTTTCCTCTCATGACAGGCCTGCTTTTAAGCGTTTTTCTATCTTTTTTGCTCTATCTTGTTTCCCGGTTTTTCGGGAAATTCTGAATCCTTCGGAACGCCGCATCCCGGTGAAGTCTTCCCGGATTCCAGTTCTTCGAGCAGGGCCTTGACCGATTCCAGCAGTGCAGGATTCGAAGAAGCGTTGTTCCGGATGGCGCCCAGGATGTTTTCCATTCTTGCCAGTGCCTGTATTCTTCGATCATCCTCGGACAACTTGTCCAGCTTTCGATAAAAGTCCGGATAAAGGTGTTCGATCTTCTCCCGAACATTTTCCAGAACCGGAAGAATATGCGAGGGTTGCAGTGAAATTTCCCCGACGACAGAAAACAGGCCGTTTTCGAACAGGAGTATGTTCAGGCGCGACTGGTCTGGCAACGTGAGAGAAATCGTCTCTCGCAGGATCTTTCCTTTTGCCTGATCGGGAGGAATGAGGCCGGGGCATGACCGGGCGTGTTCATTTTTTTCCCGGTTGATCTTCCATTTTTGTTCGACGTACACAGTCGTCACCGCCTTTGATTGGAAAAAAAAACCCGCCGTATGGCGGGTTTTTCATTCAGGCAACGGTTTCAAGGCATCAGAAGCCTTTTGAATTTTTCCGCATCTTGATCAAAAATTCCGTCAGCTTTTCGAACTTTTCCGGACCTGTATCCCGGATGGACAAATTGGCGTCTTCGTGGCCTGCGAACGAGCAGAATGCCAGCGTATAGCAGGAAGTGCCGCCCCGAATGATCTTGAGTGCCAAATTGGCCTGGTGGCAATGTACTCCCACGAAAAGGCAGACATCGATCTTGTTGTGCCAGATGGTGAGGTTCGGGTGGTTGGGGTTGATTTCCGTTTCCGGGTCGATCTTGGGATATTTGGGACGGTAGTCGGACATCGGAATGATCTTGATTCCGCCTTCGACGGAAGCTTTTTTGATGACCTTGGCCATTTTGGCCGATTTTTCATTCCATTTCCACAGAACCTGGGGACCGGGGAAGAAGGTAGGAACCTTGGCCGCGGAAAGCTTTCGGGCAGCTTCCTCAATAGCTTCGTCTTCGGAGACGATGCGGCCTTCGATGTGGCCTTGGCCTGGATCCGGCAGGGAAATACCCATCAGGGCGGCAGCTGGCGGGAGGAAGGCTTCGGGACCGGCAAGAACACGATACTGGGACACAGTCACTCCTTAGTTCGTTATAATGAGAAATGTTCGTTATAATGAAAATCCGGCTTTCTGCCGGCGTTTTCCGAGTGTTTTCTCTGTTTTGATGTCGATCGGTCTATCAGATCAACGGAAAAATACTGGAACCGGACGGCAAAGCACGTCTGATCAGATCAATTCCATGGGAACACTCATTTTAATGGGTGCGTTCCCTGATTGTCAAACCGTGACCATCGCATGTCCGATGGTCAGGACGATTTTTCGACGAAGCGATTTTCCCGGAAGGAGGAGGCCATGAGGATCCGGTTTCTGGATCACGTCGCGATCCCTGTTTCCGACCTGAAAAGGTCGATTCGGTGGTACGAAGAGGTTCTCGGACTTGAAAGGAGGTACGAGCGCGAATGGGGGGATTATCCCGCCATGCTTTGCGCGGGTGATACTTGCGTGGCTCTTATTCACCCCCCGAACGCTTCACCAAATCCGGGAGATGGACCCGGCAACGACCGGGTTCCCGACCGTCACATCGCATTCAATACCGACCGAAATGGTTTTCATGAAGCTTTGCGGGACATTCGGGAAAAAAGTATCCCTTTTACGTATGACGACCACGGGATCAGCCTTTCGGTATACTTTTTCGATCCCGACAACCACTGGATCGAAATCACCACGTTCGATCTCCCGGCCGGAAGAAAACCGGGAGATCCGGAGACCGCCGGGGAAGGAAAAATGGTCTAGGGGAGATGTTTGCCCCGTATTGCGGCTTTGGCGTCGTTGTTGGGTCCGGATCGGAGATGATAGGCTCCCGACAGGAATCCTGAGAAAGAA
>JAKBTR010000118.1 GCA_021844275.1 Nitrospirota bacterium | reverse complement strand
TACGACATCCAGAATCACCTCGATCCCCGCATCGTGCAGGGTCCTCACCATCATCTTGAATTCGTCCACGTTCGACATCTCACCGGACCCGTAGCGATTATCCGGAGCGAAATACGACAAGGTGTTATATCCCCAGAAGTTCGTCAAACCCTTTTTCACAAGACCATACTCGCTGGCGAACTGATGAACGGGCAGGAGCTCGACCGCGGTCACCCCCAGGGAGAGCAGGTAATCGACGACAGGTTCGCTCGCAAGACCGGCATAGGTTCCCCGCAGGTTGGCGGGAATATCCGGATGTGAAGCCGTAAAACCCTTGACGTGGACTTCGTAAATGATTGTCTCTTCCCAGGGTATTCGTGGCGACCGATCGTCTCCCCATTGATAGGAGGGGTCGACAACAACGCCTAAAGGGGCATAAGGAGCGTTGTCCGTCGCGTCCACCTGAAGGTCTTCCCGTGGATTCCCCAAAGGATAGGAAAACATTGCGTCGTCCCATTGCACACGGCGGGCGACACCCCTGGCGTAGGGATCGAGTAACACTTTATATGGGTTGAACCGCAACCCTTCTCCGGGAGCATAGGGACCGTGGACACGGTATCCGTAAAGCCACCCGGGCCGGGCTTCCGGGAGATAGACATGCCAGACATGGTTGCTCTGATCGGATAACAGCACCCGGCAATATTCCTGGGGAGCATCGGACGAAGAGAACAGACAGAGTTCGACCTTTTCCGCATTTTCCGAAAAGAGGGCAAAATTGACGCCTTTTCCGTCCCACGTTGCGCCCAAAGGATATGGCTTTCCGGGCATTGTCCTCATACCGGTCTCCCTTGTCTTTTTTATGAATGCGTGACTCGTTCCGACGCCAGAAAACGGCATCCGATCTCACTTTCCGGCATTCTGTCCAGGACATGAAGAAAGTCTCTTGCTACACCTTATTACAGGGATTCACCATTCCTCAATACATCCGCGCCTAAAAATAAATTGCGAACTTCCTCAAAGTCTGACAGAATGCCAAAAACAATGCTTCCTGATGAGGGGAAGCCGAAATTCCGGACGGTGCGGGAGTCGATATCCCTACATAGTGGCAACCGATACGGTTTCACCCAGGCAAGCTGTTTTCCGTTAACCCCGATAAGAGCCGATTCCCGGAGGGCCGCCCGCATTGTCCGGACGCATGGTCAGTCTGGTAAAAAACCATCCCCCTGGTCTTCATTATTCTGATTTTTCCATTTGCCGGAACCGTTCAGGCGTCAGGACAAAGCCTTTCGCTTTTTACGGAAAGACGAAGCCTTGAAAAAATACCGGACGATTCCGGTCAACCGGCTTAAGATCGGCGATCATGTGATCGGGATCGACAAAAGCTGGCTGGAAACACCTTTTCTGTCCCACCGGTTTCATATCCGCTCAATAGAAGACATCGATCGCCTCAAAGCGCTTGGAGTGGCCATGGTGACCGTCGATGAAGAACCTTCGTCCCAGGACACTTCCGCATTGCCTCCTCCCGTCCCGGAAAACCCCCTCCATTTGAAAGAGGTTTCTCTCCCCTCCTATAAGGTTGCGGAGATGCTGACCAGTCTTCACAAATATCTTGTTTTCAAATACAAGACCCTGTTCGAAGAGCTTCGCAGGATGCCCGAATCCGGAAAAATCGATACGACTCCATTCGTGAACGCTCTCGAAGAGGTCGAGAAACTGGGACGGCAGTACCCGGACGCCTACCTTTTTCTCGCCCATCTCCAGTCGACGGACGACGAAACATTCATCCATTCGGTCAATACAATGTTCCTGTCCCTTTACCTTGCCCACTTTCAGGGGAGCACCCAGGACGAAGCAGTCCTCTGGGGGCTTTCGGGATTGTTTCACGATCTGGGGAAAGTCCACATACCCCTGGACATCCTTCACAAGACCTCTCCTCTGGATCAAGAAGAGTGGGACGTCATCCAAAATCATCCGGTCATGGGGCAGAAGCTTCTTTCCGAACGAAGCAATCTTCCTCCCATGGTTTCCCGCGTCGCTGGCGAGCACCATGTAAGACGAAACGGCAAAAGTTATCCGGACGCTGTCCTCTATGAGGCGACGGACAGCGTAACGCGGGCGATCATGATCCTTGATACCTTCGACGCCATGACTTCCGACCGCTCCTATCGAAGAGGTGTCTCTCCCTCCAAAGCTCTCCGGAATATTCTGGAAGCTTCCCGCGAATCGCTGGATCCGGAATGGAGCATAAAATTTTTTCTCAGCATGGGGATTTATCCGGTGGGAACAGTCGTCGAGCTTTCAGACGGAGAAGTCGGCGTCGTCACCAAGTATCATTCCCGCAATCCGGCTCCCGGGAAAAGCCCCAAAACGAACCAGTCTTTTTCCATTCTGATTCTGAAGAGCCGTCAGGGCCTGTCGGTCGTCAAACCTTTTATCCGTCACATCGAATGGTCGGCGAACACCCCACCGCCCGTCCAGAAGACATGGAACCACTCGGATTTCAACATCGACTGGGACTTTGTCCGGTCTCACGCCAGCGCCTGGATGTGAGGCGAACCTTGCC
>JAKBTR010000020.1 GCA_021844275.1 Nitrospirota bacterium | reverse complement strand
TCCTTTTGGAAACGGAAGAAGCTATGGGGATTCCTGCCTGAACGATGGAGGTTTTTTGCTCGACGTTCGAAAACTCGACCGTTTTCTTTCTTTCGATCGGACGACCGGCATTCTTCGCTGCGAAGCGGGAGTTCTCCTGTCAGATATTCTTTCTTTTTCCGTCCCGCAGGGATGGTTCCTCCCTGTCACTCCGGGGACCAAGTACGTGACAGTCGGGGGAGCCATCGCCAACGATGTCCACGGCAAGAACCACCATCGTTCGGGCACCTTCGGATGCCATGTCCTCCGCTTTGAAATTTTGCGCTCGGATGATTCCCGCATCCTTTGTTCACCATATGAAAACAGGGACTTCTTTTCTGCCACTATTGGGGGTCTGGGGCTCACAGGTGTCATTCTCTGGGCTGAAATCGCACTCAAGCCGATCACGAGTCCCCTGATCCGGAGCGAAACGATCCGATTCGGAGATCTCTCCGAATTCTTCATTCTGTCGGAGGAATCGGATCGAGACTATGAGTATACGGTGTCCTGGATCGACTGCCTGGGACAGGGGAAGAGTCTGGGACGGGGATTGTTCATGAGGGGAAACCACGCTTCTCCGCTTGTCTCGTCTCCGGGATCCTGTTCTTCCCGAAAAGTCAGGAATTTCCCTGTAGCCCTCCCCTTTTCCATGGTCAACGCCCTGACGCTCAGGGTCTTCAATACGGTGTACTATCGAAAGCAGGTTAGAAAACATTCCGAAAAGTTAGGGCCCTATGATCCATTCTTCTACCCACTGGACGGAATAGGTTGCTGGAACAGAATGTATGGGAGGAAAGGCTTCTATCAGTACCAGTGCGTTATTCCTGAAGACAGAGAGGGAACTGCTGTCCGGCGGCTTCTTTCGGCAATTGCCCGCTCTGGGGAAGGATCCTTTCTGGCCGTGCTGAAACATTTCGGCAATCTTTCCTCACCTGGACTGCTTTCCTTTCCTCGCCCGGGAATCACCTTGGCCCTCGACTTTCCGAACAGGGGCGAGAAAACCCTGTCGCTTTTCAACCGGCTCGACGAAATTGTTGCCTCTTCGGGTGGAGCCGTTTACCCCGCCAAGGATGCACGAATGTCGGGAAAGAGCTTTCGACGTTTTTTCCCGAAATGGGAAGAATTCCTCCGATTCAAGGATCCGGGTCTATCTTCGGATTTCTGGAGAAGAGTCACGATAGGAGAAGGATGAGACGCATTCTGATCATCGGGGCCACATCGGCCATTGCCCAGGCGACTGCCCGCCTGTTCGCAGAACACAGGGACCGGATTTTTCTTGCGGGAAGGAATCCGGACAAATTGGTCACCATGAAAAATGATCTGTCCATCCGGGGAGCAGAACAGGTCGAAACAGCAATTTTCGAAGCCACGGACTTCGATTCCCATCCTCGACTGATCGAAGAGGCTTTTAATTCGATGGGAGGCTTGGATACCGTCCTCATCGCCCAGGGAACCCTTCCCGACCAAAAGAAATGCGAGACATCGGTCGAAGAGACATTGAGGGAAATCTCGATCAATGCCCTTTCAACGATCTCTTTCCTGACCCTTCTATCAAACAGGTTCGAGAAACAAGGAAGTGGATTGATCGCTGTTCTTTCGTCCGTTGCCGGGGACCGGGGACGAAAAAGCAATTATATCTATGGATCGGCCAAGGCAACAGTCACGACCTTTCTACAGGGCCTCAGAAACCGTCTTGCCTCTTCAGGAGTCCATGTCATGACGATAAAACCCGGATTTGTCGACACACCCATGACCGTAGGATTCAAAAAAGGGTTGCTCTGGGCGACTCCGGAATCGGTCGCCAAATCCATCGTGAAAGGGACGGAGAAAAAACGGGACGTTCTGTATACTCCGTTTTTTTGGAGGGGAATTATGCTCCTCATCCGAATCATCCCCGAGAAAGTCTTCAAGAAAATGAATCTTTGACAATAAACTAGGGAAAGGAATCTTTCTTGCTCTCTCCAGATTCGAAGATCGTGCTTCCCGGCGGGGCCGGGCTTGTGGGCCAGAATCTTGTCGTCCGTCTCAAGGAGAAGGGCTACAGGAATCTCGTCGTTCTCGACAAGCACCAGGAAAACATGGTGATCATGAAGAATCTCCATCCGGACATCCTGATCGAATATGCCGACCTTGCCGAAGAGGGTGAATGGAGGAAGCACTTTGAAAGAGCTTCCTGTTGCGTCATGCTTCAGGCCCAGATTGGTGCCAAGGAAGCTGCTCCTTTTGTACGCAACAATCTTGACTCAACAATGCGAATAATTGATGCCATAAAAAAATACTCCGTTCCATTTACGGTCCATATCAGCTCGTCGGTCGTCGAATCGGTCGCCGACGACGACTATACCCACACAAAGCGGGAGCAGGAGAGGATTGTTCTTGAAAGCGGGATAACATGTGTTATCTTGCGCCCAACGCTTATGTTCGGATGGTTTGACAGAAAGCATTTGGGCTGGTTGTCGCGTTTCATGAAACGGGTTCCGGTCTTTCCGGTACCGGGAGATGGCCGGTATATGCGACAGCCTCTTTGCGTGGGTGATTT
>JAKBTR010000093.1 GCA_021844275.1 Nitrospirota bacterium | reverse complement strand
CACCGCGACGGATGCCAGGGCAAAGAGCGAGACGAACATCAGAAGAGTTCTTCTCATCACTTCGGTCCTTTCGTTAAATGAAAAAACCATTTCGGAGGAAGTAAGTCTTCCTCCGGAGATCCCTGAAATACCGGAAAATAAAAACAGAAAAACAACTAATTTATCAGCACAGACAAGTCCCACCCCTTTTGTTCTACCATCTCAAGAAACAGAGATCCAGGAACAATGACGATCAAGAAGGAAACTATTTCTGTGCTGAATAGTCGAAATAATACTTCTCCATAACAATACTGTCAAGCGTTTATTACGAAAAAAATAACGGGTATTTTCCATTGTGCGAGAAAGAAAACTGAAGTAAAAATTGAGAGAGAAGCTCCTGGCCGCCTCTTTCCTATCCTCTCGTTCCTTTTCTCCGCAGCGGCCGCCCTTCTCCTGGGCGGTTCTGGAACGGTTTTTCTCCCTTAAACGGCAAGATCCTTCGATACTTCTTCCTTTTCTTCTTTCCGCTCCTTCCTTCCCTGCTCCATCACGTCAGGTCCTTCCCGACCTCCTTGGCCGCCTGGACCAGGAGCCGTCCGATCACCTGGTTCGCCGTCTCTCCCGTCTTCACCATGACCGCCTTGAGCGCGATCGCGTCCCGTATCGTCAGGTTGTAGGTCCGGATCCGGAGTTCCTCGAGCTTCGCCAGGGTTTCTCTTCCTCTGCCGTGGATCCGGATAATTCTGAAGATGAACTAGAATATACCTTTTCATAGTGCTCGACATTTGGAAACGGATCGTAGAAATGATGCAATAGCCTTTTCCAATCTTGATATGCTGGCGATCCCCGAAAGCCTTGAGTGTGATCTTCCAGCGTTTCCCATTGGATGAACAGCATGTATCGATTTGGGTGTTCCACGCACTTTTGAAGCTGATGTGCGATATATCCTTTCATGGTGCAAATGATACCCTGTGCCCGATCAAATGCCGCTTCAAATTGGGATTCCTGCCCAATCTTCACGTTCAGAGTTGCCACTTCGAGAATCATCTATCCCTCCTTTTGCATAAGGTTTCCTTTGAGCGACCTAACGTCAAGTCAAAGTCTTCTCCCTCTGCGTTATCCAGTTAACGTTGCCGACCGGATCAGTTCCCGAATAACAGCAGACCTGTCCAGTCCCTTCTCCGCACAGAGCATGTCCAGTTTGGCCGCATCCTCCTGGTCCAGCAAAATTTCCGTCCTGTAAAACTTTCTCAGGTTCCGGATCCTCCATGCCCTGACTCTTTCAGAACCCGTCTTAGCGCCCATAACGCCTCCTTTGTATGGTGTTATCCGGATAACTTTAGTATACCATGTTAACCGGATAACGAAAGGGGGTCCGATCCGTGCGGATACACCCCCTCTCCCTCGGCGTGGCGGCAGGATCCCCGCCGCACTCTGCCCGAAAAGACGGCCAGGGTGACTCTCCGGGATGATGATGGGTGGGAGAGAAGAGCGACCGGAAACCTGCTTGCTCCCGCCCGCCGTCGGGCGCTCGGGCGGGTCTGTAAGCCTCCCGGCGCATAAGGGGGTGAAGCACACGCCCCCCCAGCGATTGAAAGGGGAGTTGAATTCTTTTCACATCCCCATCTCCATCCCTTTCCTTTCCGGTTCATATTCCCGTTCTCTTTCCCGATCAATCGGCCGGATCCCTTCTTCCATCTTCCCGTGATGGCTGATCCCTGACGGGATCTCCCTTCCCTCCACTTCCTTTTGGAGATCCCTTCCGATCGCCCGCTCCTCTTTCCTTTCTTTGTCGTCCATAATCTCGAAGTCCAGGACGTTCAACTTCTCGTTCTTCCGGATAGAGGCGAGAAGGGCCTTGACCTTTTCCAGCGGGCCGTCGTATCCTTCCCGATCCTTCCGGGCTCCGAGTTCGACCCCTGAATGTTTGTCGAGAAATCCCCGGCAGACATCGAAATCCTTGTTCCAGTCTTCCGGAATCGAATGGACAAGCTCCGGCCGCTTTGAAAGCAACTGCTCGGTGAAATCGATCATCCGGTCCGTGGGAGCCAGTTCGATTCCCTGGTTCTGGACCATCTTGTCGACCTGGTCCTCCGTCATCACGATCCGCGTTCCCTCCCGGTGCCGGGTCAACTGGACATAGAGAGCGTTCAGCCCCATGCCCGTGACCAAGTTCGAGGAAAAATCGACGGTCTCTCCCTGGCTCTTGTGGATCGTGATCGCATATCCATGGTCGATCTGAGCGTAGTCCCGCGGATCGAACCGGACCTCCGATCCCTTGTCCATCCTCACAGTGAAAACGCAGTCCTTCCCGTCGTTCGTTACATCGATCTTCATCAGTGTTCCGGTCTCCCCGTTCATGACCCCCAGTTTCCTGTCGTTCTTCCTGAAATAGAGCCGATCCCCGGCCTGGAATTCCCGCTTTCCTTCTGAATTTCCGTCCCGGTCCCGGACGGTCGTCTCGACCCGGGGCCCGGAGAAGTGACCCCTTTCCGCCAGGACCTCTCTCGCCCTAGCATTCAGCTCCCGAACGTCGGCCCGACGGTATGCAGTGAGAAGCATCTTGTCGGGAATAGCGGGATCGAAACGGTCCGCCCAGGTCTCGACGCTTT
>JAKBTR010000071.1 GCA_021844275.1 Nitrospirota bacterium | reverse complement strand
TCCCCTGGATACGAAACTGTAGTCGATACCATCCTGTTCTCCGGGTCTGGGAGAGCGAGTCGTATAGGACACAGAGTAGTGTATCCAGGAAGACTTTTTTGCGATTTCCTTGCAAAGGGAAGTCTTTCCAGCTCCGGACGGAGCCGAAACGACAAACAGGAGCGGAGTGTAAAGCCGTTTGCCATAAATCGTCGGAGACGGGGCCGGATTCGGGGACCGTATGGATTTCCCTCCTGGAACAGTCATGGACGATACTCCATCAAAGTTGGAAGCGGCTTTTCATTGAGAGATGGAATGTCAGCGGAATCAATCGGGATCCCCTTCCGACGAAAGTTCTTCATCCCAGTTGTTGAGGCGTGCCGCCAGGGTTTCCGGTTGAAGTGCCGACAGAATTACGTGTCCGCTATCCATGATGATGACGGAGCGGGTCCGACGCCCTTCGGATGCATCGATCAGAAGGCTTTTTTCCTGAGCCGCATCCTTCATCCTTCTGACGGGAGCCGAACTGACTCCCACGACGCTGATGATGTGTTCAAGAGAGACAAGATTGCCCAGACCGATGTTGACAAATCCGTGATACTTACTCGACATTCTGAATTTGTTCCTTTAACCTTGTCAATGTATTGCGTATTTCCATGGCCGGCTGAAAGACATCCGGCTGGGCTTCCTTGGTAATGAAGGTATTGATTTCCCGCTGCATTTCCTGGAGAAGAAAGTCCAGCGATTTCCCGATCGCCCCGCCTTCCGCAAGGTCCTGCCGGAAGCGGGTCATGTGGATTCGAAAGCGCTGCCACTCTTCCTCATTGTCTTTTTTCGACAAATAGAAAAGGGCCTCTTCCTCGATGCGGCGGTCGGTTTCCGGTTGGTGAACGTCAGACAGCATGTCCTTCATTTTTTTCATGAAAATTGAGCGGGCCGTTTCCGCCGATCTGGGTCTCTGGATTTCGACCCGGTGAACGGATTCTTCAACGGCTTTTATCAATCCCTCTATTACCAGATGCAAGGAGTCGCCTTCCTCCTCCCGGCTTTTCACAAGGGATGCCAGTGCGGTAGAAACGGCGGTCAGGCCGGATTTGGTCTCTACCGGGGACGATAGGGGTGGTCTCTCATGGGACAGATGCATCAGAATGTGCTCGAGCCGGACCGGTTCGGAAAGGCCCAGAAACTCCTGGAGCCGTATGAGATCGGAGTAAGCATCTATGGCTCTGGGCAACCAGCTCCCGTTCCTTGCGGCACCATCCGTCCTGGTGACGGTGATCTCTATCCGCCCCCGGTGGATTTCCTGTGCAACGAGTTTCCGGATGGCGAGATCAAGGTGATCCCACTCCCGCGGTAACGTTGTCTGGACTTCGAGATTCCTGTGGTTGAGTGATTTGGCGGTTATGCGGTACCCTTCAAAAGGAGGAAGGGTGCTGAATTCCCCGAATCCGGTCATACTGTTCAATTTGTTATTGGCGACCATCCGCGTCCTGAAAGTTGGGGGCCGGACAACATCATCATCGGTCCGGCGGCTCGTCCAAGCTGCCCTGGATTTGCGGGGCCTTGTTTCTTAGATTTTGCGTTCCGCCATTCTATCCTGTTTCTGAGGAAAGTTCAAAGAACGTGCCACCAGGTCCTGTTGACGAAAAATCGTCGCCTGGCATCAGAAGGAGATTCCTTGGACCGATCCCCGCATCCCTATGAAATCCATCCCTTGCTCGTTTTGGACGCCTCCGACTCCATCTTCAAGGCGGACGATCATTTTGCCATATGGCCACCATCGGGAGATGTCGAATCCGACAGGGTCCCTTACCATGGGTATTTTTGGCACGGAATGCGGTACATCTCCCGGTGGACCATTCGTTTGTTCGGGATTCAGCCTGTTCCTCTCTGGGTCCAGGGAAGAAAAAATCCTTATTTTGAAAAAATTCACCGGATTATGCCTCTCTTGACCTTCCGTGCCCCGGGAGAGCGTCACGGCCAGGTCCTTCGGTTGTCGATGTCTCAGACAAGAGTCCTGGAAGCCGACGGGTTTTCCGAGGAATGCAAGGTGGAAAACAGGAGCCCCCATCCCGTCACCGTTCCGATGGAGTGGCAGGTTGGATCGGATTTCACGGATCTCTTCGAGATCCGTGGGATATCTCGGGCAAATCCTGCTCCTCGCGACGTCGAATGGCATTCGTCCGGTCCGGACTTTTCCGTTTACCGGTACAAGGGAGATGACGGACTGTTGCGGGAAGCTTCCATCCGTCTGACAAGTCCTGAGAAGGGGAATCTGGCACGTTCCGGGTGGAGCTGGATGCTGGAGCTGGACCCGGAAGAAAGCGTCACTTTTCTTGTCCGGACGCGATTCAGGGAATTTCGGAACAAGGTCAGTGTCCCCGTGACTGTCTCGAGCAAAAAGGCTCCGGATATAAAGGGTGTTATCGGAAAAAGACACCGCGAGATGGAAGACTTCATCGGGACCTGGCCCAAGATCCGTTCTTCGGACCCCTTCCTGGACCGGTGCTGTCGTCAGGCTATCGAAGACTTGAGGGTGCTGTGCACTCCGGTCCGGGAAGGGCTCATTCCGTATGCCGGGCTGCCCTGGTTTTCGACAGTCTTCGGACGGGATGCCCTGATT
>JAKBTR010000075.1 GCA_021844275.1 Nitrospirota bacterium | reverse complement strand
TTTACCATCGCTGCCCGGACGATGGGATACAGGGTCACGACATGGGATCCGGATCCGAACTCCCCCGCCAGGGACTTTTCGACTTTCCACCTGTCAGCCGGATTCGAGGACGAATCGGCCATTCTCTTCTGCCTCGAAAACGTCCAGGCGATCACCACCGAATTCGAAAACGTGCCGGTCCTGACGCTCGAAAAGCTCTCGGAAAAACGGATCGTTGTCCCGGAAGCTCATGGTGTGGGAATTTGTCAGGACCGCATCCGCGAAAAAACGTTCCTTTCCCGGGCGGGTTTTCCGGTACCTTTTTTTCATCCGGTTCTTCGACCGACGGATCTCGGCGATCTGCCGGACGGCTTCCTTTTTCCGGCAATTTTGAAGAAAAGCCGGCTCGGATATGACGGCAAGGGCCAGCGCCTCGTTCAAAACGTCGGGGAAGCCAGCCATCAGTTTTTCGAGTGGGGAGAGGTGCCATGCATTCTGGAAGAACGGGTCCCTTATCTTCAGGAAGTTTCGGTCATCCTGGGGAGGGGCAGGGGAGGGGAAATCCGTTATTTCCCCATATCCGAAAATATTCATCGGGAAGGAGTTCTTGAGCTGTCTGCAGCTCCGGCCCGTCTTACGGATCAATCGGCCGCAAAACTGCGAAACATGGCCGGGGCTATCGCGGAGAAGATGGAGTACGCAGGGATACTTGCTGTCGAATATTTTCTGCTTTCCGACGGCAGTTTTCTGGTGAACGAACTGGCTCCTCGCCCTCACAACAGCGGCCACTTCACTCTGGACGGCTGCACGACAAGCCAGTTCGAACAGCAAGTCCGAATCCTGTGCGATCTGCCTTTGGGGGAAACAGACCTCGTCATGCCCTCCGCCATGGGAAACCTCATGGGGGAACTCTGGTCAGAGGGAGAACCGGATTTCGGGATTCTTTTGTCTGATCCCCGGGTAAACCTCTATCTCTATGGAAAATCGGAGGCCCGCCCTGGAAGGAAGATGGGTCACTTTACCCTTTTGGCCCGGGACACGGGCGAAGCCCTGGAGGAAGCCCGAAACCTTCTTCAGCGACTTCGGTCACCGGGCAAAAGCCCTGGCTGACAACGACTCCCGCTTCATGCTTCCCGAAGAAGAACCTCTCCCGCATGAATGAAGAGTTCCGGATCCATGAGTCCACCGATCAGCACGCGATCCCCGCCGCTGTTGCGAAGAACCAGAGTAGGACGAGTTTCCACGCCTTCCTGTTCTGCCAGGCTCATGTCTTCGGATAAAAGATTTCCGCATCTCTCCTCCCGGACCTTTTCCTCTATCGATACCGGGTCCAGTCCTGACTGTTGCGCAATTTGCCGCAGAACCGGAAGGCTCGAAATATTCTCTTCCTCGTGAAAAAGAACCTTTCTCATTCTGGACAGGAAATCGTTTCCTTTCAGGGAATCGATCGATTGTGCCGCCTTGACCCATAAACAGCAGGTTTCTGACGATTGCGGAACATTTCCTTTTCGCCACGCCCCGGGGCTGATCCTTTTTCCGGTCGCCCGGGAGACTTTTTCAATCCGGGAGGCGAAATCGACAGGGGACTCCATCCCATGATGCTTCAGAAAGGTTGTCAGATCTCTGTACAGGACGAACATCCGGTTTTCAAAAACGAGCCTGCCGGAAAAATGCTTGAGGAAGCTTTCGATCGCATCTTCGGCCGCAAAGCTCCAGGAACAAACCGGGTCGGTGAACCACCGCGCGTGCAGACAGTTTTTCGGAAATTCCGGCAATTCGATTCCACTCATTTGCTCTGACTCCTCTATAATTTTTGGTCTTCTGTTATTCGTATACGATCTGGAAATTCGTTCCAGCGGTTTTTGCCCGCCTCTCAATCGAATAATGCGGACGAAGCTTTTTTTGCAGTTCAGGGGGTATGCGACGAGGTGGTATCCGGCGCATTTTTGCCGGTTTCTTTTTCAATTTCCTGCAATTTTTCCTGCAGTTCCTGGGCTTTCTGGATATTCGCTGCAAGACTTTTATCGTCCGGACGTATTTCCTGGGCTCTCTTCCAAAAGTAGATGGCCCGATGAAGATTCTGGTCTGCAAATGCCTGATAACCCTTGTCCGTCCATTTTTTTGCCTGGAGAAGTAACCGGGACTCCAGAAGCCGGGCATCAGGGCTTTCCGGGTTCAGGGCAAGAGCTTTCTTCAGGTCCAGCATGGCATAATGAAATTTTTCCTCGAAGATCCTTCTTTTGGTCAAGTGCAAATAGGCCGCAAAGGTGACCTCTTTTTTCCCGGTTCTGGTCAGCAACCCGTTCAGATCCATCTGTCTCAGGGCGGCAAGTTCCTGACCCTTGTCCACCTCGTTCAAAAGATAGTCCTGAAAGAGCGTTGGAGACAAGGACTTCGGCGGCTTCACCAAAAATTCGGGGGACCGTTTGAAGACTTCCCCCAGAAGGAAGGCAGCGTCGTCAGAATGACCCGATTTTGCGAGAGTATTTGCTCTTTCCAGGTCAAAGAGGCTCCATTTTCGGAGAATCCGTTCGCTCCAGTATTTCTTTTCCTTCTCACTCCGTGCTCCTTCGAGATCCACCATGGCTTCAGAAAAGTTTCCCGCTTTTTCGTCGAGCCTTGTTTTG
>JAKBTR010000078.1:1962-16873 GCA_021844275.1 Nitrospirota bacterium | reverse complement strand
GATTCCATTAAAGTGTTGCCCCATTATGTCCGTTACCGGTTTCATCTTAGAAATGCTCCTCCCATAACAGTTGTGACAAACGGGGGAACATTTATTTTCAAAAAACTTCCTCAATAAAATTTTTTTTCAAGATTTGGACTGGTCTGTCAGAAAGCTCCCATTTTACCGGAGATAGAATGAAGATTGGGATTATCGGAACCCGCGGACAGCTGGGAGCAGATCTTTGTTTGAAAATTTCCTCTAATGACACAGTGAAGAGTCTTGATCGTCCAGATTTCGATATTGAAAACCCGGAACATCTGAGTAAATTGGACGAGCTCTCACTCGATGTCCTGATTAATACTGCCGCCTATAATGATGTTGACAGAGCGGAAGATGAGATTGGACAGGCACTTCGCCTGAATGCCGAAGCACCTGCAAGACTTGCCGCATATTGTCAAAAAAAAGCTATCCGCTTCATTACTTTTTCGACAGATTATGTGTTTGGTGAGTTGGAAAAACCGAGATTCTCCGGGCCATTTCAGGAGTCTGATGAAGCACTCCCTCTTTCCGTTTATGGGGTATCCAAGTGGGCGGGTGAGCGAATGGTCCTGAACAGGAATCCAGATGCTCTTGTCATAAGAACGTGTGGTCTCTATGGTCACCATCGAGGTGCCCATCTCAAGAAAAATTTTGTTGATTTGATGCTGCAGTTAGGGCGTGGAGACAAAACCCTCCGTGTTGTTTCGGATCAGATCGTGACACCTACGTCGACATGGGAGCTTTCCGAAAATACTCTCAAACTGATTCGGAGTTCTCCGGAAGGAGGACTCTACCACATGACAAACGAAGAGCAATGCTCATGGTTTGAATTTGCCGAGACTATTTTCCATATTGCGGGTATCACCCCTGATCTCCGTCCAGTTCTTCAAAAAGACTACGGAGCTAAAGCGAGGAGACCATCCTATTCGGTCTTGTCGAAAGAAAAAATCGGAAGATATGGCATTCACTTTCAATCCTGGAAATCCGCTTTAATGGAATACCTCTCAACATCTTCACTCTAAGGACTTCAATCGGGAATATTCCAGGAGCTCTCCAGCCATTCCCAGACCTGATCCGGGGAAGAAAGCCGAAAGGGATGAGGAGCAGTCGTATCGGGAAGAGTCTGTCCGACCCAAATCCCTACACCGCCAAGATCAATGGCTGATTTGATAGCATTCCAGTCCGTTGTGTCGTCCCCAATCATGACAGGATAAAGACCGGTGCCGGATGAGGTTCCGGGTCCGTTTTCTTCATTCATACGCTGGAGAAACCATTTTAAAGCGGATTCCTTGTTAATTTGGGAATGCCGAAATTCAAAAACACATTTTCCAGGACGCATTTCAATATCTTCAAGGTGAGCCTGGCGGAATGTCTTTTCTAAAAGAGAGAAAAAAGCTTCCTGACTTTCAATTGCCAGCTGTCGATAATGCATCGACAGACTAAATTGTTTCCGTTCAAGGTATACTCCCGGCCATTCCTCTGTCATTTTTTCAAGGACGGTTGCGAAAGGAAGGATCTGGTTTCGGGCATTTTCTGCATTTGGCTCAATAGAGGCCATTCCTCTGTATATTCTGGAAGCGCCGTGATCCCCCGAAACACCAGCCAGCTCATCAAGAGGGAGTCTTTTCATGAGATCGGGAATCGATCTTCCCGACAAGATAAAGACTGGAATATGTAAGGAGAGTGTTTTGAGAGATTTGAGACGGTGTTCTGGCAGGTGAACAAAATCAGGTTTTTCCTGAATCGGGGCCAATGTTCCATCAAAGTCGAGGAAGAGGACTGCGTTTTTTGGATTCTCTAAAAAAATCTCCGAATAATTCTGTCGATTGATATCAGGTCTCCTGACTCTCCTAAAGATTTTCGAATAACCGGAAAACCCATTCATACAGATTCATTTGTTCGATTTGTCGAGCGAGTCCCTTGTTTCTCTGGCTTCTTTTCCCCAAAGACTCTGACAAGCCGGTGTTCAATTGACGGGCGGAGAAGACCGGATGAAAAGGGTCGATCTGAAGAGCATCCTGAAGCAAAAATGCGGAGCCGGTATGGCGGCTCAGAAAGAGGACCCCGTCCCCATTTCCTTGACAAGAGAGAAACTCCTGGGCAACCAGGTTCATACCGTCATTCGTGGAAGTGATCAGTGCTCCGGAAGCCATTTTATAGAGTGCCGAAAGATGTGTTTGAGGAAGGGTCGTCTCGACGGAATAAAGAGGGAGCCAGTCTGTTGTCATCCATTTTTGATTGAAGGTCTTGATGCGTTTGCGCAAGACAGTTTGATATTGTTTGTACATTTTTTGTCCCGATCGCGTGGGAACGGCAATCTGGACAAAAGATATCTTGTTTTTCCATTGAGGATAGATGGTAAAAAAACGATCCAGAATATCGATCCGTTCAAAAAGTCCTTTGGTGTAGTCCATGCGGTCGACAGAGATGACGAAAGGGATGTTGGATGGTACTCCCGCATCTTCAAGGAATTTTTTAGCTGCATTCATGTTTTCTGTTTGCGCAGCCATGCGTCGGAAGTGCTGAGGATCGATTCCGACAGGCATGACGGCCACCTTTACATGACGACCGTTCCATCGGATCGTGTTGTTCTGGAGAATCTCCGCTTCCGGAAGAAGAGTCGAAACCGTTTTGAAAAACAGTTCAAGATGCAAGGGGGTCTGGAATCCAATGATGTCATGGGAGAGAATACCTTCCAGGAGAGATTGCCATTCTGGAAGAAGCATGAGATCAGACGGAGTCGGCCAGGGAATATGGCAAAAAAATGCCAATGGAGGAAGATCTTCGGTGGACTCACGGCGGATCCATTGTGCGACCTGAGTCAGCTGGTAGTCGTGAATCCACACAAGTCCGGGGCGTTCTTTGCGGAGTGAATCCAGGACTTTTTTCGCAAAGATCTGGTTAACCCGATTGTATTGTATGAAGTCGCTGGGATCATGATAAAACTGATCCCTGTTTCCATGGAAAAGAGGCCACAGCGTTCCGTTTGAGTATCCGTCATAAAAAGGTTTCTTGAGAGAGGAGGGGATATCGACTCTTTCGAGCAAATAACCAGGACCTTTTTCAGAGGGAACCATCAGAGTGCTTGGACCGGCCGAATCCCGGGATGCGATCCAGATCCCCCCGAGCCGTTCGAGAAGGGCGTGCAGAACTTGGCTGACCCCTCCAGCCGGCCTTTTGAATTCCTGACCTTCTGTATAAACGATGGGTTCCCGATTGGTGACGATGCAAACAGGCGCATTTCCCAAGAGACTATGGCTGATGGATTGAATGTTCTCGATCGACCGGACCGCCAATCTTTGGCCGGAGGAAATCCGAGGATGTCTGGAAAATATAGTCGCTTGATTCACGGAATTAGCCTTTCTGCCTTGTCTTATGCCTGAAGCTTTTTCCTTCTTTCAAGCCGATCCAGCCAGTGAAGGTTCATCCAAAAATGGTTCATTTGAGGAAAGGGATTTTTCCTCCCGCCATTTTCGTAATACATCCTGGTACAAGAGCTCATATTGATCGACCATGACCGAAGTGGAAAAGCGTTGAATCGCCGCGCTTCTGCATGCCTCACGGTCGAACTTGTCCAGTTTTGTACGAATCACATCCGCCATTTCTTTTTCCGTATCCACGAGAAATCCTGTTACGTTTTCTTCGACGACCTCGGGCACGGACCCTCGCCGGAAGGCCACAACCGGAGTTCCGCACAACATGGCTTCGATCATGACAAGACCAAAAGGCTCCGACCAGCGTATCGGGAAAAGAAGTGCTTTTGCCCCCTGCAGAAGAGAAACCTTACGGATATGGTCTGCTTCCCCGATCCAGCGTACGTGGGGAAGAGAAAGCAAGGGTCTCAGCTGACGGGTATAAAAAGAAGTGTCCAGCCAATGAACGGCACCGGCCATATGGATGGGGACTCCTGCCATTTCAGCGGCACGGATAGCGGAGTCTGGACCTTTTTCAGGGGCGAGTCGTCCAAGAAAGGCGACATAGTTTTCAGGGCTATAGGAAGGAGGGTAGCTGTTTGGGTCCAGACCGTGGTGAATGACGGAAAAGTTCTGGAGATCAGCTTCCTGGCTTTTTTGGGAATAGCTGATGGATGCGTAATGATACTTGGGGTATTGCTGATACGTTAAGGAGAAGTCAGGTGTTTTGGTGTGATGAAGGGTGACGACGGCAGGCACGTCTATCATGTCTGCGAACGGAAGTGCGTAGGGGGAATTCAAATGAATGATATCAATGTCCCCATGTTCCCGGATTCTTTTAAAGGCAAAAGAAAGATGTGTCAGTTCGTCCATAGGGTTAATCGGCCACCGACCTTCCGTATAGAGGAATTCCAGTTCGGCCCTCGTTTTCGAATCTCCGGTTGCAAAGAGAGTGACGGAATGTCCCCTGTCAATCAGTTTCTCTGACAAGTGGTAGAGAAAAAGTTCTGTCCCACCGTATTTTTTCGGCGGCACGGAGACAAACGGAGTCGAGATGATGGCAATCTTCATGCTTAATCCTCCCGCACTTCAACCGGAGAAAGCTGTTGAAGGCCGATCAGATTGCGGTTGCTTTCACTATCCGAAGACAGCTGTCTTTCAGAGCGCATCAAGGGTGCTGATACCACAATGGCTCCGGCGAAAAGGACGATCCCCATGACCAGGACGGTTCTGGAGGACCCGATGGAATGGAGCAAAAAGGGAAGACAAGCCATGCCAAGGATGAGCCCGGAAAGAAATCCGAGGCTGATGGTCGAAAACGTCCTCCCCAGGAGCTCGGGAGAAGTTTTTTTCTGAACGATGGTGTGAATCAATGGGTTTGTCACCGAAAGACCCATGCCGGCGGCGGCAAGAATGATGACGGCAAGCGGCAAGGAATGGATGACAGAAAGAGCCCCGAGTAAAAGTCCGGCCATCATGAAGGCATTTCGGATACAGACTCCCATGGAACGGGGAGAGAAAAGAGACAGCAGCAGGGAAGAAAGCAGCATCCCGACGCCCAGGGCGGAAATCAGAAGTCCGAATGCTCCCGATCCTTCATGAAGGCTGTTTTTTGCATAAATCGGAAGAAGGATGTTCAGGGGACCGGTGATTAATCCGTAAAAGGCCATGACGATGAAGAGAGGGAGAAAATTGTGTTGTTTTCCGAATACCACCTTGTACCCTTGGGCTGTTTCCCGGAAAAAAACACCCGGCGACAGCGGGGTCGTGGGCGGAATCCATCGGATATGAATGAAGATCAGGAAAATGGCGGAAATGAGAAACGTGATTCCGTTAATGGCCATAACGATCGTCGGATTCCAGAAAGAGACCAGGATGCCCCCCAGGATAGGCCCCAGAAGCATTCCGATTTGTCCGACCGTCTGCATCATCGCATTGCCGGCAATTGTTTTGTCCGGAGGGACGATTTCCGGAATGCTTGCATAAAGGGCCGGACCGAAAATACCTGACGTGACGGCGATGAGAAACACCAGAACATCGAGAATGGGGAGAGAGAGCCAGTGAAAGTAATACAGAACCGGGATCAGGAGAACAATGAGTCCCCGCGTTGTGTCCAGACCCAGCATGACGGATTTTTTGGATGACCGATCCAGTGCGACTCCGGTCAACCATCCAAAAAGAAGCGGCGGGAGGGTCTGAAGAATGCCGATTGTTGCCACGGCGCCCGGACTGTTCGTGAGTTTGTAAACAAACCACAAAAGAGCCACCCGGTTCAGATTTTCTCCGATCTGGGAGATCAGCTGGCCGGTAAGCAGAAGTCCGAAGTTCTTTTCCCTGATCAGAGAGAGCGATTCATTCACGTGGTGTTCCCCTTTTAGGAATGGTCAACGATTCACTGTTCCCGCACTTTCTGGAGCAAGTTTCATGCTGGATAAAAAGATTCTGTGAAAAATTTGGAAGAATAATGATTTAAGGAGGTATTTTTCCGGGTGCGTCCGGAAGAAGGTGTGTCAGTTGTTTCCTTTGGATACACTGCCTAAAAAATGTGTAGAGAGGAGAAACACTCCGCTGATGCCAAGCAGCCCTGTTCCTGAGGCAGCTAATAAAGGATGAACTCCGATTTTCTCGGCAAGCAGGGAGCCTCCACGGATCCCCGTAAGGCTGGCCACGAGAAAGATAAGCCATGTCATGGAAAAAGCGAGTCCCAGCAGCTGTCGGGGAACGTCTTTTTGAAGCCATTCATTCAGGAGGGGCTGGATGATGGCGAGGCCGGCTCCGGTCAGAATAAGCGCCAATGGCCCAGTCCAGGGAGAAGACGTCAGCGAGACCAGAATCAGGGAAAGTCCCGCAAGACCGAACCCGACCGAGATCAGCTTCAGTGGAGACATGCCGGAAAAACGGATAATGGTCAGTCCGGCCAGGAAGGCACCGGAAAAATAACTGCCTGCGAGAATGGTGTAGAAGCCCTTGTCCATCCGGAAAACCTCAGTCGCCATGAGGGGGAAGAGGACAGGAAGAGGAGCGTTGACGAGTCCGTAAATGCCAAGCGCCAGAACAGCCAATATCATTTTGGGACGTTCGTGGAAAAAGAGGAGGATCTGGGAGATATCTTTCTGGACGGCCGACCAATGTGTTTTCGATGGGGTATTGCCAGAAGTCTGACCATAGAGTTGTCCGGCCGGGAGAGATGGTACCAGAATCATCAGGACAGCCGACAGGGCAAATCCGGAACCGGATATCAGGATGAGCCAGGCCGCTTTTAGGTGGAATAAAAGGATTCCTGCTGTGAGTGGACCCAACAGATAGCCACCTTGTCCGAATATCAGGATCCATCCATTGGCCTTCTTGATTCCGTCTGCGGGAACCAGGGAAGGGAGCATGGCGCCAAAGGCCGGAATAAAAAAGGAAGACAGAACTGCTGTCAGAATGACGATCGAGAGGATCGATGTTCGGGATATGGGCTCCAGCAAGGAAATCAACGGGATCAGCGCATACGTGGCTCCTTTGAACAAATTGACCCCCGCCAGCAACGGAGGGGCGGGAAAGCGATCCGCAAGATACCCTGCCGGAAGAATGACGAAAAAAGGGATCACTGTCTGGAGGAGTCCGATTGTTGCAACCAGTCCGATATGATTATGGGAAGAACGGAAGGCGATCCATGTGAGGGATGTCTGGGTCATTCCTTCGCTGAACTGGGATAGAGTGTACGCGGTCAGTAGCATACGGAAACGGTTGTTGCGAAGTATCCGTTCCCACTTTAGCAGGTAGGGGTAGGGGCCGGTCCCCGGACCATTCGACAAAGGGCGCCAATCTCCAAGTTGCGTCACTGAGAGGAAGAGGAAAATACTGTCCTTGAGATCACCCTGCCAGCATGACCGGACATGAGACGTGGATCGCATGCCGGACGCCTACCATCCTAACATGAAGAAGAGGCTGTTTTGATTTTTTGAATCTTTGTTTAAACTACAAGCTCAGTTGTATTCATCACATCCAGAGAGAAGGGGTTCGAGCATGCGTTATCTTGTCACCGGAGGGGCCGGTTTTGTCGGTTCGAACATCGTCTTGCGGTTGGAGAAGGACCGTCATGACGTGACAGTCATCGATGATATGTCTTCCGGAACATTCAAAAATCTAGTCTCCTTCCGTGGGGACTTCCACTGCGGAGATATCGCTTCGATGGACCTCGCCGACATGTTCCATAATCGGACTCCTTTCGATGCGATCATCCACGAAGCTTCGATCACAGATACAACAGTGTCCGACCAACGTCAAATGATCACAAGAAATGTGGACGGATTCCGGAATGTTCTCGCTTACGCTGCACGATATTCCTGCCGTGTGGTCTATGCTTCTTCCGCCGCCGTTTACGGGAACAACGCCAGTCCGCAAAATGAGGAACAGTCCCCGAATCCCCTCAATGTGTACGGGTTTTCGAAGATGATCATGGACAACATGGCCCGCAAGGCTGCCCGTGAGCTTTCCCGGCCGGTGATCGGACTCCGTTATTTTAATGTTTTTGGACCGGGGGAAGGACATAAGGGAAAGTTTGCCAGCATGATCTATCAACTTTATTTGCAGATGCGGGAAGGAAAGAATCCCCGGATCTTCAAATGGGGAGAGCAGGGACGGGACCATGTTTATGTCAAGGATGTTGTAGAGGCGAATATCCTTGCACTTTCCACCGAATCGTCCGGAATCGTGAACGTGGGAACAGGCGTTGAAACCACCTTCAACGATATCGTCGAAACGCTCAATCGGGCCCTCAAGCTTCAGATGGCACCCGACTATTTCGACAACCCGTACGATTTTTACCAGAACCATACCCGGGCATCGGTGGACGGGGCTCGCGTCCTTCTCGGCTATGTCCCGAGGTTTACCGTTTCGGAGGGGATTATGGATTATGTCCAGTATCTTGAGCTATGAATTCGAACGAAAACGGCTTGGGGGCAAGACCTTATATGCCCTGAGCGTTTTTTTCGGACTCTTCCTCTCCTTTTCCCAGGCACCCACTTCATGGGCTCAGACCTTGCCGGCGGCGGGGGAAAGCGTCACGGATGATACGGGGGAGATTGTTCAGGATATTCGTTCAAAGAAATCGCGAAATGAAGAGTCGCTCAATCATCTGGCGCTCAAATATGGTCTCGTCCAGAATCGTTCGGTGAACGCTTCTCTTAAAAGCATAAGCCTCCGCCTGAGTCCTTATTTTGATCACCCGGAGTTCCGATTGAGGGTCGTTATCCTCGACCGTGACAAGGTAATGGCGTATTTGTTGAACAGTCAGATCCTCGTGCTCACCCGGGGAATGGTTTATTCCGGTCTGCTGGAAAATACGGACCAGGTCGCGGGAGTTCTCTCCTACCTTCTCGCAGAAAAATTCTTTGGCCGGTTGGCGGAAGAAGAGCGGGGAATTGTATCCCCCACGGAAACAAGTGTTGACAATCCCCGAAAAAAACCTGTCCTGAAGCCGATCCTGTATGCCGCCTTGGCCATGGTTCAGGCCGGATACCATTATCAGGGGATTATTGACGGCGTCAGGCTTCTTGGAAAGGCCAGGAAAGATCCGAACCTCCGTTCCATGGGGAGTTATCTCCTGAAGAAAAAAAAGAAGATTCTTCGGGGTGCGGCTTTCTTTTTTGAGGGTCAGACGGCTGTCCTGGTCCACCATAACATGACAGCGATTTATGATTTATCCCGATTCCTTTCGATCTTTCCTCTTTCCGTCGGAGGCCATTTTCTCCTGGGCCAGGCGTATTATCAGTCTTTTGCCGAAACACGACCTTATTCTTTCCAGAGATTTCTCTTCCTGGACGATCCGGTTCCGATCCTGCGGACCCAGGAAACACCCCTGGACATTGGAGCTCTGGACGCGGCGGAGTCGGAGTGGGATCTGGCATTGAAGCTCAGTCCCGCCTATACACCGGCACTGAATGGCAAGGGAAGAATCTTGCTTCTGAAGGGGAATGAGAAAGAGGCCAGGTCCTTTTTCCGGAAAGCCTACGATCTGGCAGGGGACTCTCCATGGTATCAGGCGGATTATGCCCTTTCCCTGATCATGGGCAACCATGTGACCCGGGGAGAGCGTCTGTTCAAAAAATCCTTGAGAAAAGCGGATTGGGATCCTCGTCTCAAATATGATCTGGCGATTTGGGAGGTTGTCGGAGGGAAACTACCAGCATCGAGAAAAATCTTTCGAAAACTCTCCGATTTGCCCGGTTGGCGTTTTCTGATTCGGGGAACCCATCCGGAGATCGTGTCAGGCGGTCAGAAAGAAGTGGCTCACTCGACCGATGTGAGCCAACAAGACGAGCCATTCTTTCTCAACCCGGGAGAGACGATGGAGAATGTTCAGAAGAAGATCGGATTTCCGAAGTCTCCTCCGGTGGAAATGTATGGGAGAACCATCTGGCTCTACTCAGGTAAAGGAATAAGACTCGTTTTTCATAACAAATATTTGTATTACGCCATTTTTGAGAAAAAATGGGATAACCGGAATATTGGCGGGTTTTATATCGGGAAAAAGTATGACCCCCAAGAGCCCGGGGTTCTCAAGCCAAGCTGGGTTGTGCCCTTCGGACGTTCGACCTATCTCGTGTTCAAAAAGTCTTTTGGATACGTTGCCGTCACGGAAAAGAACGACCGGATTTCCCGGATATTTGTCAGCGTCTTGCCGCCAAATGCGACAGTGAGCCGGGATACCCTCAAATCGCAGGCACTTTCTCCAAAGTGATCAGGTTTGTTCAGGGAAATCCAGAGGATTGCGGGACACCCCACCGATTTGAATCAGGTCGAACAATCCGTGCTGAATTCTTTCTTCCTGGGTGAAAGGAATAGGATAGTTTCCTGTGAAGCAGGCATTGCAAAATTGCCCTCCACCTGAGGGATTTGTCGATTTTTCCTGCAGCACTTCCATGGACCTCATGACTTGTTCCATAGCGGAAACGGTGAGGTATCCAACGGAATCGGCTTTCAGGTAACGGCGGATTTCTTCGTTGTCGTGCGTGGAGGCGATCAGTTCCCCCCGGGTGGGAGTGTCGATACCGTAAAAGCAGGGGGAGACGATCGGAGCGGAGGCAATCCGCATATGTACCTCTTTGGCGCCTGCCGCTCTGAGCATGGTGACAATCTTTCGGCTGGTTGTTCCCCGCACGATGGAATCGTCGACGACGACAACCCGTTTGCCCTTCAGCAGATCGGGAATGGCATTCAGTTTGATTTTCACCCCAAAATGCCGGATCGCTTGTTTTGGTTCGATGAAAGTCCTTCCAACATAATGGTTCCGGACAAGTCCCATGTCGAACGGGATTCCTGAAGCTTCTGAGTATCCGAGAGCAGCCGCCACGCCCGAATCGGGCACGGGGATGACCAGGTCGGCTTCTACCGGATGAAGGAGGGCGAGTTGACGTCCCAGATTCTTTCGGGCGGGATAGACTGGAATTCCGAATACCTGGCTGTCAGGACGTGCGAAGTAAACGAGTTCGAAAATGCACGGAGCGCTGTCTTTTCTGGGAAACAACCGGTAGGACTCGACTCCTCCCTTTGAAAGGACAACCATTTCACCGGGTTCCACGTCCCGGATGAAGCGGGCTCCGATCAGGTCAAAGGCGCAAGTCTCGGATGCAAGGACGAAAGCGTCCCCAAGTTGGCCCAGGGAAAGAGGCCGCAAGCCCAGCGGATCCCGGATACCCAGCAATTGGTCCGGCAGAAGCGCCAGAAGGGAATAGGAACCCTTGACGGATCCGAGTGCCTGGGCGATCCTGTCGACGAGACCCGTTCCTCGAGAGCGGGCGATCAGATGAACAAGAACTTCAGAGTCGACCATCGTGGTGAAGAGCGCTCCATCGTTTTCCAGTTCTCTCCGAATGTCCGGGGCGTTGGTGAGATTGCCGTTATGAACCAATGCCATCGATCCATCGCTAAAAAACGCGGTTAGTGGCTGCAGGTCCCTCTCCGGATCCCCTCCCTGTGTAGCATAACGGTTGTGCCCGACCGCACTGGAACCTTTCAGGTCGCCCAGCATTTCTTCGGTATAAAACTCGGAAACGAGGGACTGGGACTTCCGGAGATTGATCCGGCCATTGTCCATGGTGGCGATTCCTGTCCCTTCCTGTCCTCTGTGCTGAAGAGCATAGAGGCCCAGGTAGGTCAGGTTCGAAGCTTCCGGATGCCCGAAAATGCCAAAAACAGCGCACTCTTCGTGAAAGTGGTCATCCGTGTTTTCGTTTGGAAAGTCGAGCAGCGGGAGGGACACGTCTATTCCTCCATAAACTGGGACAATGACCGTTGAAATCGGGATTTGAGTGCAGAGAGGTTCTCCGTCCATTCCTTCCGAAGCCCTTCCGCGTTCCTGAACCGAATTGTCCAGAGCCCTGGGACACTGTGTCCCAAGGGAAGGAAGGATACGCCCCATTCTCGTGCAGATTCCGCGAGACGAGACTCTTCTTCCGCGGAATAGGCCACAACAATCCGGCCGGAAGACTCAGAGAAAAAGAATCCCAATGGTTCAACGGGTATCGGACAATCCAGATTTATGCCCATGGGGGTGTTGTCCTTTGTCATAAGCAGAAGACATCGTGCGAGCCCTCCTCGTCCGACCGCCCTTGAGGCCTGGACGCGTCCCGCGAAGGAGGCGGCGATCATGAAAGACGAGAGTGCTGTAATCCTGGAAAAGGAAACGGAGGGAACGGCTTCCCGGATTTCCCCGTCGAGCAGCCAGTCCAGGTAGGACCCGCCGAGTGAAAGGTCTTCCAGATCTCCGACAATGGCCAATTTCAGGCCGAACTCCTTCAGGTGTCCGGGAATTCTTTGACGCAGGACCGGAAGCATTCCTGTGATTCCAATCATAGGGGTAGGCGGTATGCTTGTTCCGTCTGTCTCATTATAAAGGCTCACGTTTCCGGAAACCACTGGGATGTCGAAGGCGGCAGAAGCCTCTGCGATTCCACGAATCGCTTCCTGAAACTCGCCCATGATAATGGGTTTTTCGGGGTTTCCGAAGTTCAGACAATCGGTCAGGGCCAAGGGGAACGCTCCGACCGCGGCCAGTTCGGTGACCGCTTTCGAGACAATCAGGGCGCCTCCGCGATAAGGGTTTCGGGAGCACGCGTGGGGGAGGGAGACGACGGAAATGGCTATCCCGCTACCGGATCCGGATTTCATGTCGAGAACGGCCGCATCGTGTCCGGGACCGAGTATCGTGCGGGTTTGCACTTCGAAATCAAAATGCCTGTAGATCCAGCGGGGATCCCCACCGTTAGGATGATCGATCATCCGGTGAAAAAGGTCTGACAGACTATGGGCACCACTAAGGGAGGGGGTGGAGACTGAGGCAGTCGTTTCCGGGGTGATAACGGAACTTCTCCGGTAGAGAGGAGCGTTTTCCGTCAGGTATGTTATTGGGATACTGGCGAGTTGCTCTTCCGAATAGCGGACAACGAAATTGGGCTCGGAGATCGTTTTTCCCACGACAGCCGCGGACAGATGCCATTCATGGGCAATGCCCAGAATCTTGTCGACATTCTCCGGGGATGCCAGCACAAGCATGCGTTCCTGGGATTCGGACAGAAGGATCTCCCATGGTTCCATGGTTTTATCGCGGAGAGGAACGAGGGAAATGTCCAGCTCCATGCCCAGTCCGGACCTTCCCGCCATCTCAGTCGATGAACTGGTCAGACCGGCGGCACCCATATCCTGGATGGAGTCCGCAAGCTTTTTCTTTGCAATTTCCAGTGTGGCTTCCATCAAATTTTTTCCAGCATAGGGATCTGCAATCTGCACTTGAGGACGAAGATCTGCTCCATCCCGGGAAAATCCCCTGGACGCCATGGCGGCACCCGATACGCCGTCCCTCCCCGTCCGGTTGCCGATATAGATCGCCAGAAGACCCTCCGTGGAAGCTTTTGCCGACATGATCTCATCGTCCTTTACGATGCCGACAGCCATGACATTGACCAGAATGTTGTGCTGATAGCGATCGTCAAACCAGATTTCCCCTCCGACCGTCGGGATGCCGGTAGGATTCCCGTACCCACCGATTCCTTCGACTACTCTTTGAAAGAGAGTCCGGTGTTTGGGATGGCGAAGGGACCCAAAGACAAGGCTGTTTGCCAGAGCGACTGGCCGGGCGCCCATGGCGATCACGTCGCGCAGGATCCCTCCAACTCCTGTAGCGGATCCCTGGTACGGTTCCAGAAAACTCGGGTGGTTATGGCTTTCCATCTTGAACGCAATGGAAAGACCGTCACGAATCTGGACGATACCGGCATTTTCTCCGGGACCGGCCTTGACGCGGGGATGCCTGGAGGAAAAGGTGCGGAGATGAATTCGGGAAGACTTGTAGCTGCAGTGTTCACTCCACATGGCGGAAAAGACGGCCTCTTCTGTCAGTGAGGGATTGCGCCCGAGAAGGGAGCAGATCATTTCCATTTCTGACGCAGGAATGCGGAATCGGGAGGGAATGGTCGTCATTTTTGCTCCAAAAGGTACCGGCCGTTCGGAAAAAAGACGTGTTTCATCGTGTATGACGGTTCTGAGAGTGTCATGGCGCGAAAGCGCCTTGTTCCCCTTTTCGTTTTTGGGAGGGAAGATCGGACGAGGTATGATGAGAGATGCGGTTTCGGAGAGAGATCAGAAGAGACTCGAAAAAAAACAGTCCATCCCGGGACGGGGAAGAATGTCTTATGCGTCTTTCAGGATGGGGCATAAGCCCAAGAACGTTGCCTTCGGAGTTTGAAACGCCGGCGATGTCATGGACGGAACCGTTTGGATTGTTCGCATACCGGAAAACAACCTGTCCGGATGCTTCTATCTCCTGGAGCTTGTCCTCCGGAAGAAAATAACGGCCTTCCTGATGGGCGATAGGCAAAGAAATTTTTGTCCCTTCAGGAATAATCGAAGTGAAAGGGGTGCGGGAAGTCAGGGCTACGACCGGCGATTCTTCGCAAATGAAACTCCGCGAGGAGTTAATGAGCAATACTCCAGGAAGGAGCCCCGCTTCAGCGAGAATCTGGAACCCGTTGCAAATTCCCAGGACGGGTTTTCCTTCCCGGGCAAATTTCCGGATGGCTGTCATGACGGGTGTCTGAGCGGCCATGGCGCCAGTTCGAAGATAGTCTCCGTAAGAAAAACCACCGGGGAGAATCACGGCATCCGTTTCCCGAATCGTTTCCGTCTGGTAATGGATCCAGAACGGCTCCAGGCCTGAAACAGACAGGACAGCCTCCCAGGTATCCTTGTCGCAATTTGTTCCGGGAAATTGAACAATTCCGACGCGAAACGGAGGGGCGGAAAAAGATTTCGGTTCTTGCGGACTGCAGATATCGGATAAGCTCTTCACGAAATCATTCTAACGATACCATAACGACGCAGTCAAACAATCGCCGGGTGTGCAGAAGAAGACGTGAAGATTTATATTTTTAATATTTTTCAGTATAATTTCCTCTGAAATTTTTACGGCGTCCGCATCCAACACCCATGCACTC
>JAKBTR010000078.1:0-1952 GCA_021844275.1 Nitrospirota bacterium | reverse complement strand
AATACCTCTCCGATTTCCCGACCGGAAGCTTTTCACCGTATCCTGCCTGAAACGGAAAAGGGATTTGGATGGAATCTTCAGATGTTTCAGAACGATCGCGCGATCTTCATCCCTCTGACTCGGAATATCGCTGTACTTTCTGGATGATGTTTGCCGCCTTTTTTGCCTCACTTGCCGTGCGTTTCCTGAAATGGACGAATCGATGCCAATATTCCGGGTTTTCGCATTACCGGAGGAGACTCGAACGCGGAGAGCCTCTCCTGATCGCTTTCTGGCATAACCAGGGTCTTCTGATGCCATTCGTGTACTTTGGGAAATGGGGGAAGATCCGGATCATTGTTTCTCGCTCTCGCGATGGCGCGCTTATTTCAAGTCTTCTTTGGTGGTTCGGCATTCTGAGTGTCCGGGGGTCTTCGAGCAAAGGGGGGATTCAGGCGTTGCGAGAGCTGTTAAAGCTCGCAAAAGACGGAAGCACTTCTCTCGTTTTTACTCCCGATGGCCCAAAGGGGCCGATTTATGAAGCGAAAGAAGGCGTGGCTTACCTGGTCAAACGGACCGGGAAACCTCTCTATCTGCTCTCTGTTGCCTATTCGCGTTTTCGGGAATGCGGGAGCTGGGACAAGTTCCGCATCCCGCTCCCTTTTGGCAAAGCTTATTTCGCCTGCTCCCCACCCCTGTGCTCTTCAGACGGCGGGAGTGAGGACGGTGTTGAAGCTCTTCGCTATAATATCGAACGTTACCTTATCCGCCTGAATGAAATTACGTCAGCCCTGGCGCTCGAACAGATCACTTTCCTTGAGTCTGAATACCTTTTGTCTCCAGACGTCTTTTATGCTCCCTGACTCATTCGGGTTTTGTTTCTTATCCGCGTGTCCGGTGTCCGATTGACGAGCTATCGGTCCGGGAAGACCTCGTGTGATTAAGGTCAGGCTTGACTTGGGAAGGGCAGGCTATTTACGCTGAACTGACTGACCAGTCAGTCTGACCATCGCATACTTACGTCTGTTCCTTCGCCCCTGGTTCCGGGAGGCTGTGTGATCTCGAAAATGCGCGTTTTTTACCTTGTATCCGGAATCAGTCTCTTTTTCCTGTTCTTTTCCCCCGCTTATGCGGGCGAACTGTCTTCATCCACTTCAGCAGCTTCGCCAACGGACACCCAGGCTTCATCTACTGCCGGAACCCTGGTTTCCGACCCCGTTTCTTCGGATGAGATTACGACAGAGGAAGAAAAGTTTGATGAAGAATTTGGCCATTTTGGCATGACCCTGGGCTTTGGTTATACCTTCTCTCAGACACCGGAGTCCCAGCTACTCTACCAGCACTCTATCGGAGGGTTGGCGGAAATATCCTATGGCATCCGGACCGGGATCCGGATCCTTGCAGGAGGAGGATACAGCTTCAACTCTCCTCATGTGGCTCCTCCACAAGGCGGATTTTCGAAAGGGCCGACTTCGGATTACACGGAAGGCTATCTTGGCACCAGATTGGCGCTTAATCCTTTTTTTCCCTCCTTTTTTGTCCGCCAGCCCTGGGTTCCTTATTTCCGGGGAGACATCGGCGGTGTGTCGGCCGGCGTTTCGAATGACGGCCTCCTGAACGGGAGGACCAGCGGCTTTCTCGGGGATTTGGGATTCGGGATTGAAGGACGGGCTCCGGAGTTTCCGGTCGGCTTCTTTGCGGAAGTTCGCGCCCAATGGCTTTTTTTGGGGCCACGGATCATTAGCGTCATTCCGGTCATAACGGGAGCAACGATTTATTTTTAATTGGGAGAGGGATTGAACCGGGCTGACGGTTGGGGAAGGGGATGCCTGCCCAAAGAGAAAGCCCGGAAGTCCGGACTCAGGAAGACCCCATAGAGCCGAAGGTGATGAAAAAAACGATCGTTGACAAAGAGAACAGAATTTCGGACAAGTCGGACTTCGAAGACGCACGCAACCATATCGTCGAAAGGG
>JAKBTR010000060.1 GCA_021844275.1 Nitrospirota bacterium | reverse complement strand
GATAATATCTTCTGAACCGAAGTGATCTACTTCTTTCGGGCCACGGAGTCCTTGAATGCTTTTCCGGCGGCAAAGCGGGGTGTGGTTGTGGCCGCAATTTTTATGACCGCACCGGTAGCGGGATTCCTGCCCGTACGAGCCGCACGCTTGACGGCATGAAATTTCCCGAACCCGACGATGTTGACGGCTGTTCCTTTTGCGACGTGATCCGTAATGGTGGAAAAGACCTGGTCTACCACCTCGGACACCGCTTTCTTTGTCAGTGTTCCATTTTTTGCATGCAAAGTGTCGATCAGTTCAGACTTTGTGAGGGTTGCTTTTGCCGCTTTTGCCATTGAAGCCTCCATTAGTGGATTGATCTTCAGAGTGGCCGCACCAGAAAACGGTATGTGCGGCACTGATAGGGCCACCTCCAGCATCGGTAAGGATGCTAGCAGAGAAAAAGCCGGATTGTAAAGCTTTTTTGCGGTATCCCCGGATTTGTCGGTCCATTTTTTTTGTATGGTACAATATTTAAAAGAGCGCAGGAGATTGTTTTGACAGACACAAATTGAAAGAAGTAAACTGGAAAACTGTTCATTTTGCAAAAAGAAATTTTTCATGAACGAAGGAAATCGAGCAGTCTCTCTTGGGGCAGGCGAATTTTTGGAGGGTTTATGACGGGAGTACGCATCAAAGAGAACGAATCTTTTGAGAGTGCCTTGAAGCGTTTCAAGAAGCAATGTGAAAAAGCCGGTATTTTGTCTGAGATCAAAAAGCGGGAACATTACGAAAAGCCCAGTGTTCGAAGAAAGAAGAAAGCTCTTGCCGCACGGAAAAAAGCCCTCAAGCGCGCAAGGCTGGCCTCCCGTTGACAGATTTGATCAATCCGGAAGGCAGCAGCTCCCAGCTTCTCTCCCGGTTGCGGGAGGACCAAAAGGAGTGTATGCGTTCCGGAAATAAAGAGAGGCTTTCGATTCTTCGAATGGCGCTTTCCTCAATTCGCAATGCCGAGATCGAGAAAGGCAAGGGGGCAACCCTCTCGGACCCGGAAGTGATTGCCGTTCTGTCCGGGATGGTCCGAAAACTCGATGAGTCCGTTGATCAGTTCGAAAAAGGCGGAAGACCTGATCTTGCGGAAAAAGAGAGCAGGGAAAGACAGATTCTGAAAGAGTATCTTCCTCGTCCATTGGATGAGGCGGAGCTGGACAGGCTGGTGGACGAAGCGGTCCAGTCAACGGGAGCAAAGTCTCCCCGGGATATGGGCTCTGTCATGAAGTGGTTGGGGCCCCGGACTTCGGGACGGGCGGACAACAGGCTCGTCAGTCAGAAAGTCAAAGCCAGACTGGGAGAGCAAAACGGCTGATCTGGAATCGGTTGATTACAGAGAATGGCGGGAAAAAGTCCGGCAGGCGAGTGATATCGTCCGGATCGTTGGCGACCGCATCCCTCTCAAAAAACGCGGCAAGGATTATGTGGGGCTTTGTCCGTTCCATGAGGAAAAAACACCCTCGTTTCATGTCGATTCGTCAAAGCAGCTTTTTTACTGCTTTGGATGTCAGGCTGGTGGAGACGTTTTCCGGTTCATTGAAAAGTTTGAGAGAAAGACGTTTGGGGAAGCGGTCCGGTTTTTGGGTGATCAGGCGGGGATTCCGCTCCCTTCCGGAAACGGGCAGGATCGCCGGAAGGCGTGTTTCCAGATTTTTCGGGAAACGGAGTCGATTTATCGAAAGAGCCTTTCTTCTTCCGGAGCCGAACAGGCTCGGAAGTACCTTCATGAAACACGCCGGTTGAAACCTGTAACGATGGAGCGGTTCGGCCTCGGCTGGTCGATGCCGGGTTCCCTGTTAAAATCGATGGCACCGTCCAGGAAGAAGGAAGCCGAAGAATACGGCCTCCTGAAGCAAGGCCCCGGAGGGTCCAGGGAATTCTTTCGAAACCGCATCATGGTCCCGATCCGCATCGAAAATGGGGCAACGGTTGCCTTTGGAGGACGGGTCCTTCCCGGTAACGCGCAGGGTCCAAAATATCTGAATTCCCCGGAGCACCCTTTTTTTCGCAAGAAGGAAATTCTTTTCGGGCTCGATCAGGCAGGCCCTGCGATAGAAAAAAAACGACGTGTTCTCGTTGTGGAAGGGTATTTTGATGTGATGGCGCTTTCGGAGGCGGGTGTGGAAGCGGTCGTCGCCCCTCTTGGAACAGCGTTGACACAGGCTCACCTTATCCATTTGTCGCGATTGGCCGATGAGGTAGTGGTCGTTTTTGACGGAGACAGGGCAGGACAAACTGCCATTGCCCGTCTTGCCGACCGCTTCGTTCTAGATTCCCGGATTTCGATTCGCGCCTTTTCCCTGCCGGAAGGAAAAGACCCGGATGAATGGATCAGGGAGGTGGGCCGGGATTTCTTTCTGGAAAGTATCGAGAAAGCCATTCCTCTTGCAGATTTCGTGGTGGATCTTTTCGATATCCAGCTTAAAAGCGCGGATGCGACAACGAGAAATCATCTTCTGGAATCTTTCTATGATCTGGCAAAACGGATTCCGGACCCGGAGGCAATTGACCACTTTTTGTCCCGCGGAGCATCTGTTTTTCGAATAAACAAGGATCTCCTCGCGCAGGGTCTTTTTCGTGAAGAATCGCTCTCTCCGCGTGAAATTCCCAGACAAAACAGTCGGGAGACGTCTTCGAACCGTCATTTGATGGAAAGGAATCTTGTTCTTGAGCTTGTCCGTCTCTGGACAGATTCTCTCGATCCTCATCCGTCTGATCGGCTTTCCCCTGGAGACTTCGATTTTCTGTCCTCCGGAAGCCTTTTGACTTTTGTCCGTGAACTCTGGAAAAACGGGAAGACAAATCCGGAGACTGTCCGGGATATGATTTTGAAAGAGCCTTTGTTGGCGGAAGTTTGGATGCAACTCCCCCTGGACAGGGAAACCCGTCCCAGAAGACTGGAAGATCTTGTTTTCCGGGTTTCCCGCATGTCGAAAAGGGAACGTTTATCCGCTGCCTTGAAGTGACAGGGAACGGACTTGTGGAATGTCATTTCCGGCCAGCGGCCATTCAACGGGAGACCGAATGAGTAAAAGCGAAAAATTAAACGAGATGAAGGATTTGATCAGTCTCGGAAAAGAACGCGGATATTTGACTTATGATGAATTGAACAATGTTCTCCCCCCGGAAGCGATCGGCTCGGACCAGCTTGATAATCTGATGTCCTACTTTGGCGATATGAATATTGATATCGTCGATGACGAGTCGCGCGAAGCCGGTTATGGAGAAATGGATTCCGAGGAGGAAGAGGGATTTTCGGATCTCGAATCTGTTCGGGGAGTGGATAGCGAGGAAGAGGACGAAGGAATCGATATGACTCCGGGAACCCTCTCCCGGATTGATGATCCTGTGCGTCTTTACCTGAAGGAAATGGGGGCGGTTCCTCTCCTGACGCGAGAAGGGGAGATCGCCATTGCCCAGAGAATCGAAGAAGGACAAAAAGAGGTTTCCGGAATTCTTTTTGGAATGCCTCTGACAGTCCGGAGCATTCTTTCACTCAGGGAAAAGTTCCAGACGGGCCAGATCGGTATTCGTGAAATCGTGGATGTTATGGAAGAAGAGACGGAGGATGAGCCGGAAGAAGGGGATTCTGCTGCCCTGCGGGATGCCCGGGAACAGTTTGTCCGCCAGACAGACAGTCTTTCTGAGCTCTTCTTGAAGCTGAATGCCATTTCGGAAAAATGGAAGGATGCGCAAAAGAATACATCCAAAAAGAAAATCCTGCGCGAACAGGCAAAAAAGATCAAGACAGAGATCGTTGAACTGATTATGGAGATGAATCTCCATCGGAGACAGGTTGAACTCATGATTCGTCAGCTTCACGATGTTGTGAGTGTCCTGGACGAATCGGAAAGGACAATTGATCATTCTCGCCGGAGGCTGGGAGCGAACAAGGAAGAAATCCTGAAAGCCATCGCGCTTCTGAAGGCGGGGAAAGATCCCGGGGAGCGTTATCAGGATCCGGAAAAACTGGAGCTCCTGAAAAACTACCAGTTTGCGCTGGAGCGCGTTCACGAAGCGGAAGTCGCGGCCCTCCTTTCCTCTTCAGAAATCCGGGACAGCCTGAGTCTTTTGGAGGCGGGCGAGCAAAAAGTCCGTGAAGCCAAGGCCGAACTGATCAAGGCAAACCTTCGTCTGGTCGTTTCTATCGCCAAGCGTTATACGAACAGGGGGCTCCAGTTCCTCGACCTGATCCAGGAAGGGAACATCGGGTTGATGAAGGCGGTGGACAAGTTTGAGTATAAAAGAGGGTTCAAGTTTTCAACCTATGCCACGTGGTGGATCCGGCAGGCTATCACGCGGGCGATTGCAGATCAGGCCCGGACAATCCGTATCCCTGTCCATATGATCGAAACGATTAACAAACTGATCAGGACGACCCGCCATCTTGTGCAGGAGCTGGGTCGTGAACCGTTGCCGGAAGAGCTGGCAAAAGAAATGCAAATGCCGGTGGAAAAAGTGCGTCGCGTCCTGAAGATAGCCCGGGAACCGATCTCCCTTGAGACGCCTATCGGGGAGGAAGAGGACAGTCATCTGGGAGATTTTATCGAGGACAAGAAGTCCATCTCCCCGATCGATTCGGCTGTCCGTTATGATCTGGTTCGAAAGATCGGAAAAGCGCTTTCTTCTCTGACGGAAAGGGAAGAGAAAGTGATCCGGTTGCGCTTTGGTGTGGGGGAGTCGACCGATCATACTCTGGAGGAAGTCGGTCAGGACTTTGATGTGACAAGAGAGCGTATTCGCCAGATCGAAGCAAAGGCCTTGAGGAAGCTGAGGCATCCAAGCCGCAGCAAGCACCTCAAAAGTTTTGTCGACTGGTAAAGGGCCTATAGCTCAACGGCAGAGCTACCGGCTCATAACCGGTTGGTTCCAGGTTCGAATCCTGGTGGGCCCACCAAATTCAGACAGCCTGAAATAGAAACGGAAGA
Organism: Nitrospirota bacterium; assembly: GCA_021844275.1. Next base: position 12,024 of record JAKBTR010000060.1, on the reverse strand, counting down.
AAGGTAGGGACGTTCGCTTGTCAGAGGACCACTCGGTCCAGGGAACTCTTTCCTTGGTGTACCGTTTACAGACGATGGATGTAGAAGCATTTCGCCTTATGGCTGATGTGCAGGAAGCAACCGAAATGATTCAAAACGCTTCCGGCCGTGTCGCCGATCTTGAGAAACAGGTCGAGGAAACATCAAAGGAAATCGCCGGCCTTGAATCCCGAAGAAAACAGATCGACCTCGATCTTCAGGATACAGAAAGGATGCTGGCAGAAGGAAAGAAAAGACAAAAGGATCTGAAGCATCCAAGGGATATTCAGGCATACCTCTCGGAGATGGAGTTTCGCAGAGACGAAAAAGATCGTCTGGAAGAGGAAATGCTCAAGAATATGGAACTCCAGGACCTGAAGAAGAAAAAGCTTGCCGAAATTGAAGCGGAACGGGCGCGGGAAATTGAAGTGCTCGAAACGCTCCGGAAAGAAAAAGAAAGCGAAATTCGGGACCGGGAAGAAAAACTGGCAGCGCTGGATCGGGAAAAACTGGAAGTCGAGCAGGGGTTCCCCCAGGATCTTTTGAAAACCTATACCCGCCTTAAAACATCCCACCGGAATGGAATTGTCGTTGCACGACTGATGGAAGGGGCCTGTGAAGCCTGTCGGATGACGCTCCCTCCCCGGACCGTGACAGAGGTCAAGAAAAAACAGCGAATCGTGACCTGTCAATTCTGTCAGCGATGGCTTTACCTTCCGGATCGAGGAACGGAAGGAGAAAAGGTGTTTCAGGGATCCAGGGCCAAAGGAGCCTCGTCCGCCCCGTGATTCTCTATTGCGATGGAGCTTCCCGGGGAAATCCCGGCCCTTCGTCCATCGGTTATCTCTTAAAGGATGAAGACGGCCGGGTTATTTTTTCGGAAGGGCGTATTCTGCCGCCCGGGACAAACAACCAGGCGGAATATCAGGCTCTGATCGCCGGGCTTCAGGCCGCCCGGGATCGGGGTGTGCGGAATCTTCTCGTACGGGCGGATTCCGAATTGATGATCCGTCAGATGACAGGAAAATATCGGGTCCGGAATCCCGGTCTTCTGGCGTGTTACGAACAGGCAACGAATCTTTCCAGATCGTTCGACACAATCCAGTTTGAGCATATCCCCCGGGAACAAAATGCCCAGGCGGATCGATTGGCGAATGAAGCGCTGGACAGATCGGGGAAAGGCACGTAGCTTCTCCGGGTTTTGCGAAAGATGGGCAGGTGGCCGCCCGGTCTATCCGGGAGGAAAGTCCGAGCACCATAGGGCAAGGCGCTGGGTAACTCCCAGTCCCGGTGACGGGAAGGAAAGTGCCACAGAAAAAAAACCGCCCGAGAAATCGGGTAAGGGTGAAAAGGCGAGGTAAGAGCTCACCGCGTTTCTGGTGACAGAAACGGCATGGTAAACCCCGCCCGGTGCAAGACCAAATAGGGGGGCTTTTCCGTTGTTCGGAAAGGAATCGGCCCGGTTCGTGCCCCCGGGTAAGGTCGCTTGAGGCCTCGGGTAACCGTGGTCCCAGAGTAATGGTCGCCACTGCCGGAAGATGGCAGGACAGAACTCGGCTTATGTCCTGTCTTTCGCAAACCCAGGGAGGAGATGTGTCCCTTTTCCCCCCCATGGATCCCTCACCGGATCATTCGGAAGATCCTTTTCACGGGGTTTCCCTTTTTTCCGATCCCGTTCATGGCTATATTCGCTTTACTTCTTCTCCCGCCAAAAAAAGCGGCGCCTCGGAAGCCGATCTGATTGATTCCTCCTGGATTCAGCGTCTTCGTTCGATTTTTCAGCTGCAAAGTGCCCGGCTGGTGTTTCCCTCTGCGGAGCATTCCCGGTTTGTCCATTCACTGGGAGCCATGCATATCGCGGGGCGTTTTGCCCGGCATCTCTATCCGAGCTTCTCCCGATCCTACCCGGATCTTCTTTCCCCGTCCCTGTTCGAAGAATTGCTCAGGGTGTCCGCCCTTCTGCATGACGTCGGACACGGGCCTTTCTGTCATTTTTTTGATGAGCATGTCCTGAAGCCCAAATTCGGCCTGTCCCACGAACGTTTGGGCCAGATTCTGATCCGGGGCCCTCTCAGAACCATTGTCGAATCTCTTGACCGGTCTCCTTCCGGACTCTTTTCGCCGGGTGAAAAGTTGTCGGCGGATTGGGTTGCATACTTGATCGGGAAAGGAAGCGGGCCCAATCCGGTTCCTGTGGACATGCCGCAACTTGCGGCATTGAAGCCCCTGTTTTCCGGTCTGTTTACGGTGGACAATCTGGACTATGTTCTCCGGGATTCCTACATGTGCGGCGTTGCGATCGGGCCGGTCGATATGGAACGCCTGCTCTATTATGCGCATGTCCGGGAAGGCAGGCTCGCCCTGCACCGATCCGGTCTGGGTGCGTTCGAAATGTTTGTCACAACACGGGCGTTTATGTACCGACAGATTTACTTTCACCGGACGACGCGTCTGTTTGATATGTCTCTCCGGGATCTGATCGAAGAAACGATGGATTTCTGGGGACTGGCGAATCCGGCGGACAACCTCTCCGTTTATCAGGAGTTGACGGATCATGCGTTGCTGGAATCTGTCCGACGATGGGGACAAGACGCTTCTGACCCCGGGCGAAAAGCTTTGGGAAGTCGATGGAGGCGTTTTCTGGAAAGGAAAAAAGAATGGCGCATGGTTTATGAAAAAGAAGATGTCCAGACAACGATCTTTGGACCGCCGGAACGGATTGGACAGGATCTCGAGGATCTGATGGGAATTCGCGGCGAAAAATCCGCATTCCGCGTTGATGTCGCATATCGGGATAATCGTCCCGAAAATCCCTGGAATATGGGGGATCGACAAATTCTGATCTATGATCCCCTGACAGGAAAACTGGACCAGGCCCCCCTGGCTGAAATGCTGGAGCGTCTTCCGGTGAGACAGCTTGCCGTGAGGGTCTTCGCCCGTCCAGAGGAAGACGATGTGGGAGCGATCGAACGGGTCCGGCACTATTTTGAGAAAGGGCCGTCCGGGAAATCTTGACGCACACTGGCTGTGACACGGTTCAAAGCTGTGCTAGAATGGCGAATCGTCCGGCGTGTTCCGGAGTGGTTTCGAGGTCGATGTTGGACGTGAACGAAAAATCAGGTGTTTGAATCAAACCTTTTGGTGCCGGGGTATCGGGGAGGGGTCCATGACGTTTCTTGTGATCGCTGTTCTGTGTTTACTGATTGTTGGCCTCGGAGTCGTTGCTCTTTCCCTGGGACTGGGCATCCGCCATCCGGTCCGTTCTGCGGTTGCCCTGACACTGGGAAGCCTCGTGATCCTGGGAGGCTCCCTCCTGTTTTATGAAGCCCTTTCGCGCCGGTCTGAAGAAGCGATGGTCGACCGGACGGTGACGAGTCTCTACAAATATGTCGATCTAAGGGCAAAATGGCTAAAAGCCCATCTCCACCCGGTTAAAAAGACCCGTGGTGGGGAAGTCGTATTGCCCCCCCCCACCCACGGGAAAGCCGGAAGCCAATAGCCCGTTCCCTTCCGAAGAACGGGGAGGCTGCCGGAGCCTTTCGGCGGCGGCTGTCAGGACAAGAGCCTTGGTGTTTGAAAGGATGGCCCTGACATAATGGTCGACGGAAAAAGATCCCGAGGAAGAGACGTACCGCCCATGTCTTTTCCGGGGTCTTCCGTCGTTGTAAGCGGCGAGAGCATCGGAGACGTTTGCGTATCTCTTGAGGAGATAGGCAAGGTATTTGGTTCCGTAACGGATATTGACCCACGGGTTGTAGAGCTTTTGGGGAGCGCCCCTGAAACCGAGCCACCGTGCTGTTCTGTAAGTGACCTGCATCAACCCCCTGGAAATATCGTGAATTCTTCTTTCCCGCCTGAATTTGTGGGAATTGAAACGGGATTCTCTCTCAATGACGGCGGCCACAAGGACAGGATTGACGTGGTCCTGACAGGCAATCCGTGTGATCGCCGTATGATAGGGAACCGTGCTGCTTAAAAGATGTGCCCCAAGGCACCATGATACAGACTGGTGAATCAGCCAATTCACACACACCTCGCTAACGGGAGCTTTTTCCGGATTTCTGGCTCCCAATGTTTTTCCCGGATGTCCTTCGATGATTACATTTTATTATCGGAGGTCTGGCCTGGTCAAGAAAAAACGAGAGCTGATGAAATTGAAGGATATTTCTGATGATTGAATCGAAAGAAGGCTGAAATCTCTTTGTTTCAGGGAAAATCGGCGAAAGGAAAAGTTTTTCCGGAGAAATCGCTTATGTCCAGAAAATCGAAGCCAGGCAGGAAAAAAAGAGTCTTTCCCCCGATGGCCGGACATACGGTCGACAGGTGGATTTCCAAGCTTGGACTCGGAACTCGTGGAATGGCCAGAGAATGGGTCCAGGACGGCCGCCTCGCGCTGGGAGACGGCCGTCCTGTTCAAAATGTCGACCAGTTTGTGGGGGGAACACCGGGTTGCGAGCCGGTTTTTCGCCTGGATGGAAAGATTCTGTCCGCGGACCCTCCCGCTGTCTTTGCCTTCAATAAACCAAGGGGAGTTTTAGTCACAAGGACGGATCCCGGAGGGCGGGAGACGATCTGTGAGTCAATCGGACGTTTCTCTGAACCAAGAACCGGAATCGATATGTCGCGCATGATGCCCGTCGGTCGTCTCGATCAAGCGTCATCCGGATTGATTCTCCTTTCGAACCGCTCTTCAGATCTCTCCGCTCTCCTGAATCCCTCCCTGGATTTTCCCCGGGAATATCGGGTCCAGGTGCGTCCTTCCCTGAAGAAGAGTGATTGGGAAACGGGTCTTTCCGATGGAAAATGGTCGAGGGACCTGGGGTTTAAGCCTGTGGATGTTCGATATGAAAAAGAAAATCTCCGGACGACATGGCTCAGGGTAGGACTGAAGGAAGGAAAAAATCGGGAGATCCGTCGTTTGTTTGAGAGAGGCGGGTACGAGGTTCTGCATTTGATCCGTGTCGGATTCGGTCCATTCTGCCTGAAGGATTTACCTCCGGGAGGGATTGTGGACGTCTCTTCCTTTTTCCTTTGCAAGGGAAAGATCGTACTTGACATAATACTTGACATGATACGTTCCGGGGATATAATTGAGGTGAAAGAAAACGGAGTGGTCGTCTCTCCCGGAAATTCAGGGGAAGGGGCGGGCGATCTCCGGAAAAGTTGACCCGGTGCAAGGAGGCCGGGTTCCGGTTTGAAAAAACAAAAAACGATTGCAGGTTTCAAGGAGGATGGTGAAATGACAAGCCTTTTGAGATGGGATCCCGTCAGGGAACTGGAAGACCTGGGACGCCGACTGACTCCCGTATTTGCACGGCTTCCCCAGGAGACAAGAACGGACGAGCGGCAGGCGATGACTGCCGTGGACTGGGCTCCCGTAGTGGATATTGCCGAAGATGGAGAAGCCTATCATGTGACAGTGGAATTGCCCGAGATCCGCAAAGAGGATGTCAAGGTTTCCATTGAAAACGGGATTCTGGCCATTTCGGGGGAGCGCAAAAAGATCTCGGAAGAGAAGAACGGGAAAAGATACCACCGTATGGAACGTCTTTACGGGAGTTTCCTCCGCAGTTTCTCTCTTCCGGATGACGCCGATCCTCAACGGGTCACGGCAACAATGAAGGACGGCGTATTGCACGTCAAGATCGAAAAACTGGCCGAAACGAAGCCAAGGTCAGTCGAGATCGAGGTCGGTTAAGACCCCGGGTCCTGAGAGGACCACAGACGAGGGGAAGGCTCAATGCCTTCCCCTTTTTTTATGGTCGCAGAAGTTTGTCTGTTTGCCGATCCCGGCCGTTTGTCCTAAAATAATTTTCGTCGACAAAGAAGAATATCCATTCCAGAATCCCGATTCCTGCGCTTGCAAATTTTCTGGAACCGAAAGCGTTCGGGACAGTCCAGGAACAAGCAACGAAGACGGGCGTGAAAGGGGGACCGCAGAACAGTTCCGGTATGCGTATCGGACTTTCTTCATGATCATGATCAACCTTGTCAATCTCTCAAAGCATTATCCTTCCAAAACCCTGTTTGACAACCTGTCTCTCAAGATCAGTCTCAAAGAACGGATGGCCATCGTCGGTCCCAACGGGGCAGGAAAATCTTCCCTCCTCAAAATGATTGCGGGACAGATGGAGCCGGACTCCGGCCAGATTGTTCTTCCTGTGGGAGCCCGGATCGGTTATCTTCCCCAGGACCTGGAAATCGTTTCCGACCGGTCGGCCGTTCATGAAGTCGTGGGTGGAGACCAGGCCCTTCAGAAGATTGAAGATGAGATGCAGGAGATTGAGGAGTTGATGTCCCGCCCGGATCAGTCGGAGTCGGAGATGTCCCGTCTTCTTGCCCGTTATGGAGATCTTCAGACGAGGTTTTCTGCGTCCGGCGGATTTGAGCAGGAGGCGACCGCGCGGAAAATTCTTTCCGGTCTCAATTTTTCGGAAGCCCAGATGGATGCTCGTGTGTCGTCCCTGTCCGGGGGATGGAGAATGCGCGTGGCTCTGGCCCGGACTCTTGTCACCCGCCCGGAAATTCTCCTTCTGGACGAGCCGACCAATCATCTGGATATTCCTTCCATCGAATGGCTCGAGGATTTTCTGAATGAGTTTGCCGGCTCGGTTCTTTTGATTTCCCATGACCGGACGTTCATGAATCATGTGGTGAACGGTGTGATTGAACTCTCCCAGGGGAGAGCCACGGTGTATCATGGAAACTATGACCTGTATCTGGAACAGAGGGAAGCCCAGAAGGAAGCACTCGAGTCGGCCTATGAGCGACAACAGAAGGAAATCGCCCATATGCAGTCTTTCGTCGACCGCTTCCGGGCCAAGGCGACCAAGGCGACACAAGCCCAGAGCCGTCTGAAAGCGCTGGAGAAAATCGAGAGAATCGAACTCGATCACGAGGAAAAAACAGTCAAGTTCAAATTTCCCCAGCCCCCCCGCTCCGGAAACGTGGTTCTGACCCTGGAGGATGTGACCAAGTCCTTTGGAGAGCGCCGAATCATTCCCCCTTTTCGCTTTGTTCTTCACAGAGGCTCGAAGATTGCTCTCGTCGGGCCGAACGGAGCCGGAAAATCGACCCTTCTGAGGATCATGGCGGGAGTGTTGAAGCCGGACACCGGAAAATGTGTTCCGGGGACAAACGTGACCATGACCTACTTTGCCCAGCACCAGCTCGAGACCCTGGATCCGCATCATACGGTTCTGGAAGCCATGGAGGCGGCCGCGGAAGAGTCGGAAAACCAGACGCGCATCCGGAGTCTCCTCGGGGCTTTCCTGTTCCGCAAAGACGATGTTTACAAGAAGGTCTCGGTTTTATCCGGCGGTGAAAAAAGCCGTCTGGCACTGGCGAGGATGCTTCTGGTGCCCTCCAATTTCATTCTTCTGGACGAGCCGACCAATCATCTGGACATCGCTTCGCGGGAATGTCTCGAAAATGCGCTTTCCGCCTATACGGGAACGCTGGCCTTCATTACCCATGACCGACACCTGATCGAAGCGATCGCCACGGACATTATCGAGGTGATGCCCGGCCATATTCAGCTTTATTTGAACACCCCCTATATGATCTATCTTGAAAAACGGCGTCCCAGGACCAGTGAGCCCACCCTTCCGAAAGACTCCTTGCACGTTCCCCCAAAATCCTCCGGGACGTCTTCGGAAAGATCCGGTGACGATCAGTCTGTTATCCGGAAAAGGATCGAAAAAATTGAACGCGACATGGACGAGGTGTCGGAAGCGATTGCCGCTCTTGAGACGGAACTGGCTTCCCCCCGATTTGCGGTCAATCCGGATTACAAGGCCAAAAGCGAACGGAAAAAAATCGAACAGAAGCGCCAGGAGGCATTGAAGCGCCAGGAAGCGTTGACCCAGGAATGGGAAAGGGAAGCGGGACGGATTCGTTCCTGAAGGAGGCTTTCCAGATGCTGATGAAGAGGAGGGGCAGTGGCCTTTTTGTCATTTAGGGGTTCTTTGGCGGGGCTCAACCCCGGAGGGAGGAGGCTCCAGGAATGTCGGTACCCAAACTGATTGTCGATTCTTCTCCTGTGACGTTTTACTATCACAGGAACTGCTCGGACGGTTTTGGCGCAGCATGGTCGGCCTGGAAGAGACTGTCGGGCCGGACAGAGCTTCGTCTGGTTCCTGTGGCATACGGGGATCCCTTACCCGTTTTTCCGGAGGGAGAGACCGTTTATGTGGCGGACTTTTCCTTCGGTCCGGAGGTGGTTCTGGATCTGAAAAAGAAGAACCGGAGGGTCATTGTCCTGGATCACCACAAGACAGCGTTCGAAAAAATGGCCGGAACGTTTTCCGGGGATTCCGACGTATACTTCGATATGGCCCATTCAGGCGCGGCCATCAGCTGGTTCCATTTCCATGCAAACGAACCGGTGCCGAATCTGATCAGACTGATTGAGGACAAGGATCTCTGGAAGTGGGATCTCCCCTTCAGTCAGGAGGTAAATACCGCCCTGGCCTCCTACCCGTTTGACCTCGAACTGTGGGACCGCTTTGATCAACAGATGGGGAGCGGGCCTATTCTGGAGAGCTGGGAACTTGTCCGCGAGGGAAAGACGATCCTGCGTTATCAGGAGCAGCTCCTCCGCGCAGCCGTCCGGGAGACAGCCTGCAGGGGACGTTTTCCCGACGGGGTGGAAGGGCTCTTTGTCAACTCGCCGATTCTGAATTCGGAAATCGGGGGCTTTCTGAAATCCGAGTGCCCGCTGGTCGTGATTTGGTCTCACCGGTCCGACGGGCGCGTTTCCTACAGTCTTCGAGCCTCCGCTTCCGGACCCGATGTTGCGCGTATCGCGGAACAATTTGGAGGCGGGGGACACGCCAAAGCCGCCGGATTCATTTCCGACCGGATTGTGCATGAACCGTGCATCCTCAAGGCGCCTGAAAGATAAAAAAGACTTTTTGCGTGGAACAAAAAAAGAAAGAATCGTCTCTTTGTCGGGACAGCGGGAATCACCTTTTACAGATTGGACAAAACAAACAATGATGCGATCGGATGGAAGAAAGCCCGAGAATTTGCGTTCCCTGTCGATCAAGACGGGAGTCAATCTTTATGCGGAAGGAAGCGTCCTGGTGGAAATGGGGAACACGAAGGTCCTTTGTACCGCCAGTGTGGAAGAAAAAGTTCCCCCGTTTCTGAAAGATCAGGGAAAAGGCTGGGTGACGGCCGAGTACGGAATGTTGCCACGATCGACGCACGAGAGGAATTCCCGCGAAGCAGCGAAAGGAAAACAGTCCGGACGGACGCAGGAAATTCAGCGCCTGATCGGAAGAAGTTTGCGTTCTGTTGTCGATACGAAAAAGATGGGTGTCCGGACGATCACGATCGACTGCGATGTCCTTCAGGCCGACGGAGGAACACGGACAGCGTCCATTAGCGGGGGATTCGTCGCGATGTGCCTCGCCTTTTCCGAGCTCCACAAAAGAGGCCTGATGCCTGAATGGCCCGTGCGGGAATATCTGGCGGCCGTTTCCGTGGGCGTCGTCGAAGGCGAACCGGTTCTCGACCTATGCTATACCGAAGACAGCGGGGCAGAAACGGACATGAACCTGGTCATGACGGAATCCGGCCATTTTGTAGAGATTCAGGGAACGGCGGAAGAAACCCCGTTTTCGAGGCAGACCCTGGACACGCTTCTGGGCCTGGGAGAAAAGGGGATCCGGGAAATTATTGTCTGTCAGAAGTCCGTGTTTTCTTTCCCGGGCGGTAGCCATTCTTGAAAAAGACACTGCTTCTGGCATCGGGAAACCCCCACAAGTTCGAAGAGTTTCGCCGGTTGTTTCCGGAAGGGGTCGGACTCGAAATGGCGTCTCCGGACACGTTTTTTCCCCCGGAGGACAGGGAAACATATTTCGGAAACGCTTTTCTGAAAGCAAATGCCTGTTTCCCGGCACCGGGTCGCCTGATCCTTGCCGATGACTCCGGTCTGGAAGTCGATGCCCTGGACGGGAGGCCGGGTGTACTTTCTTCGCGTTTTGCCGGTGCCGGAGCGAGTTCCCTGATGAATTGCCAGGCACTCGTCCGGGAAATGAAAACGGTGCCTCCGGAAAAAAGGACCGCCCGCTTCCGGTGTGTTCTTGTGTTGCTGGACGGGGACTCCGGACGGTTGACGGGTGCCGTCCAGGGGGTTGTGGAGGGACGACTGACAAGGGGAATCCTCGGGGAAGGGGGGTTCGGGTATGATCCTTTGTTTGTTCCCGAAGGGTATCAGGTTTCCTTCGGTATCCTGCCCTCTTCGGTCAAGGACCGGATCTCCCACCGCGCCAGGGCCGTTTTCAATCTGCTCACACTTCTTGAAAGGCTGCCGGCATGACGTCTGGGAAACACCCGGAACCCGAATGGGGACAATGGTTGTGGGTCAGCCTTCCCGGCGCTCGCCTGGGAGCGGAAGACATCCGCTGGTTGCATCAGATCAGACCCGGCGGCGTGGTGTTGTTTGCCGAGAACGGGACGCGCGCCGAGGACGTGAAAAAACTGATTTCCGAAATCCGGGAGGCTCTTTCCCCGCAAGACGTCTGGATTGCGATCGATCAGGAGGGAGGACGTGTCGCCCGCCTGAAAGAAGGTGTCCCCCGTCTCTCTCCCGCCAGAACCCTGGGGAATGGAGACCCCTCCGAAATTTTCCGGTCGGCCTTCCATCTCGGACGCGCATTGCGGCAGACGGGGATCGACATCGATTTCGCCCCCGTACTGGATGTGGACTCCAATCCGGACAATCCGGTGATCGGCGATCGCTCCTTTTCCAGGGACCCCTGGGAGGTCGCCCGTCTGTCCATGGCGTTTTCGCACGGACTCGAGGCGGGAGGTGTCATCCCTTGCGGGAAACACGTTCCCGGCCACGGAGACACTCTTCTGGACTCCCACCTGGCCCTTCCGACGGTTGATGCGCCGGAAGCCATCCTTTCTGGACGGGAGTTTCTTCCGTTCGAAAAAGCGATTGCAGACGGGATGCCGATGCTGATGACGGCGCATGTCATGTACCCCGCCCTGGACAAGAAATGGCCGGCCACCCTGTCCCGAAAAATCATGCAGGACATGCTTCGGAAGAAGTGGGATTTTCGCGGCCTTCTTCTGTCCGATGATCTGTCCATGGCCGCGGTCGGAAAGCCCTTTCCCTTTTCCGTCGTGGTGGAAAGAGCCCTGGCTGTCACCTGCGACGGTCTCCTGGTCCTCAAATCCCGCGACAAGCCGCTGGAGGCGATTCGGATCATCAAGGGCCTGTCTGAAAAGAATCCGGGTCTCTGGCGCGCTCGTCTTGAAAAATCGATCGCCCGCCGTGCCGTCCTTGGAAAAAGAATTGCCTTCTGCCGCAAGGCCGCCGAAAGGCTTCCCCGATGAATGTCGGAGAGAGACGGCCAGAAGGCGGCATCGCCCTTTTCGATTCGGGCGTCGGTGGACTGACCGTTCTCCGCCATTTTTGGGAGACATTCCCCGACCGGGATTTTGCCTATCTGGGGGATATGGCCCGTTTCCCCTACGGGACGAAGTCCCGGGAGACGATCCTCCGGTTTGCCCGGGAAAATGTCCTGTTCCTTCGGACGCTTCATCCTTCCCTGATCGTTGCGGCGTGTTTTACTGTTTCAAGCCAGGTGCTTCCCGAACTTTCCCGGGAATTTCCCGATGTTCCGATCGTCGGTGTGCTGGAGGCCGGTGCCCGTGCGGCCTGCCGTCTCACCCGGACGGGATCGGTCGGAGTCCTGGCGACGGAAGGGACCATTTCCAGTCAGGCCTACCCGGCCGTCATCGGAGAGATGACCGCACACTCTGTCCGTGTTTATGGTCAGGCTTGTCCGCTGTTCGCTCCGATGGTCGAGGAAGGTGTGACGGAAGGTCCCATCGCCGAACTGGTTGCCCGAAAATATCTGGAGCCCTTTTTGAGCGTTTATCGGGAAGTCGATACCATTATTTTGGGCTGCACGCACTACCCTCCTCTTCGACGGACGATGGAGGCGATCCTGCCGGATGTCGTTTTCGTGGATCCGGGACAGGAAC
>JAKBTR010000119.1 GCA_021844275.1 Nitrospirota bacterium | reverse complement strand
CAGGATGAACAATCCGGCACAACGCTTGTGGATCTTCCCCTGACAGTGATCGCACCCTTTTCCCTCTACCGGAACGACCTGATTCTCCTGACCGCCATCCTCGTCTTGTCCTTCTTTTCCGGAAAAGCGGTCGCTTCCATTGTCCGCTCCATCCTGCCGGATCGCCTGGCTTCCCCCCTTGTGCATCGAACCTTGATCGCAGCCTTCGTCTTTTTCGCTCTGGGTCTGTCAAGCCTCCCGCTCCGGGCAAATCCTCCCCTGGACCACACTCCCCCCGACTCTTCCGGTACCCTTCACGAATCCGAAGGACGTCCGGATGCAGCCCCCGCGCTGATTCTCCCCCCAAGCCAGGAGACATCGGGAGTTCTGAAAATCTCCCACAACATGGACAGCTGGACGGATTATGGACGCTCGTTGACCTTTTTTGAAGGTCCCGTGAAAAATCTTGTGTCTTCTTCCTCTTCTCTCCTTCTCCCGGATGACGGACGGTATTTTCTGACATTCTGGACGTCTGACAAAAATCAGACCCGGCAAATCTCCTGGGTGTTGAGGGCGAATCCCGTCTCCCCTCCTTTTCCCTGGACACTTTATGCAGGGTTGGTCCTTCTCTCTTTTTCGGGATTCCTCGCCGGAACCTACCACTTCGGGTCACGTTCGGACAGTCCTTCCGGAACCCGTTACCAGGCCGAACTTCTCCCCTAGCCTGTCGATCTTCATTCCGGAGTCTCCGGATCCCCGGGTTTTCTTCCGGCCGGAAGATCAAACGTGGTGATTTCTATCCAGTGATTGTCCGGATCAAAGAAATAGAAAGAAAGACTGATCCCGTGGTCATCATAGGTGTACGGAATGTTGCGTCGACGAATTTCCTGCAAGGCTTCGTCAAACCCGGGCCGGTCGGTGTTGAACGCGATGTGACGATCCGGAATCCTCTCGATCCCGGGTCCCTCTCCGGCGTTGGGTGTCCCATTGGGAGGATAAATAAGGGCCACACAGGTGTCCCCCGCACAAAGCATGGCGGGATAATCCCCCCATTCCCGCTCATATCGTCGTTCCAGACCCAGGACATCCCTGTACCAACGAATCGACCGTTCGAGGTCGGAGACAGGGATGGCGACGTGATCCAGAAACCGGATCTTCATGTGATCCTCCTCTCCAAAACAATATCCTGTCCTTCCTGCCGGCTCAGCCTGTCCACAGTCCGTTTCCCGGTTTGACAATCCCGGGATGCGACCATTAAAATAAGTATTCCCACGGAATTGCTTTGATCAGACGTGCTTTGCCGTCCCGTTCCGGTATGTTCCGTTGATCGGCATCAAACAGAAAAAACGCCTGTCACATGCCGGCAGGAAGCCGGATTTCTCATTATAACGAACAAGGAGTGACTGTGTCCCAGTATCGCGTGCTTGCCGGTCCCGAAGCCTTTCTTCCACCTGCCGCTGCCCTGATGGGGATTACCCTGCCAGATCCCGGCCAGGGCCACATCGAAGGTCGTATTGTTTCCGAGGATGAAGCGATCGAAGAAGCTGCCCGAAAGCTTTCGGCAGCGAAAGTTCCCACTTTTTTCCCGGGTCCCCAGGTCTTGTGGAAATGGAATGAAAAGTCGGCCAAAATGGCCAAGGTGATCAAAAAAGCCTCGGTCGAAGGCGGAATCAAGATCATCCCGATGTCTGACTATCGCCCCAAATATCCAAAGATCGATCCGGAAACGGAAATCAACCCCAATCACCCGAACCTCACGATCTGGCACAACAAGATTGACGTCTGCCTCTTCGTGGGAGTGCATTGCCACCAGGCCAATCTGGCTCTCAAGATCATCCGGGGGGGGACGTCCTGTTATACTCTGGCATTCTGTTCTTTTGCCGGCCATGAAGACGCCAATTTGTCCATCCGGGATACCGGTCCTGAAAAATTTGAAAAGCTCACAGAATTTTTGATCAAGATGCGGAAGAATTCGAAAGGCTTCTGATCACCGGGAAAGATCCTGCCGAAATGAAAAACCCGCCATTTGGCGGGTTTTTTTTTCCGGTCCTGTGTGCACAAAGGTGGTGACATCGATGTATGTCGAACAGAAATGGAAAATCAACCGGGAAAAAAATGAGCATGCCCGCACCTGCCCGGGGCTCATCCCCCTGGACCAGGCGGCAGGGAAAATGCTGCGGGAAACTCTCTCTCTCACCTTGCCCGACCGGTCCTGCCTGACGATTCTCTTGTTCGAGGACGGTCTGTTTTCTGTCGTCGGAGAAGTCCCGTTACAGCCTTCGCACATTCTCCCGGTACTGGACAAAGTCCGGGAGAAGATCGAACTCTATTTTCCGGATTTTTATCAGACGCTGGATAAACTGGCGGAAGAAGATCGAAGAATCCAGGTCCTTGCAAGAATGGAAAATATCCTTGGGGCGATTCGGAACAATGCGTCTTCGAATCCCGAACTTCTGGCATCCATCAAGGCTCTCCTCACGGAAATCGAGGCCGAAGGGGTGCGACCGGGCTGCGCTGTTCCGGTTGTTCCCGCTGCTCCGGCTCTCCCGGAAAATCAGGATCTTCCGAAAAACCGGGAGACAAGATAAAACAGGAGAGACAAAAAAACGCTCACCAAAAGGCTGGTCATCAGAGGAAAATAGAATTTGAACCCCGGGCGATCCACGTAAATGTCTCCGGGA
>JAKBTR010000067.1 GCA_021844275.1 Nitrospirota bacterium | reverse complement strand
CCGTGCTTCGGACATGATTTTCGACCCGCTCACCCTTGTTTCCTTCATCAGCCAGATCATGACCCTCGAGCCCGGGGACGTTATCCTGACCGGGACGCCCGCCGGTGTCGGTCCTCTTTCTCCGGGGGACAGGGTTGTTGTCACCCTCGAAGGGGTCGGGTCTCTCGCCAACAGGGTTGATGCCGATCCCCATTTTTCTTCAGATCTTCCCCGCTGACAACTCTTCCGAATCGAGGCACCGCTATCTTGCCGTTCTTCTGTCGAACGCTTGACAGGCAATGATTTTGGGTTTCTCGGGAATCGTCAGGAAAATGACGGATTCGAAAGCGAACCCTATCCTTCAAAAGGAAAATATTTCCCTCCGGCACGGAAAAAAGTGCCAATGAACGATTTCCTCTTTTCTCTCTCCTCAATTTAGTTATTCTTAAATAAAAATATTTTTTGTTTATTTGCGTGGCACGAAGCTTGCTTTCCGCTCATGGAAGTTTAATGGGAGGGAAAGATGCGTCAAGCCGAATTCTCACTGGTTTCGGGGGCTCAGGCCCAGGAACAGCTCATGGACGTGCTCACCAACAATCTGGCCAACGTGAACACGCCTGGTTTCAAGCGGGACCGCGTCACGTTCCGGACATATCTTCCTCATCGGGAATGGCTGCACAAGACTCCTTCCGATCAGCCCGGTTTTCGTATGACGCCGTGGGGAGAGTTTCCGACACCCTGGGGAATGGCTGGCAAGGATGTTCCCCATGCCGGGGTGGACGCTATTCATGTGGGATATGCGCAGGGAAGTTTCCGGGCAACGGGGAACCCTCTTGATGTCGCCATCAACGGAGACGGTTTTTTTCGCATCCAGACTCCCCGGGGGGAGCTTTTGAGCCGAAATGGCCGGTTCACTCTGGATCGCGGTGGTCGTCTCGTCACTCACGAAGGTTACGGAGTGCTTGGTGAGGATGGAAAAAGTATCCGGCTTCCAGAATCCGTTCCAGGAAACATCCGTATAAAGGCGGACGGGACCCTGATAAAAGGAAACCGCGTCATGGGGAGACTGGCCGTCGTCGTTCCCGAAAACGGGACGGAGCATCTTGCCAAGGTTGGAGATGGCCTTTTTGTGGCGAATGGCAAGACGCGCCCCGCAGACAAGCCGGATGTCCTTGCAGGAGGATTCGAAAGTTCCAACGTGAACGGGACGTTTGAAATGGTCCGGATGATCGAGGCCATGCGTTCGTTTGAAACACACCTCAAGGCTCTTCAGACGCTGAACGAACTGACCCGGCGTACTGTCAACGATATTTCGGTGATTGCCTGACCTTCTAAAGATAAAGGACGGACGATGTTCAGATCGCTCTGGAATGCGGCATCGGGGATGGAGGCTCAGCAGACAAGCCTCGACGTTATCACTAACAATCTGGCCAATGTCAATACGACAGGGTACAAGCGGCAACGGGCAAACTTCCAGGACCTGATGTACCAGACGCTCGTTCCTCCCGGAGAAGCCCAATCCCTCCTGGGAAATCAGAGCCCTTCCGGAATGCAGGTCGGCCTTGGAGTCCGGTCCGGCAGCGTACAGAAAATCTTTCTGCAGGGATCGTTCCGTCAGACGAACAATCCCCTGGATCTCGCGATTCAGGGAAATGGTTTTTTTCAGGTTTCCCTGCCGGACGGAAGAGTTGCCTATACACGGGACGGGACCTTCAGTATTGATGGTCAGGGGCGACTTGTCACCCAGGACGGTTTGCGGACAAATCCCCCGATCACCGTTCCGCCCAACGCGAAATCCGTCAATGTCTCTCCTGCCGGTCAGGTTTCGGTCATGTTGCCGGGACAGGTTCAGCCTGTTCGGGTCGGTCAACTGGTTGTTTCCCAGTTCGTGAATCCTGCGGGTCTCGAAAGTCGGGGAGACAATCTGTATATGGAAACGGCCGCTTCGGGACAGCCCCAGCTGTCCAATCCGGGAACGAATGGGGCCGGCCGTCTTCAGTCGGGTTTTCTGGAAGCCTCCAACGTCAATGTCGCCGAAGAACTCGTCAACATGGTGATCGGTCAAAGGGCCTACCAGATGGATGCAACGGGCATCCGCACCGTCAACCGAATGCTCGGCTACACAGCGACCTTGTAGGAGGGCGACTCATGGGACCTGGAAGCCTCCTGACCCGGACGTTCGGGGTGATCGGAATTCTGCTCTGTTTTTCCGGGAGCGCTTTCTCCGGCACGCAGGCGATAGAGGGAAAAACGATCCTGGTTGCCAAAGGAGAGTCCCTTGTTCGGGTGGACAAAAAGGCCCTCGACATTCTGGTCTCCGGGATGCTGGATGTTCCGCCGGGAACTCTGTCCTACCTTCACCTTCCGGAATCTTTTCCGGTTCCGGACACGCGTGGCGTCCGGGGAGACCTTCAGATGGAAGGTCGTGACGGGGTCAATACCCATTTGGCTCTTTTGGTCAAAAGAGGGGACATCGTACAGGAGATGTTCTATTTTACTGCCAGAATGGGCCATCGTTCGATTGTTTCCGGAAAAATCCGTTCGAAAAACACGGGAAGCGTTTATTCAACGAACGGAGGAGAGGGCGTCCGGTCCGGGGATACGGTCCGGATCCAGGCCGTTGGAACCGGTTTTGTGATTTCACTTGCGGGAATCGCTCAGGAAAGCGGGCAAACAGGAGATCACATCGCCGTGTTCAATCCGATGTCCGGTTCGCGGGTGGAAGCGACAGTGA
>JAKBTR010000059.1 GCA_021844275.1 Nitrospirota bacterium | reverse complement strand
CTTCAGAGCGGCGGGAAAGTGCTTCGTAGAACATCAGGGCCCCCCCCAGAACCACCAGACTTCCCAGTGTGAGGGCAACTGCAGAACGCACCGGATGGCGGATGCCCAAACCCAGGGAAAGAGCAACGACTCCAAGACCAATAATCAACATACATAAAACAGCGATCACAAGAAACGTCATGGATCCCTCCTCGATGCCCTTACAACAAAGGGTTCGAATTCAGCATACCTGTCTTTTCCCCCATTCCCGGTCTTTATAATGGAAGAACTCCGGCACAAACCGGATGATTCGCCATTCTAGCACAGCTTGGATCCGGGTCGCAGCCGGTTTCCCTTATATCCTCTTTGAAGGTTCTTTCGCAAAATAGTGTCGGACGCGTTCAACCAAACCTAGATCCTCCTGTTCCGGACGAGCAAACACCCTGACTGCAATTTGTCTCACGGGAAGACGTTCCAGCATTTCAGCCAGCGGATCCTGAACCAGTCTTCCTGTGAGGGGCTCATAGATCATGATTTGCCGATCACCCATATTCCAGGGGTTTTCCGGACGGTTGTCCCGGTAGGCCACATCTACCCGGAAAGCGGACTTTTCTCCCCGGATGCCCAACAACTCTTCAAGGTCCAGTCCGATCTGCTCCGGCGGACCATAGACTGTTGTCTGGACATCCTCCTTTTCGAAGACCATGCGCCACTCTTTCTTTCTGCTCAGAAAACGCCGCCAGCGGTTTCCCAGACTCCTTTTGCCGGGATCGGAAGAACTCCCCCAGCGCCGGACGGACTCCAGCAAAGACTGATCCGTCAATTCCTGATAAAAGGACAGATTTTCCTCCGGATTCACCAGTCCCCAGGAATCCATCGTTTCTTCAATCAGGTCTCTGAGAGACATATCGAACAACCGGGTTGTCCGGTGAAAGTAAATTTGTCGGTACATGAACGCCCTGGTCGTCACAAACATCTCGAAAGCTCCCAATCCGGAACGATGCAACGCCAGTTTCCCCTCTCGTACGTGCGCATAATAGAGCAGACGCTCCAGGTCGACCGGTCCGATCGCAACACCGCACATATAGGAATCCCGAAGAACATAGTCCAGGTTGTCCACAGTAAAGAGCCCGGAAAAAAGGGGCTTCAATGTTGCGAGTTGGGGCATACCGGATGGGATCGGATTGGGGCCGCTCCCTTTTCCGATCAGATACGCCACCCAATCCGCGGACAATCTTTCCCCAGGCGAAAAAAGACCGGATGGAGAACGGTCGATCGACTCGATAATTTCCCTCAGGGGTCCACGGATCAAAATTTGTCCAAGACGTTCGTGGGAGAGTCCAAATTTTGGTTTCAGCACATGTTCGTCAAAAAAATGGCAAAAAGGACCATGCCCGATATCGTGCAGAAGCGCCGACACCCGAAGAAGCTCTTCAAACAGGGAGGGAGAGAGGAGTCCCGGATAGGAACGGGAAAAACTCGGATAAAGATGAAGGGCAAAACGACCGGCGATATGCATCGCACCCAGAGAATGGACAAATCGGGAATGTTCGGCGGAAGGGAAGACCAGACGGGCGCTTTGAAGCTGAAAAATCGAACGCAGGCGCTGTATCCAGGGGGAATCGATCAGATCCGCTTCGGAAGCCCCGCTTTTACCGGTCGGAGCGGAAACAAACCGGATATAGCCATGAACAGGATCGGAGAAAAGGGAAATGCCATGGAAAGGATCTTCCGGTTGGACAGGGAAAGAGTCCATGGGGGGAAAAAGGGGCACATCTCCTCCCTGGGTTTGCGAAAGACAGGACATAAGCCGAGTTCTGTCCTGCCAGATTCTGGCAGTGGCGACCATTACTCTAGGACTGCAGTTACCTGCAGCCTCAAGCGACCTTACCCGGGGGCACGAACCGGGC
Organism: Nitrospirota bacterium; assembly: GCA_021844275.1. Next base: position 852 of record JAKBTR010000059.1, on the reverse strand, counting down.
CGATCCCTTCCCGCCTGAGCGGAAAAGCCCCCCTATTTGGTCTTGCACCGGGCGGGGTTTACCATGCCGTTTCTGTCACCAGAAACGCGGTGAGCTCTTACCTCGCCTTTTCACCCTTACCCGATTTCTCGGGCGGTTTTTTTTCTGTGGCACTTTCCTTCCCGTCACCGGGACTGGGGATTACCCAGCGCCTTGCCCTTTGGTGCTCGGACTTTCCTCCCGGATATACCGGGCGGCCACCTGCCCATCTTTCGCAAAACCCGGAGAAGCTAAGTGCTTTTCCCCGATCTGTCCAGCGCCTCGTTCGCCAACCGATCCGCCTGAGCGTTCCCTTCTCTGGGGACATGCTCAAACCGGATTGTGTCGAAGGACCTGGAGAGAGACTGTGCCTGTTCGTAACACACCAGGAGACCAGGATTCCGGACTCGATATTTTCCCGTCATCTGACGGATCATCAATTCAGAATCTGCCCGGACGACAAGATGACGTACGCCCCGATCCCGAGCGGTCTGAAGTCCGGCGATGAGAGCCTGATACTCCGCCTGGTTATTTGTCCCGGGTGGAAGGATCCGACCTTCTGAAAAGACAACCTTCCCATCTTCATCCTGCAGAAGATATCCGATGGATGAAGGGCCAGGATTCCCTCGGGAAGCTCCGTCGCAATAAAGAATCACGGGGTCGGCGAAGCTCCTTTGACCCGGGTTCCCTGAAAAACCTTTTCCCCTTCTGTTCCGCGGTCCGGAAGATAGAGCCAGCGCTGACAGAATTGGCATGTCACGATACGTTGTCTTTTCTTTACCTCTGTCACGGTCCGTGGCGGCAAGGTCATACGACAGGCCTCACATGTTCCTT
>JAKBTR010000117.1 GCA_021844275.1 Nitrospirota bacterium | reverse complement strand
GCATACATCCGCCAACCCCAGCTTCCACTCCCCCAAGTAGAATGCGATGGACATATTGAACAAAAAGACGCTCGAATAGAGGAAAACAGGGCCCCACCGGTCGATTGGGCCATAAGAGAACGGGAGATTTTTTTCCGGCGACCTTGCAATACGCGGAAAAGGCAGTGTCCAGGCGATCAGGATCAGCGCACCAACAATCGCCCAACCGGCAAAATTCGCAATCGGCACACCAAAGTAGAATCCACCGTCCGGATAATAGTAGATCTGTCCCAGAAACCAACGGTTACCCCGAAGGGAAACGGGATCGATGACGACGTCGACCAAAACAAAGCCTATCAACGTTCTTGTCCACAAATCAGCTTTCACCCGATCGAATGGACCGGTCAGCGCTTCCCGGAGACACCTCCCCTGAAACATCGCCATTGTTCCAAGACTCGCCACCATCAAAAAAGCAAACGACAATGAGTCCATCAAAGGGAGGTGGCCAATCCAGATTTCCTGTTCGCGGGTAGTCGCGAGGTACGTATAGTGCCCGAAAGGAAACCATCCACCGGGGAGTGAAGAGATGTCTTCGCAGGTATAAGCGATCAGATAGGCCAGGACGAACCGGATCAGGGCCGTAAGCCATCCTGTCTGACGTGAGAGGAGAGCGAAACCGACACCCCAGAAGAAAAAAACATACCAGCGAAACGAAAAGGTGGACATCAGAAGATTCATGAAGAACACCTCTGGAAATGGCTCCTAATGACCTGCCCTGGAGATGAAGACGACACCGACGGTTATCAGGAAGATTCCCGCCCAACGACCGGGAGAAACAGGTTCGTCTAAAAAAGCCCGTGCGAGAAAAGCCGTCAGGACATATCCGAACCCGGTCATGGGAACCACAAGGCTGACAGGGGCTTTCTGGATCAAGGAAAGAAGCAGGACATAATAGACCGCCTGAAGAAAAACACCCCCCAGAACACGCGGGTTCTTCAGGATTCTCCCCAGCCTCCCCCCGTTTATGGAAGCGACCGGTGAGGAAGCTTCCTTCATGCCCCGGGAAAGAAGGATAAACCCGATATCTTCAAGCAGAAGAGCAAAGAAGAAGACCAAAAGAAATGTCGTTGCGGGAAGGGTGCCGAATGTCAGGGAGATTCCCTCCCGGAAGCCGGTCCGGCAGGAAAGGGGGTGGGATCCATGGCGCGGAGAGTTCCGTCCGGCATCAGTTTGTAGACATGCCCCCGCCAGACGATCCGTGAACCGAAACTACCGACATACAGGAGGAGAGAAAGCGCTTCCCTCATCGGAAACAGACAAAGATCCATCCCGTCAAGGGAGCGGTCAAGCATCTGGTCCGAGATGGTCGTCAAAATCAGAAAATGAATGAGATAGAGCAAAAGAGAAAGTCCGGTCAGGGCACCATATCCCAATCCGGCCGAAAGCAGGGCGCCAGTCAACAAAAAGACGAAAGGACGAGTCAGGATCGAGAAGGCATAGCCGACAGGACGACAGTTGCGGTACGTCCGGACCCACCGGATCTCATGCCGCCAAAGATCCCCGGCGGACTCTTCGCCGATTCGGGCATCAACGAGGTAAGGACACAGGTGGATTCTGTAGCCTGCCTCGACGACACCCTGACCAAGATGATAGTCATCCGCCAGAATATCGGTCAAAGCCGAAAAACCACCTGTTTTTTCGAGGACATCCCGGCGCAGGAGCATGGTCGGCCCGAAGGCGAAATCGATCGGAAACAACCGGTAGGCGACCAGAGTCTGCGGGATCGCTTCCGTGTTCAGCATCAGGGAGGCGAGTCGGGAAGACCAGCCTCCGGAATGGGTTCCTCGCTGGAGGCATGTCACCATGCCGACGGAGGGATCTTCCTGTATGGGTCTGACGATAGACTTCAGGTAGCGTGGATCCACCCGGATATCACTGTCGTTCAGGAGAATGAGATCCCCTTTTTCTCCTTCGAAGGCCCGGGTGACATTGTTCATCTTACGGTTGGTACCGGAATGTTCGAGGATGATCTTGAACCGGACTTTTTCGGGATATTCCGCTTGCAGTTCCTTTAAAAGGGGCACGACGGGGTCTGATCCGTCTCCCACGACAAACAGGATCTGATAATCCGGGTAATCCTGCCGGATAAAGGAAAGAAAGTTTTCCCGGGCCCCTTCATCAAGTCCCTTGACCGGCTTGATCATGAGGATGGATGGCCAGACGCTATTTTTTTCAGGGAACTCTTTGCGGACAAAAAGCTTACGTCCGCCAAGATAGGCCAAAAAGTCAAAAAAAACCCCGACCCCTCCTGCCCCGACAAGAGCGTACGCCAGAAATTCCGGCAATCGGGAAAGGTAGGACCCGGGGCTAAAGTTTAGAAAAGGGGTCATGGCCGGCCGATCTTACCGGCTGGCCGGAGACCTGAGCGCTTCCTTACGTCGTGCCATGAAACGGAAGTATTCGCCAGCCTCCCGAATGATCTTCTTACGCTCCGCTCCGCTCAAAAGCGCTCGCTTGAGAACGCGAGCGATGTAACGCGGACGGTAGTAGAACTTCCGGTAGAACTTCGGAACTGCCATAAATATCTCTCGGGAGCCGATTTCCGGATAGCTCACGTTGCACGTCTGGATGCCATCTTCGGAAACCATGTCCGAATCCATCAGATAGCCTTTTTCCTTGGCAAACTCGTAAAAATGGGTCCCCGGATATGGAGAGGCCAGAGAAACCTGAAGGGTCTCGATATCCATGTCGCAGGCAAACTGGATCGTCTCCTCGATC
>JAKBTR010000049.1 GCA_021844275.1 Nitrospirota bacterium | reverse complement strand
TGAGATCACATATCACTTCTGGCACCCTCGGAACGAAAGGCACCTTCTGGACGCCATTGTCGTCAAAACCTATGATCGCAATGGTCACCTCCTGAAGCACGGAGCATTCGATCGTGGGGTTTTCGTGGTTCTCATGACACACGACCTTTTTCATGGGCGGCGGATCCAGTTTTTGGATATAGGTAAGTTTATAAAGGGAGATCCTTCTCTTTATGTCAAAGTGCGGTTGCAACACTCCCGCAAGATTGCCCTTGTCCCTTTTACGACTTTCTTGACCGACTTCACGAGCCGGATCAATACTGTACCTGTCGCTTCTTGGGCTGTTCGTTAGCGGAAAGAAAGGCAATGTCTTCCTGCCAACGCCCCTTTGGGAGACGGGAATCGATTCGCTGGCTGAACGGTCAGGGGACGAAATCACCGGGCTGCCCCGGCGAATTTGAACGCATTCATTGTTTTATGATGTTGGGTATTGTAGCAGAAACTCCCGCACTGAAAGACAATGACGGCTATGCCGTCCGCCTCATGAATGACGAAGTTTGTCGCCCGGACTGATCAACGGGCCCATGAGAATAGCCAGTGAGGAGTGAGACCTGATCTCCTTCTCCCTGAAGAGAGCGCCATTTGGACAATTCCTCCCCTCAAACACCTGCCCCGTCTGACCGTCTCCCCCTGTTTCAACGGTTTACCCGCGCCCTTTCAGAAGCAGACCGGCTCATCATGCAGATTCCCGATTCCCAGACTCTATTTGAAAAAATCGGGAAAATCATGATGGAGTCAGCTCAGGCCAGAGCGGTCTGGATCGGCCTTGTTGACCGGGAAAGTGGTTGGTTCGACTGGAAAGTCATGACGGGGGTACCGGAAAACCTGAAACCCGTATTCCGCATTTCAATCGACCCGAATCGTCCGGAAGGCATCGGAATCACGTCTGAAGCTGCCAGACAAGGAAAAATGATCGTCTGGAACGATTATCTGAATACTCTTTCCCACCCCTATTGGCGCCAGATCCTGAAGGAGTGCGGATTCCATTCGGTCATAGCCGTTCCCTTCCGTCAAAAAGAAGGGATCGGCATTTTTGCCCTGTCCGGAAACCGGGTCGGATTTTTTGATCCCGAACTGGCCAGCCTTATTGAGAAATTTGCAACGAATATCACATTTGCCTTGGAAAACCGTGACAGGGAAGATGATCGTCGAAACAAGGAAGAACGGGTAACGAGGCTTCAGAGATTCACCCGGTCATTCGCAGAAATCAACGGCCTCATTATGCAAAGACCCGATCCCGATCGCCTTTTTGCCTCCGTTTGCCGGATTATCGTCGAATCCGGTCAAGCCCGAACTTCGGTCATCGGACTGGTCGATCCAACGTCCGGATGGGTTCAGTGGGGGTGGTCAACCAATTCCCCTGAAGGTTGGAAAAAATTGCTGCGAGTAAACTTGAACCCTATTCTGCCGGAGGGTCAGACAATGACTGCAAAGGCCCTGCGGAACGGGGAAATCGCACTTGAAAACGATTACCTGAACTCTTTGCCCGAAGGAGACTGGAAATCTTTTATTGAGACAACCAACATCCGGGCGGTCACGGTCATCCCATTTTTTTTCAAGGATAAGATCTACGGTCTCCTGGGTGTTGCCGGAGACAGAACTGGATTCTTCGATCAGGAATTAATCGACCTATTCGATAAGCTGGGCAAGAACATCACATTCGCCCTCGAAAATCACGAGCAAGAGGAAAATCAGAGAAAAGACGCAGAAAAGATTCGGACCCTTCAGAGACTGACGAAAGCCCTGGCGGACACGAACAGAATGCTGATCGGAGTCCCTCCTCCCCAAAAACTGATGGATATTGCCTGCCAGATCGTTGTCGAAGCCGGCGAAACCAGCGCCGCTTGGATCGGTATTCTGGATCCGAAAGAAGAATTTCTGGAGTGGAAAGCCGCTTCCGGTACTTCCTGGAAATTCTTCAAGGATGTCCGAATCTCGGTCGCCACAAACAGCCCTGACGGCCAGTCTCCCACCGCCGAAGCTCTTCGCTCCGGACTTCCCCAGATTGTGGACGACTACTCCGACACCCCTGGATCTCACATCTGGCCGGACGTCATGCAAAAGATCGGTCTGAAGTCTCTTTGTGCCATACCATTCGATCTGCGTGATGAACAAAAAGGGGTTCTTGTCGTCGGCGCTGACAGAACGTCTTTCTTTGACGACTCCCTTGTCGAGCTTCTGTCCCAGCTTGCATCGAACATTGCTTTTGGGCTCGAAAACTGGGAAAGGGAGCAAGTCCGGAAAATGCGAGAAAAAGAAATCCGGCAACTTTCCCTTACGGATGAGCTCACGGGTTTACCCAACCGCAGACATTTCCGGGAATACCTGGAAGAGACACTCAAGGATGCCAAAAACTCCGGAGAGGAGATCGCCCTGGCGATCATCGACCTTGACGGCTTCAAAGCGATCAATGATTCAATGGGGCATCCTGTCGGTGACAAAGTATTGATCTGGGTGGGGCAATGCTTGAAGAAAAGCTTGTCTGTCCAGTCCTTCATGGCTCGTATCGGCGGAGATGAATTCGCCATTCTGAGCAGGGGATATGGGACCCGAAGCATGCTCATCGGTCAACTGCAGGCCCTGATCCGAGCCTGCGAGGGGAAAATGCCCTTCCAGAACCATTCCCTCAGCATTTCCGCCAGTATAGGCGTCTCCGTTTTTCCAGCCGATGCCAGGAATACGGAAGATTTGTTCCGCCTTGCAGATTCAGCCCTGTACAAGGTCAAG
>JAKBTR010000009.1 GCA_021844275.1 Nitrospirota bacterium | reverse complement strand
CCATCTCTTCCGATGGAAAGACCCTCTACATTGCCGATTCCCGCAACAACCGCATTCGCAAGATGGATCTCTCCAGCGGTGCGGTCACCACCCTCGCCGGCCGGGCCTTCCCCGGATCGAACGATGGGACGGGTGGATCGGCTGGATTCTATGGACCCCGGGCCTTGGCTCTGACCCAGGATGGAAAGACCCTTTACATCTCCGACTCCGGAAACAACATGATCCGGAAGCTTGATGTTGCCACCGGAACGGTCACCACCGTGGCCGGGAAGGGTGCCCTGGCTCCGGGCATGGACGATGGCATCGGCGGGGCGGCCAGCTTCCGCGATCCTCGCGGCATCGCCCTGAGCAGTGACGGTTCGGTCCTCTACGTGGCCGATACCCGCAACAACCTGATCCGGAAGATCGTTCTCGCCACCAATGCGGTCTCCACCCTGGCAGGTCACCCCGGCTTCCCCGGGATCGAGGATGGCGCCGGAAGCTCGGCCTTCTTCAACCAGCCGGTGGCCCTTGCGGTGAACGGAAACACCCTCTATGTGGGTGACTCTTCCAACGCCTCCATTCGGGCGATCGATCTCTCGAGCAACAATGTCACGACCATTGCCGGCGGCGTCAAGGCGCTTGGGATGCCGGTCAGCGGAAAAACGGATGGCGATGTTTCGGTGGCACTCTTCCAGTACACCGGTGCAATCGCCTACGCCAACGGGAAGCTCTTCATTGCCGACATTCCGGCTGAGACTCTCCGGGAGCTGAAGCTGTAGTTCCCTGAATAAAGGTCAATAAAAAAGGGGGAGCATTGAGCTCCCCCTTTTTTTATCTTTCCCTTTCCTGGCATCATGGAAAGAAGAGTCAATCCCTTCCGCTCACCCCCCCCATAATCGGTCATCCGGTCACTCCCTGCTCCATCGTTGGACTTTTTCTTCGTATCCCGGCTTCTTCTCGAGAAAATTCGGCGAATCGGTTCTTCCGTCCGACACAAATTTCTTGCGATTTTGTGGCAGATCTCGCTCCACCCCTGCTCCGATCTTCGGGCGCGCGAACTGTCCAAAAACGAGGTCTCGTCATGAAAACTGCAATGGGAATTTTGTGTATAATGAATTTCGTAAGGAAATAATAAATCCTGCAAGCTAATCGAAGAGGATATTCTTGACCATCCCGATTGGATATCAATGGCTCATCAGACATCTCGATCTTGAAGTTCCCTCTCCGATACAGATTTCGGTGATCGGGAAATCGGCAACGTCTGAGTCTTATTCGAAGGATAAAATTAAAGTCTTCCGGAAAGAGTATCAGGTTCCCGATGACCCACTCTCCCATCTGTCGTTCGCCCTGAAACATGAGCCGCTTGATCTTTCGATCATCGAGAGGACCCTGAAAAAAATTAACAGGAAGACGATTGAGGAGAGATTAAAAAAGTCTCTAGGAAAATATGAACGTAAAATTGGATTCTACTATGAGTTTTTGACTGGCGAATCCCTGGATATTCCCAAAATGACGGTAGGAAATTATATCGACCTGCTTGATCCCGAAGAATACTTCACCTCTCTTCCGAAGAAAAGTCAAAAATGGAGAATCAACAACAATCTTCTCGGGGTTCCGGCTTTCTGCCCTATCGTAAGAAAAACGTCAGCCCTCAAAGATTTTATTTCCAGGGATCTTGATAAGAAGGTTAAAGATCTCATCTCCTCCTACCCGTCCACTGTCATTCTCAGGGCAAATCAGTATCTCTATCTCAAAGAGACAAAGTCCTCATTTCTCATCGAGCAGGAAGAGCCTAGGGGGGACAGGATACAGAGGTTTGTTCATCTTCTTCATCAAAAAGACGCTTTCCCTGCAATGAGGAAGGAAGACTTTATCAGGATTCAGAAGATGATCGTTGATCCCCGGTTTGCTTCAGGGGATTATCGAACGGATCAGAATTATGTCGGGGAGCGTCTCGGGAATGGGGGGGAAATCGTGCATTATATTCCTCCTTCTCCCGCTTCTGTCGGCCCCATGATGGAGGGACTGATCGATACGATGGATCGCCTCCGACAGGGGGTTCACCCAGTCATTGCCGCCGCCTGCATTTCATTTGGATTTGTTTTTATCCATCCTTTTGACGATGGTAACGGAAGAATACATCGTTTTTTGATTCACGACATACTTTCAAAGGGGCATTTTACGCCGGAGAACACGATATTTCCTGTGTCGGCTCATATTCTTGACAATATGGCCGATTATGAGAGCTGCCTGGAGTCTTTTTCCAAAAGAGTGATGGAAATAACCCGATACGAGATAGATCACGAGGGGGTTCTGCGAAAGATGAACGATACGGATTTTCTGTGCCGGTATTTTGATGCCACAGAGATGTCGGAGTACCTCTTCAAGGTGATAGAGGAGACGATTGATTCAGTCATTCCCGCCGAACTCGTTTTTCTGCTTCGGTATGAAAAGGCGAAAAAGGAGATGCAGACTGTTGTCGACATGCCCGACAACAAGATCGACTCTTTTATCACATTCTGCCAACAGAACAATGGAGTTCTTGCAGCGTCAAAGCGAAAAAAGTACTTCCCGATGCTTTCGGACGAAGAGATCGGAAGTCTAGAGAAGTCCGTCAAAAAACTGCTTCTTGGTGGAGAACTGAATCACGGTCCGTCTTCTGAAAGCTAAGGCAAAGGATTCTCACGAAGCGGCAAGATCTCTCGTCTCCTCACGGGGAGATCCATTTCCTAAGGCCCCATTCGCGGATTCCCGTTCTTTCCTTCCTTCAATTTTCGACGCTTTTCTCCGGACAGACCC
>JAKBTR010000025.1 GCA_021844275.1 Nitrospirota bacterium | reverse complement strand
TCTTGAGACCATCAAGAAGGCTTTAAAGAAAGATGGGGAAAAAGTGACTCTGGTGGGGTTTGGAACTTTCTCGACCGTCAAGAGGAAAGCGCGTACCGGTCGGAATCCGAGAACTGGAAAAGAGATTAAGATTCCGGCGATGCGCGTTCCCAAGTTTTCCGCAGGAAAAGCCTTCAAGGGTGCTATAAAGTAATTTTTCTTGTTCATCTTTGGGGCCGGCCCTCTTGCCGGCCCTTTTGTTTTTTGCCATAATAAGCGCCTCACTTTCATGACAGGCACGTAGCTCAGGGGTGGAGCGCTACCTTGACACGGTAGAGGTCGGCGGTTCGAAACCGCCCGTGCCTACCAGGTTTTTTCTTCCCAGGACTCTTTGAAACTCCTCCCTGATCAACAAGATCCCGCCTGCTTTCTGTATCCTTATGACTCTCGTGAACTGAAACAGGTCTTATATTCCTTATGCATTTCCTTGACACCCTTGACGCATTGATGGTCTCTCTCCGCAGATTGTTGTACCCTGAAAACGGGTAAGGGAAAACTTGGTGAGAAAGTTCTGTGTCTGTTGGGGTCAAAAGACGATCAATCAAGAACGGTAGAGAAGCCATTTGACGACAAGTGCGTTTTTGTTTCGGATCAGGATTGATCGGCTTGTCTCCGAGGGAGACCCCTCTTGATGGTCGATGATCCCAAACTTCTGGAAGACAGTATTGTCCCCGGCTTATTCAATCGATTGCTCGGGATGCGATCCTTTTTCTTGTTGCTGACGATGGTACTGGCGCTTCTCGGAGGCATTCACGCGCTGAGGATGCCAACAGCCATTTATCCGTCGATCGACTTTCCGAGAGTCTCGGTGATCGTGATTTCTCCGGATGTCCCCTTCCATGAAATGGAAAGCCGGATTACGAGACCGGTTGGTATGGCTCTTCGGGGGGTTCGGGGAGTTCACGAAGTTCGATCCCGAACGATGCAGGGATCCGCAGAATTTTTCCTGAAATTTTCCTGGAACTCTCCCATGCGTATGGCACTCCCCCGTGTTGGTCAAGCGATAGACCGCGTTCGCGCGGACCTTCCGCCCGGGACACAGATTCGCGTTTTGCGCATGTACCCTTCCGACACGCCTGTTCTGGGGATCGCATTCTGCGGACCTTCTGAAAAAATGATGCAGATGACGGAAATCACACGATATCGGATCATTCCCTTCCTTTCCAATTTGCCGGGGGTCTGGAAAGCCGAGATCATGGGAAGCCGGACGCGTGAAGTTCATGTGGAGGTTGATCCCTACAAACTGTCGGGTGTTCATCGCACCATGCAAAACGTGATTGATGCCCTCGCTTTCGAAAACAGGATCGGAGTTGTCGGGAGAAGTACAGGATTCCACCGACTGAAGACCATCCAGGTCAACGATGTTTTTTCCCGTCCGGAAGACATTCGCTCCCTGTTTATTCCGGGGAGCATTCCCGTTCCCTTGAGAGAGGTAGCGACGGTCCGGGAAGGGATCCGGCCGTCGGATCTGTGGGTCAGAGTGTCGGCAAACGCCTCTTCGGCCGTATTGCTGCAGGTTTTTCGGGCGCATGGTGGCAACGCCATCACGATACGCCAGGAGATCCTGAAAAACTGGAAAAACCTTCAGCGCCTCCTTCCTCCCGGCATATCCGTCCGTATCTACTATGATCAGGGAAACCTGGCGAAGTCAGCTGTCAAGCATGTCATTTACGCCCTTCTGATCGGGTTGACCGTTTCCCTGGGAGTCGTACTTTTATTCCTTCGCCAGGCGAGACCGATGCTGATCATGGCGGGGTTGATGCCGCCTATTTTTCTGATCTCTCTGGGTGTGATGGATTTTCTGGGAGCGTCGGTCAACCTGATGAGTCTTGGGGGAATGGCAGCTGCATTGGGTCTTGTCATCGATGATTTCATCGTCGTCGTCGAAGGAGGAAGGTTTCGGGAGCGGCTTCTGCATCTTATGCCGGCGTTCATTTTGTCGGGACTCCTGACGATTGTTGCCATTCTGCCTCTTTTCGGCATCGGTGGTCTGGTGGGTGCCTTTTTCAAGCCACTCGCGGAGTCGTTTGTTGCTCTCCTTGCCGTTTCTCTCCTGGTGAACACTTTCGTGACCCCTTTTTATCTCAACTCCCCGGATCGGCCTCCTCAGATGCCAGAAAACAACGGGGGCGCAATTTTCTTTCGTCTGAACCCGGGGTACGTTCTTGTTCTTTTAGTTGTCCTCGTCGTTGTGATGGTGATCTCACTCCGGCACCTCTCAACCAATTTCATGCCCCGTATGGACGAAGGGTCATTTGTCCTCAACTTTCACGCTCCACCGGGAATGTCGCTCGACGACACGGACCGGATCGTCCATCGCATGGAGAAAAAAATTCTTTCGTATCCGTCGGTCATGGCGACATCGAGGCGGCTCGGGGCAGAAATGGGGTTCTTTATCACGGAGCCGAACAAGGGAGACATTGTTGTCCGTCTTTCTCCGGACCGGAAGGAAAGCATCTTTTCCGTCATGGATCATCTCCGGACCTGGATCCATCAGCATGAACCCGAGATGGATATCGACTTTTCCCAAGTCCTGGAAGATGCTTTGGGAGACCTGATCGGGGTCCAGGCCCCGATCGTGATCCAGATCCACGGTCAGAATCGAAAAGTTCTCCTGGACTGGGCTCCCAGGATCCAACGGAAGCTCTCCCGCGTTCAGGGAATTGTCGATCCACATCTTTCTGTCCGGCCAATGCTTCCGGCTCTCGATATCCGGGTCGACCGGAAAAGGGCCGCTCTGTTCGGACTTACGCCGGACT
>JAKBTR010000032.1 GCA_021844275.1 Nitrospirota bacterium | reverse complement strand
CGGATGGTTCCCTCAGCGCCGTCCCCCGTGAGGCACGCGTTTTGAGCGAAGGATCTTTTCAAAAAGAAATTCTTATTGCCCCATCCCTTCTGGCAGGGGATTTCTCTCGTCTGGGAGAAGAAGTCACAAGGATTTCTTCTTCCGGGGCCGATTTAATACATCTGGATGTCATGGATGGGGATTTCGTTCCGAATCTGACATTCGGGCCAGGAGTCATTGAGTCGATCCGTCCTTTCTCCAGCATCCCTCTCGAAGCACATCTGATGGTCTGGCACCCGGACACGTATCTTGATGAATTGAAAGAAGCCGGAGTGGATCGGGTTATCGTTCATCAGGAATCGGATGTCCATCTGAACCGTCTTCTTCGCAGGATTCGTCAAATGGGATTTTCGGCAGGAGTGGCGCTAAATCCGTCCACTCCGGCGTTCCTCCTCGAGGATGTTCTCGACTTGGTCGATCTTGTTCTGGTCATGACGGTGAATCCCGGGTTCGGTGGGCAATCCTACCTCGGGGAAATGCGGGAAAAGATCTCGAGGGTGAAACAGATGCGTGAAACCCGTCCCAATCTGTCATTCCGTATCGAAGTGGATGGAGGGATTTCTCCCGTCACCGCGTCCGAGGTGGTCCTTGCAGGTGCTGATGTACTGGTGGCCGGGACAGCTGTTTTCCGGAACCCTCCCTACGAAGAAGCGATAGCGCGTCTGCGTTTGGCAGCAGGTGTGGGGATGTCTTCCTGAGTTCCGAAATTTTGCTGGAGGAATTTCTCGTATTCGGGTTTGAATTTGATTTTTCGTTGCAATTTTACATTGTTATGTGTAGCTTTTTCCTTACAGTCTTTCCGGAGCCGCAACCCGGTCCGGGCAGACTCCGGAGATCGAGATGAGATTCCTGGAAATTTCAGAGAGGGGATCCTTCCTTTTCGACAGAATTTTGTCGAAATTTGTTGACCTGCTGGTGGCAGTAGCTTTCGAAAAAGTTGGTGAGTTGCTGAATGCTCCTCTTGTAGGCGACGCGGGGGGGTTCGCCTATCTTCTGGTGGCTGACGGTCTTCCAGGAGGAAGAAGCCTGGGAAAGCGTCTGACAGGACTTCAGGTTCTAAGAAAGGAAGAAGCTCCTTGCCGTTTTTTTGAATCAACGGTTCGGAACCTGACGATCGGAGGAGCTTTTCTCTTTTCCCTGATCCCTTATGCAGGACCGTTCCTTTTTGTGTGCATTGTCGGACTGGAGTTTCTTCTGATGGTCGGTCAACGTTCGGCCAGGAGACTTGGGGACGACCTTGCCCAGACACGCGTGGTGGTCAAGGAGGAACGACCACCTGTGGCGGCGTGAAGATTTTCATGCCCGAGTCCAACAGATTTCAATAGTTCTTGAGGAGGCTCCATTGTCTTTGCTGGCCAGCTTGTTCGGATTTCTGTCGCAAGATCTTGCGATCGATCTTGGAACGGCCAATACGCTTGTGTACGTGAGAGGCAAGGGGATTGTCATCAATGAGCCGTCAATCGTGGCGATCGACCAGAAGACGGACCAGATTCTTGCGATCGGGCATGAAGCCAAAAAGATGCTTGGGCGGACTCCAGGCAACATCGTGGCTGTGCGTCCCATGCGAAACGGTGTCATAGACAATCCGGACGTGACCCAGCAGATGCTCTCCTACTTTATCAATCAGGTTCATCAGAGATCGACATTCGTCCGTCCACGGATGGTTGTGTGCATTCCATCGAGAATCTCTCAGGTTGAGCAACGGGCCGTGAAAGATTCGGCAAGGCTTGCCGGAGCCCGAGAAGTCTACCTCATAGAAGAACCGTTGGCAGCGGCTATCGGAGCGGGGCTTCCCATCATGGAGCCTTCGGGTAATATGGTGATTGATATTGGTGGGGGGACAACGGATATCGCAGTCATCTCTCTTGGGGGTATTGTTTACAGCGAATCCATCAAGGTTGCGGGGGATCAGATGGATGAAGACATCATCCACTACATCCGGAAGAAACATAATCTCTTGATCGGCGATGCCATGGGTGAACGGATCAAAATGGAGGTCGGGTCTGCTTGTGCCCAGAGCGAACCTCGGTCCATGGTGATCAAAGGCAGAGACCTCGTTCATGGCTTGCCGAAAACCCTGAAAGTAACCGAGGAAGAGATCCGTGAAGCCCTGTCTGACACGATCTCCCGCATTATCCAGACTATCCAGAAAACGCTTGAAAACACCCCTCCGGAATTGTCTGCGGACATTATCGACAGGGGAATCGTTCTGACGGGGGGAGGATCGATGCTCCGGGGTTTCGATATGCGAATCCGGGACGAGATTCACCTGCCTATCGTGACAGTTGACAATCCTCTGACAACTGTCGTGATGGGGACAGGTAAAACGCTCGAGGAACTGGATGTCCTGAAAAAGGTTTCCATCCGGGATTAGCTTTTTTGTCTTCAGGCCAGGAGCTTTGCAAAGATTGACAAGAAAAATGGTTGTCATAATCTTTTCCCTGATGGGAATTCTTCTCCTGTTCCTGGGATTTTATCCGGCGCTATTTGAAAAAATTGTCGTTCGTCCTCCATTGCTGCTGATAAGATCAATTCTTGGGATTTTCCAGGACAGTTACAGGACGACATCCTCCTTTTGGGAGGAATATGCTCATTTGATGGAGGCGGAAAAAGAAAACAGAATGCTCAGGAAGGAAATAGTCCTTCTATCGACCCGTCTTGAAAAGGCAGAATCACTTTTGGTCGAAAACGAACGACTCCGGGCCCTTCTTGAACTCAAAAAACGCGTGGCGAGTCGCGGGATTTCCTGCCGTTTGCTCGCAGACAACCCTACCTTGGGACAC
>JAKBTR010000057.1 GCA_021844275.1 Nitrospirota bacterium | reverse complement strand
ACAAGCCAGGTCGTCGTTCACCACAAAACAGTCAAGCGTTTGCTGAAACAGAAGGCGCTCCCCAGAAAGCCCTCCGTCGTCCGTCCCGTTCGGGCAAAGACAGCAAAAACGTCGCCTGTTCCTCAAAAACCGGTTCTCAACCCCAGTCGGGTTCCGAATCCCCATCCGGTTCCGGTCAAGATGGATATTTCCGGACAGACTTTTCCGACGTTTCTGGAACATCTGCTGATTTCCCGGATCAAGTCGAACTGGTTTCCGCCTCCCGGAACCCGAGGACTTCGGGCGACCGTGCAGTTTACTCTCCTGAAGGATGGCCGAGTTCCGGATCAGCCGGTGGTGGTTGGAAGTTCCGGGAACGGTATGTTTGACGATGCCGCCCGGATGGCTGTTCTGCGATCCGTTCCCTTTCCTCCCTTTCCTCCGGGTTATTCGAAGGATAAGGAAGTTGTCACTGTCACACTGGAAGCCATTCATCATGGAGGCGTTCTCGATGAAAGGTAATAGTCCCACCGGGACATGGTTTTACCGGGTGTTGCTTCTTTCGCTGATCGCGATGTTTTTCGGAGGGGAAACCTGTTTGCCCACCAATGCCCGGGCGGTCAACCTGAACGTCATCACAAGCCAGACGGCTCTTTTCTTTAAGCTGTCCTTTGTTTCCCTGGGGGCAAGGAATCTTTCCCCGTCCGACATCCGTTACGCCAATGGCCTGATTGTCAGGGATCTTGAGGAGACCGGCTATTTTGAGATGGTTCCTCTTGCCGCTGGAGTTCAGAACTTGCTTTCCAGCATGTTCCTGACAGGAGACTCTGTCCGCCAGTTGGCAAGCTCGGGACTCGAAGGCGTGGTGGGAGCTCAACTTATCAAGGACGATCTGGGAACCCATCTGGTCGGCATCGTGCGGGATCCGGTCAACGGAACCGTTTTGCTTTCACGCAAATATACTACTACCGGGAATATCCGGGTCATCGTCCATCGGTTTGTGGATGATATTGTTTTTCAGTTTACCGGATTCAAGGGAGTCGCCGATGCCCGGATCGCTTTCATCGGGAAGAATTATCGGAGGGGCTACGATCTGTATGTGATGGATTTTGACGGTGAAGGCATTCACCGGCTGACATGGGATCGTGTTCTGGCTTATACGCCCGCGTGGTCCCTGAGCCGGCATCTGATTGTATATACTTCCTATTTGCACAGCGAGCCCCAGATTCTTTCCTACGATCTCTCCACCGGCCGAAGAGGTCCTCTCGCCCGTTTTCCCGGTCTCAATATCACGCCGGATTTTTCCCGCAACAGCGGGATGCTTGCTATGGCGCTCTCCAAAAGCCAGACGTCCCAGAACACCGAGATTTATTCCTATGGGATGAAGGTTCACCGATTCCAGCGCCTGACATATTCCCACAGCAACAATCTGTCTCCGGCCTGGTCTCCCGATGGGTCCCAGATTGTTTTCGTGTCGGACAGAGACGGTCACCCCCAGATTTTCGTCATGGATTCCGATGGATCAAACGAGCACCGGATTTCCTTCACGGGTTTCTACAACGTTTCTCCAAGCTGGTCCCCGCGGGGAGATGCGATCGCCTACGTTTGCATGAATGAGAGGCATCGTCCTAAGATATGCCTGACGACCCCGACAGGCGACCGTTCCCTGCAGCTGACTCATGGTTCCGGTCAGGACGACAGTCCCGACTGGTCTCCGGACGGAAGAACCATCATTTTTACCCATCAGGTCAGGGGACACAGCTATATCGAAAAGATGTTTCTGGACGGAACGCATATTCATAGGCTCGGTTCCTTTACCCACTCCGTGATCACCCCCGTCTGGGCTGTGCGCTGATGTACTTTCGGGTTGGACTCAACAGAAGAAAGGATGTTTCGATGATCCCGGGAAAGACCTCTTTGGGTGTTTTGGCCGGACTCTTTTCCCTGTCCCTGCTGGGTTGTGCTTCAACAATGGATATGGAGGACCTGCAGGCTAGGGTCGATGCGAATACGGCCCAGATCAGCAAGCTGAAGCACCAGGGGGGAAGTGGATCTGTCCCTCATGACAGCGTCCGCTTGGCGGATATCGAAAACAGGCTCGACCAGCAGAAAGCCCGTCTGGCAAATCTGAGGGGACGCCTGGACGTGATCGATCATCGGCTTGATACGCTGATGGAAAAAATCGATGAACAGAATGCGCGCATCAAGTCCATGAGTCAGGCATCCCCGGCATCTCCACCAGGAAGTCCGTCGGCAAAGGCCCCGGTACCACCGGTCGCAACGGCTGTCGTTCCTGCGCCGGTTCCTCAGGGAGCACCTGCTCCTTCCCCTTCCGCTTTTCAGCCTTCGGCCGACATCCTCTACCGTCAGGCGATGAATGATTACCAGACCGGCCACTATCAGTTGTCCAAAAAAGAATTTAAACAGGTTGTAAGCCTTTATCCCCAATCTCATCTGGCTTCTTCCGCCGAATTCTGGGTCGGTCAGTCGGATTTCAATATGAAACATTACGATAAAGCGGCTTTATCTTTTCTTCAGGTCATCAAAAATTATCCGGACAGTCCGAAACGGGCCGTTGCCTATTTCAAGCTCGGACGTTCCTATGAAAATCTGGGAAAAAAGAAGGATGCGATCCACAGTTATCGGCGGGTTCTCGAACTCTTTCCTTTGGAGCGCCAGCTCGACGAGCTGGCGAAAAGACGTCTCTCGAGGCTCGAGTAGTTCCGGCAGAAACGCTAACCTTCCGTTTGGGAACAGAACGTAAATCCAGAGGAAGCGGGGAAAATGCAGAGGATTCATGAGCTTCCCCAGATAGTTGTCGATCAGATTGCGGCAGGGGAAGTGATCGAAAGACCTGCCTCTGTTGTCAAGGAACTGGTCGAAAACAGCATCGATGCGGGTG
>JAKBTR010000030.1 GCA_021844275.1 Nitrospirota bacterium | reverse complement strand
TCCGGTGGCTCCGGACGCCTCCCCTCCGACGCTTCGGGAGGCCACCCGGATGGTGGCGGGACTGGGAGGCTTTCTGGGAAGAAAAGGGGATGGGGAACCCGGGACCGAAACCCTCTGGAGAGGAATCCAGCGGCTCGACGACCTGGCCGCCATGTGGATCATCTTCACGAATCTTCAAAATCGTCCCACATCTCCCGTGCTCACTCAACGAAGATACGGGTAAAGATCAGGCCTGAAGGGCGAGGTTTCCAGTGCGCGCCAAGGATGAATTTCCTCTCAAGGAGCCATCACCAAGCCGCCGTGCCTAACCATGATTCAGGTGCGAAACATCCCGGAAATTCGTGACTCTTTGTTGATTTTTTTTCAGGAAGGGTGTATACAGTTGACCGATTCAAAATAAGAGGGAGAGTTCAGCCGTTTGCACTTATAGATGATTGATGACGTTGGCGGACGGACTCTCGCATGGACCTATCTGACCGGGTCCACAACCTTGCTTTCGGTCAATCCGGGGTTGCCTTAATCCGCAAGGAGGACACATTGAAAAAGGGGAGAGAGATGGGCAAGAACATCAACCGAAAATGGAAAGCATCCGCCAAAATGATTTCCCTTGGTCTGGGTGCCAGTCTTGTTTTGGGAGCCGGCATGCAAGCTCAGGCTGTTTCCGTGTCCACCATTGCCGGATCCTTTCATGAAAGAGGGGCTGTTGAAGGTCCGGGCAGAGAGGCCCGGTTCGAGTTTCCCCAAGGGATTCTCGCCGCTCCCGATGGCACGATTTACATTGCGGACACCGGAAACGACATGATCCGAAAAATCACTTCGAATGGTCTGACAGGCACAACTGTTACTCCGGCAGAGCTTCATCATCTCTCCGTTGACGTTGAAGATGTTGCCGGATCCGATCATCGGGCACGCTATCGTGACGGTGTCGGAGCCAACGCCCGCTTCAACAACCCGGAAGGCATGGCCATTTCTCCGGACGGAAAAACACTTTATGTGGCCGATTCCCGAAACAACATGATCCGGAAGATTGATCTGGCTTCCAAGACCGTTTCGACGGTTGCCGGCCACACCTTTCCGGGCTCCGGAGACGGTGCCGGAAAAGAAGCGGGATTTGAAGCCCCGAGGGGTCTTGCCATTTCTCCGGACGGAAAGACTCTTTACGTCGCCGACTCGGGAAACAACGCGATCCGGAAAATCGACTTGGCCACCAATAACGTGACAACGCTGGCAGGAGCCGGCAAGCTCATGGCCGGTTCGGCCGATGGAGTCGGCGCTCAGGCCACCTTCCATGAACCCAGGTCCCTTGTGATTTCCGCAGACGGTCAGGTTCTCTATATTGCGGATACCCGCAACAATCTCATCCGGAAGATGGTTCTTGCAACAAATTCCGTTTCCACCCTGGCCGGTCATGCGGGCTTTCCCGGAACACTGAACGGTCCCGGACCGGATGCCTACTTCTATCACCCGGTTTCCCTGAGCCTTGACGGCAACAAGCTCTATGTTGCTGACGGTGCCAATGCCGATATCCGGATGGTGGATCTGTCCACGGGCGTCGTTTCCACCGTGGCGGGCGCGACAATCAACGGCGGCGTTCCGATTGCCGGACGGGAAGACGGATCCGGTGTGGAAGGTCATTTCCAGTTCCCCGGCGCCCTGACGGTCTTTCATGGTGTCCTCTTTGTAGCGGACACTCCGGCCGACACGATCCGGGAAGTCAGCTTCTAAAAAGTCGAAATATCGATTCAAAGGGAGGGCCATGGCCCTCCCTTTTTTTTGTCCGGATCCAGCCGCAACCCTTTTTTCATCCCCCGATCATCATGGTGGTAAAATCTGCAGGAGGGGACTCCACCCCAGTCGGATCGAGGGGGCCTATGATTGCACCATCCAGATACTGTTCCGGGCATCCATGCTTTCTTGCCCTGCTTCTCGTCCTGGCGATTTTTCGTTCAAGCGCATCCCTGTTTGCGTTTGAACGTCCGGAAATGGCCTTTTCTCCGAGATGGGGAGCTTCCGCCGGAATGTTTCCAGACGGAAAGGTCATTGTTTCCGGTGGTTTTGATGGAAAAGACACCGGGCGGACGGAAATCTATAACCCAGAGACGGGACGATGGCATCGGGAAACCCCCGATCCGGTTCCCCGAACCAGCGCGTCCGCCGTGGTTCTGCCGGACGGAAGATTCCTGGTCATCGACGGTTACAATCAAACCTATTTGGGAACGACCGAAGTCTATACCCGAACAAGCAATCGCTGGTCGAACCTTTCGCCTGACCCGACTCCTCGTGCGGGTGCTGCCGCGGCGCTCCTGAAGGACGGGAAAGTTCTCGTGACGGGAGGATTCAGCGAAGACGGCTACACGGGAACGACCGAAACATACGATCCGATGACCGACAGATGGAAACGCCTTGCCCCGGATCCGACCGCCCGATGGGCTGCATCGGCGGCGACGGCGGAAGATGGACGCGTTCTGGTCGTAGACGGTTATAACGGGAAAACATTGGGATTATGCGAGCTCTATGATCCGGCAAAGAATTCCTGGTCGACTCTTCCTTCGGACCCGGTTTCGCGATGGGGTGGTGTCGCCGTGGCTTTGGGGAAGCACGGATTTCTGATTCTGGACGGATATCATGCCGACTACCTGACTTCCTCCGAAGAGTTTGACCTGAATCGAACATTCTGGAAAAGGCGGCGGAGAGATCCGATCCCCCGCGAAAAACCTGTTGCGGTTCGACTGAAGAACGGGAAAGTCCTTGTCGCCGGTGGACTGAACGCCGGAGGCTTTGTTTCCGCCATCGAAGAATACGATCCTGTCAAGAACGTGTGGGAGAGATTGTCCCAAGGGATCAAGACTCGTCGACAAAACGCAAGAGAACCTTCCGGCAGAATGTTTTGAACATGGCGCTACGGCCGTTGCCTTCCCGAAAAATTCTGTTCCTGTCGGCAGTCTTTCTTTTGTTAGGTCTTTTCCTGGTGTCCTCTTTCCCCGCTTTCGTCGAAGGGGAGGAGCGCTGTGTCATTAAACCCGAAACAGGAGGCGCCATCCGTTACTTCCAGTCCGGAATGGCCTTTCTGAACGCTCACGGACCGAAAAAGGAAAAGCAGAGAAAGGCCTTTCTCTGCTTCCGGCAGTCGGCATTGCTGGGATATTCGTGGGGCGAAGTCTGGCTCGGCATTCTCTATTACAACGGATGGGGAGTCGCACAGGATCGCAACAAGGCTCTTGTCTGGTGGAAGAAGGCGGCTGAACAGGGAAACCCCTGGGCGCAGGACCGGTTCAACCAGGAATATTGATGGCAGTCTGCATCATGGTGATGGAACCGGCCAATCCTGAAGAAGAACGGTATTGACCGGCACCGGATGTTTCGACGTCACTTTCTGGAAAAGAGAAAGATCTTTCCGCGCCTGCCCGGGATCGTGCTGCTGAAGGCGGATCTGGAAAGCGGCAAGGATGGCTTTCAGGGCGGAATCCCAAAGTCCCAGATCCATTTCGGCAAGAGAAAGCCCTTCCGAGTCAAAGGCGATTCCTTCCGGGTTCCCGGTCTTTCGGTCGATGACAAGGGCCTGTTCAAAAGCGTCTCTGGCTTTTTGCGGGTTCTTCAAGGCCAGATCGGCATTGCCGATATTCGCCAGATTCCCGGCGACCACCGAGTCTTCCCGATTGTTCCGGTTCAGGGAAAGGGCTTTTTGGAAAGAAGAAAGCGCCTTCCGGAAATGGCGTTCCCGGAGATAAAGCATTCCTTGCGCGTTCAGGGCATGGGCCAGGATATGTTTCTTCCGGGGAGAATCCGGGAGGCGGGAGAGTATCTCCTGCGCTTCTTTCAGGTCTTTATGAGCCTGGTCGTTTTCTTGAAGAAAAATCTCCGTGTCACTGGAAAGGACGTCCGTCTGGGCGGTCAGCAAAGGATCCTTAAGGATCCTTGCCAGGAGAGCGGCTCTCTGATACCAGAGGATCGCACGGGAATACTGACCGCTTGCGGCTTCGATATACCCGATCCGGTCCATGTCCCGAACGCTGTCCGGCAAGTCTCCGAGAAGTTGATGGGCGCGAAGGGCCTCACGGACAAGATGAAGGGCCGTGTCCGGATGGTGTTCGGCAATCTGCTGATTCGCATTGGATAATGCGGATCGGGCGTCATCCTGCAACTTTGACAAACGGGGTCCCGAAGACGCACATCCCGGCAAAAGGACCGGGAGAGTCAGAAGGAAAAAGGGAATAACCCATCGAAAGCTCTTCACGGATGGCCTTTCAAAGAGTCATCCGACGGCGGATAGGAGAGGGGAGCCCGAGACGGATCTCCCAGGCTGGGCAGTGGTGGGGGAATGGAGATGAGGTTCCGGATGGGCCAGCTTTGCTGGAGACCTTCAATGATGTTGTCCGTATTCGATACGGTTTTTTTCGTGTCTTCCAGCAGACCCAGCGTTTTCTTCGTGATCGGGGGAAGTTTCGGAGTCGCATTCTTGATATCGTTCATGGACGACTTCAAATCCTGGACGATCCCCGGGATGGAGTCCGAAGATTGCCGTATTTTTTCGGTCGTGTTCCGGATGTTCCCGGCCGCATCCCGGATGTCGTCATAGATTTCCTGTTTGCGGAGAAGGGATCCGACCGTTCCCTTGCCCCTGTCGATCGCATCGGTCAGATCCGAAATGTTCGAGACGATTTGCTGAAGCTTGACGATCGTGGGGTTCAGTTTTGCCATAATCTGTTCGAGAGTCAGAGGCGTTTCCGCACGAATCTTGTGGTTTGGAAGAATGATCGGGAGCCAGGGCGATCCCAGACTGATCCGAAGGGTGACGTCACCGGAAATAATTCCGGACTTCTTGACCGTCAAGAAAGAATCCTTACGGATTTTTTTTTGATATTTGGAGAGAAGGCGCAGGACAACCTTGATCTGGTTCAGCTTCGTAAAATCGACCGACTCGACCGACCCGATCGTGATACCGGCGAGTTTGACCGGAACCCCGGGACTGATCCCGTAGGACTGGTCCAGGACGGTATAAATGGTATAGCGCCGGTCGAACGCATGCTGGTTGACGGCAACCTCATACAAGCCGAAGAGGAGCGCAAGAAGAGGTATCAAAAGGAAGAAAGCCGCGATGCGCTCAAGCCTTTTTTCATTTGTCCGGTGAACGTAGTGAAGTTTCATATCCCCCCAGATCGGAGAAAGACGGCTTGTCGGGCCTAAAGGATCTTTCCACCGGAAATCATGGTGAATTCCAGCCGGTGATGTTCGATACGCTGACAGTCTACGGACATGAGGTCGCCATCGGGGGACAACTCATAGTATTTTGCAAAGAGTCCGGGAACGAAAATAGGCTTTCGCGTCAGGAAAAAAAGAGTCATCTCGTTTTCCGTGCGCAATTTTCCAAAGATTTTCTGAAAAAACCGGAATCCTTCGAGATCCAGCCCTTCGAACGGATCATCCAGGAGCAGAAGGACCGGCTTGAAGATCAGCGCGCGCAGCAATCCCACGGACTTGATCATATTGATGCTCAGTTCAAATGGCAAGCAGTCCTTTATTTCGAGGAGGTTGTGCTCTTCGAGGAGAGCCAGAGCGATGTCCTCACTGCGTTTCTTGGAGAGCTGCGCGACAAAACGAAGAGGGAAAACCATGTTTCCCAAAACGGACAGCTGGCTGATCAGGATGCCTCTTTCAGGGAGAAAGCCGATTTTTCTCCGGACGGCCAAGAGAGTTCTGGCCGACGGGTTGCGCATGTCCCTGTTGAAAGCCTCGTAGCTCCCGTCTGACAAATGGAGGAGTCCCATGATCGCCTTGACGATGGAGGTTTTCCCTGAACCGCTTCCTCCAAAGAGAAAGGCGTTTTCGTTCTGATACAGATCCAGGTTCAGGGAGGAAAAAACGGGTGCATTGTCGCCCAGGCCATATACAAAAGAGGCGTCCCGAATGTGAATGATCGGCTTTTCTTCCTTTTTGCTTCCATCTGCCATCAGGGTCCCCGTTGTTCCCGCTAAAAAAGAACGGATGAAAAGACCAGAAAAAATGTCGAAAACATCGTGCACAGGACAATGGAACTGACAAGCGCGCGTGTCGTCTGCTGGGGAACGTCTGTCGGGGACTCTCCGACCTTGAGGCCATGATAGGAGCCCACAGCCGCAATAATCGATCCATAGGTGATGCTTTCGACCAGGGGTATGACCAGGTCCGGCAGGCTTATGCTCGTTTCGAGCGCGCGGACCAGAGAAACGATCGGCATGGAAAGTCCGAAAAAGGCGATCAGAAGTCCCCCGATAAAAGCGATAACGGCAAAATAGAGAGAAAGCGCGACTGTCGAAACAATGGCTCCGAACAGTCGGGGGGCCAGCAGGAAATAGGAGATGTTGGCCCCCATCATTTCGATGGTGTCGAGTTCCCCGGAAATGCGCATGTTGCCGATTTCTACCGTCAGAGAAGAGGCCGTTCGGGCGGTGACGATCAACGCGGTGGTAAAGGGGCCGACGATTCGGAGAATGATGTGCAGGATAATCGGACCGACGAGATTTTGAACCCCCAGTTTGGGCAGTTCGATTCCTGCCTCGGCCACCGTTCCCATTCCGACCAGGAAACTCACGACGGTCAGGATGGGGAGAGCATCCAGACCGTTGTACAGGATCTGGTTGAGAAACAAAGGAAGTGCGTTGCGTCTTGTCGAAAGGACCAGGAAAAAGTCGTAGAGACCTGTCAGGATGATCTGGGCCAGATCTCGCAAATAAAAGAAGATCTTGAAGAAGTTCAAGGAACTGAAGAGATCTTCCACCCTGCCGCCTACTTTACATAATATACATTATTTGCGAACTGATGATTCCGGTCGTTCAGGGGTTGGTTCCTTTTCGCGGATTGCCCAGGTAGGTACTCATGAACCGGTTGACAACGATCGTATCCCATTTTGAGATAGGCAAAAGCCGGCACCACGCCGAAAAGACGACCGGGGCCTGGTAGGAATGGGACTGTACAAGAATGACCGCGTATCCGAACCGTTCCTGGGAAACCAGGGCCTGGGGCGTTTTCAGATTTGTCTCCAGGGATTTCAGGGATTCGAGAGAATCCTTGTCCAGACGTGCCGGATCATAGTAGATCACGATATTCCCTTTGTACAGGACATGCACGATGACGCACGGCTGGACATCCCCGGAAATGTCGTTGTGGTCGAGATATTGCCTCAAGTACAATCCGGAAGTTGGCGGCGCCGAATTGTACCGAAAACGTGCGCAATCCGATGGAGCGGACGCTTCCTGGTATCCAAGGGACGGAAAACGTTCGATGCCGGATTTGATGGGCTTGAAGGGCTTGGACTGATCCCCTCCCCCGAAAGTGGACCCGAACATGGGGGGCATCGGGGAGAAACTTCCGGTCCCGCCGTTTCCGCCGTTTCCGCCAGGACCTGGTTGACCGTTCGAACTGTCGGCCATCACACTCTTTGTCATGCCACCGGATAGACAAACAGAAGTCGTCAGGATCATAATCAGGAGCGAAGTGGGCAAGATCTTCCGGAGCAAGGCCAGAGGGTTACGGACAGGCTTCATCGATGTTCGGATCTCCTGTTCTGGTTAAGGAAACGGATCTATTTTTAAGGAGGGTATCATTCTAAAGCACCGGATTCAATTCTTCCAGCTCTTACTTGCAGCTGTTGTCGGCTTTTTTCTCGCGCTTGAACCCTGCATCGTCGAAGCGGATCCTTTCCCGAGCGTTTTTGGCGAATATATTCCGGGGTCGATTGCTCCAGGCTCAAGTCCCTATCAGACCAATATGGGATGGGGAGCCGGCGCTTTCTGGGACGTTTTTCTGAGTTCGTCCTTTTTCTTCCGTGGAGGGATCAAGGCGGAAGATTTTGTCGATCCCGGAATCTTTCTCTTTCCTGCCACAATCGGGATTGGCGCAAGGCTCACCCAGGGCTCCCCGGGGGACCTGTACCTGATCGGAGATGTCGGGTTCGCACCGACGTTCTATCCGGGTGGCGCCTCCGTGTCCCCCTATTACGACGTGGGGCTCGGATATTCGTTTTCCCGGGTTTTCTTCGAAGCGAAGGTTGCCATTATTCCTAACGCCAACTATGTAAACGGAACGCTTCTCTATTTTCCCCTGACAGTCGGCGTTCATCTCTTTTGAGGAAATTTCTCATAAAAAAACGGAAAGGGGCTTTCGCCCCTTTCCGTCATCCAATCCATCAATGTGATTTTATGAAGACCTTTGATCCTATTCCTGCTTGAAAAAACCCCTCAAAGCCAACTTGCTGAGCTTGAACAGTGTTCTAAGAGCGTTGGAACAAGGCAAATCACAATGTTATCGGATAATGCCGATCAGGCGTTCACTTTCTGAACGTTTGCAGCCTGAGGTCCTTTTGCTCCGCTCTGAATTTCAAATTCAACCAATTGACCTTCTTCCAGAGTCTTGAACCCGGAACCACCAATGGCTGAATAGTGGACAAAAATGTCTTCCCCGTTTTCCTGGGAAATGAAACCATAGCCCTTGTTTGCATTAAACCACTTGACGTGTCCTCTTGCCATGTAACTTAACCTCCGTAAATGTTTCCTTGTTAGGGTTCCGGGTCCGGATGGCGTTTGCCTGAAAACAAAAAACCGCAGCTCTCGAAGAGTCTGCGGTTTTTATGGAACGACTTTCATATTAAGTCCTTGCTTCCAGTTCAAGACGACTCCTACCCATGTCCAATCCTAACAAGAGTTCAGGATTCCTGTCAACATAAAATTTCAACGGAGAACATTGCGGAAACATTGCAATTTTTGACACCTCGACATTAAGATCAAATCCCAAGGGAAACCTGTTAAAATAACTGATTGTCCCCCGGTTTTCTCGAAGTCTGCACTGGGCTTTTTAAATATGGTACCGGACTCCATGATTCCACGAAAAACCTTTTTCCTTCGCAAATCCTTTTCTTCGCAAAAAGACAGGGGATTGCCGTCCGGATCCCGAAAATCTCTCGGAGATGCGGGGTTTACCCTTCTGGAAATTCTTGTCGTTCTTTTCCTGATCGTCCTGATCGCTTCCGTAATCGGACCAAAGCTTGTATTGAAAAAGAATCCGGGATTAAAGGATATTGCAAGAAAAATCGTGTCGGAATCGCGTATGCTTTACTGGGAAGCCGTTTCCAGTCAGAAAATGATCCGGCTGTATTATAATCTGGAAAATGGAACTGTCACCGCTTTACAGATCGAACCGAACGGTCAAAAAACTCCCTTGAAGATCCCGGGAAGTCAGCCCTGGAGAATACCAGTCGGATATCATTTCGACCGGATCATCACGCTTCATCAGGGAAAAGTCGATTCGGGAAAAACCTTCACTCAGTTTTTCCCCACGGGGGCAGTGGAGCCGACGACCATTCACCTGAGCTCTGCACGAGATCGTTCCCTGACACTTGTCTTCAGTCCGTTGAACGGAAAGGTCCATGTCTACAAGGGCGATGTCCAAACACAACACATCCCTCCCCTCGTTCCCGGTATCCCTGGCGGCGGGGCGTCTCCCTTTATCGGCGGAGGATGACGGTTTGTCCCCTATGAGAAAAGACCACGGCTTCACCCTGCTTGAAGTCATGGTTGCCCTTTTCGTTTTCAGTATTGCCGTGCTGGCCCTTCTCGCAACGAGAAACCAGGCGATCCGTCTCAATGAAGCCGCGAGAGATCAGGTCATTCTGACGTTGCTAGCAGACAGGAAAATGGCCGAAGCGGTTGGAGCGGGCTTTGTTCCGGCGGGAGAAGCTTCCGGCTTCTTTGCCAATCACTATCGGGGTTACCGGTGGAAAGAAGTGATTTCCCCCTCCCCTTTCCCGACAATTCGCCAGATAACGGTGACCATCATAAAAGGTCACGGGAAAGGAAGATCGTCCCTGTCCCTGGTCTCCTTCGTCTCAAGCATACCTTGATAAAAATCCGTCGGAAGTCCTTCGGTCATCCTTCGGCAGTGGAGAGGTTTTGGGACGATCAGGGCTTTACCCTTCTCGAAATTCTTGTGGCCTTTTTTATTCTGACAGTGATTCTTGGGTTATTGTATGAATCGGTCAAAAGTACGGCGTCCCTTTCCCAGCGCATCCGCGAAAAGAACAGAACCGATTCCAACATTGAACTGGCATTCATGAAAATGCGCCAGGAAATGATTTCTGTTTACATCAACACCAACGACCCTCTGACATATTTTATCGGAAGCCCTCAGTACTCGGCAGAAGACGAACACGACACGCTTCTTTTTACGACCCTGGCGCAAACGCGCCTCATGCAAAACGCTCCGGTTTCCCATCTGGAGGGCATCCAGTATATTGTTCTCCCCGAAAAAAACGGACACGGATACCTGCTTGCCCATGAACAGGATACGAACCTTTTTTCTTTCGGCACCCAGGCCGTTGTGGCGGATCCCCTGCTTCACCACATCAAGTCTTTTCGTCTTCTGTATTTTGACGGACACCAATGGACAAATCAGTGGAACTCTTTGCAGAGCCATCTCGTCCCGCTCATGGTCAAGATGGAGATTTCTGTCAAGAGGAAGCATGAAGCGGTCAAGACGTTTACGGATGTTTTTCCGATCCCGGTGTCGACGCTGAACCAGAATCAGAACGGCTCAGGAACAACGAGCAGTGGACTTCCCTGAAAAGTGCTGAAGGAGTGAAGGGGGAACAGGCTTTTCAGTCTTCCGGACCCATCATCTCATACCCTGTTGCGAGATTGTCGAATCGGGTGCAATGCCCGATATAGGCAAGTGCGACTGTTCCGATCGAGCCGTTCCGCTGTTTGCCGATGATGATCTCCGCCTTTCCGTGGCTCTCCTTGTTTTCCGGATGATAAACCTCGTCGCGGTAAATGAACAACACCACATCGGCATCCTGCTCGATGGCTCCGGACTCCCGGAGATCGGCCAGGATTGGCTTCTTGTCCTTGGGACGGTTCTCGACCGCCCTCGACAGCTGGGCCAAAGCGATCACCGGAATGCCCAGCTCCTTTGCCAGAGCTTTCAGGGATCGCGAAATCTCGGATATTTCCTGTTCCCGGTTGTCCGTTCTCTGTGAACCTTTGACCAGCTGGAGATAGTCCACGACGATGAGGCTCAGATCCTTGACCTGGTTCTTGAGCCTGCGTGCACGGGCCCGCAGTTCGAAAACGGTCAGGTCTCCCGAATCATCGATGAACAGTGGAACGTCACTGGCTTCACCGAAAGCGTCCATGACCGCCCGCCAGCTGTCCCCGTTCAGCTGTCCCGTGCGAAGGCTCCAGGAATCAACGCGGCTATGGGAACTGATCAAGCGCATGAAAAGTTGCTCCTTCGACATTTCCAGACTGAAGATTCCCACCGGTTTTCTCAGATCGAAGGAAACGTACTGGGCGATGCCCAGGGCAAAGGCGGTTTTTCCCATGGCGGGACGACCGGCCACAATAATCAGATCGGACGGGTAAAGCCCTGTCGTCATCCGGTCCAGATCGATAAAACCGGAAGGCAAACCGATCACAGGGTCGCTGGTGTTCCGGGCGCGAAGCTCTTCCAGTCTCTTGTATTGCTCTTCGATGTACTGGACATCCCCGATTTTGACAAACCCCCGGGTGGTTCGGTTCGCCCCGATTTCCAGGATTTTTCTTTCTGCCAGGTCCAGCAGAACTTCCACGTCTTCCGATTCTTCATAGCCCTTGCGGGCGATATCCTCCGCCGATAGAATCAGTTTTCGGTATATTCCCTTTTCTTTCAGAAGATTTGCGTAATGCTTGGCGTTGGCCGCAGTGGGTACGATCAGGCTCAGTTCTTCAATGTAGGTCGATCCGCCCGTGAGACCGCTCCACCCTTTCTTGTTCAGAACATCCGCGAGCGTCACCGCATCCACCGGAACGCGTTTTTCCGACATTTCCCGCATGGTCATGTAGATCTTTCGATGGGCGTCAAGGGAGAAGTCGTCCTCCTTGAGCGAATCTCCGATTTCGGTCATGACTTCGTTGTTCAGAAGAATCGAACCAAGAAATGATTTCTCGGCTTCGAGGCTCTGAGGAAGATTCTTCAGGATTTGCGCGCGGGTTTTTCCAGCAGATGGCATATTTGTTACCGTTTTTGAAGGATGGAAAATATCCCGGAATGGTCTGGTCTGGAAAAACGGGTCTCGTTTCCATTCGGGACGGAAAGTGTAAAATCTTTTCCGTTCCAGAACAAGACGGGGACAGCCCATTTTTTGTTTTCCGGCGGAGACTCTTCGAATCGGAAAGAGGAAGGAATCCCCATTTTCCGAAGTTCGGTCGCACATTCGATCAGCTTGTCCCTGACAGGCTTTTCCGTTCCGGCGAGCTGGATTTCCAGAACGATCTTTTCGTTTTCCGAAGCCCTGTACCCGAGTAGGGATTCGATCCGGTTCAGATGGAAAGCGAATCCGGTCGCCGGCATCGGCCGTCCAAACAGAGCCGGCAGCATGTCGTAGCGACCACCGGAAGCCAGTTCCTGACTTGTTCCCCTGGCATAAAGATGAAAGACCATCCCGGAATAATAGGGCCCCCCCGGATTGAGGGCGAAGTCCACACGAATATTGGACTGGAAGGACGATACCAGTTCAAGGATGAATGTCAGTGAAGAAGAACCCCTGACAAGATCCGGAGAGGAGGCGAAAACCGGGTGGGTTTTTAGCAAACGGATCGCATCCGGGAGAGAATGTGTGCGGCCGATCATCTGTTCCAGGCCGTCGATCAAGGGCCCGTCGACTTTTCCTGCTTTCCGAAGAAGGTCCGTCATGATCATGGCATCGTGAGCATAGAAGCTTCTCAGGAGACCCTCCTGAATTTCTTCCGGTAAATCCTTTCCGGCATGACGAATCAAGGATTTTTGCAAATCCGTATGAGAGAGAGACAAAACCGGTGAATCCAGGTCGAGAAGGCGAACACCTTCCAAGCACAAGGTCAGTATTTCCCAGTCTGCCTCGGCGCTTGAAATCCCGAAAAGCTCAATGCCGGTCTGCAAAAGTTCCCGTTCGAGAATATGATGGTCTTCGTGTCGGAAAACCGTCGTGCTATAGGCGTATTTTTGAACTTCCGGTGATTTTTCCTGCCCCTGTGCCACAAGACGGGCGATCTGGGCTGTGGCATCCGGTCTCAGAAGAAGAACGTGACCAGACCCACGGTCCTGGAGAGTGTATGCCTTGTGCTGGAGGACCGGATCGAGACCGGGAGCCAGAGAGTCCAGATATTCAAATGCCGGGAGCGTAATTTCGGTATAGCCCCAGAGAGAAAACAACTGGAGGAGCTGTGATATCGTTTCTCTCCGGAAAGAAGCGATACGGGAAAAAACGGGGCCAACTCCTTTGGGAGTATGGCCCCGGGTGATCTTCTCTCCGTTCGCCGGAAGAGATGCCGGCTGATGAGACTTTTTCATTTTAACGCAAAAAATAAGAAACTTCCGTTTTTATTCATTTTATTTGTCCCGTGCTGGAAGATGCAAAACTTTCAGCGAAAGCACATTCGGAAGCGACCGGAGCTCTTCGAGCAGTTTCGCATCGATTTGCTGATCCACGCCGATCATGGATACAGCCTTCCCTCCCGGGTAGTCCCGACCAAACTGCATGCGGGAGATATTGATCTTGTGTGCCCCGAGAACCGTACCAACGGATCCCACAACGCCGGGCTGGTCCTGATTGATCAGATAAACCATGATTGGTTCCGGAACAACCTCCACCGGAAGATCGTCCAGCGAGACGATTCTGTAATCTTTGCGCTGGAAAACGGAGCCCGCAATCTGATGATGGGTCGTGCCCGAAGAAATTCGGAGAGTCAACAGTCCCGTATAGTCACCATGATGAGAAGAACGGACTTCGACAACCTCGATGCCCCGTTCCTTTGCCAGAATCGGTGCATTCACCTCGTTAACCCGTGAAGCGAGGATGGGGGTCAGAATCCCCTTCAGGGCTGCGATTGTCAGGGAGGGTGTGGAAAGATTGGCAACCTCTCCACCATATTCCAGCGTCACCTTCCGAATCGGATCCGAAATGACCTGGGCCATGACAGCTCCCATGATTTCCGCAAGCTTGAGATAGGGAAAGAGAAGCGCCAGTTCATCGGGCGGAACGGAAGGAAGGTTTGCCGCAAACCGGATGATCCCTTTTCCAAGATAGTCGACCATCTGATCGGCTATCGCGAGGGCAACGTTTTCCTGGGCTTCCTTGGTTGCAGCGCCGATATGAGGCGTTGAAATGAAATTGTCCAGCTTGAGAAGCGGATGGTCTGCAGGAGGGGGTTCCTGAACAAACACATCGGAGGCTGCTCCAGCCACATGTCCGGACTGAAGAGCTTCCGCCAGATCGTTTTCATCGACGATTCCGCCGCGGGCGCAATTGACGATATAGACACCCTTTTTCATCTTCGCGATGCTTTGTTTATTGACAAGACCGGTCGTTTCCGCCGTCAGGGGTGTATGTACGGTGATAAAGTCTGCCCTCTGGAAGAGTTCTTCCAGAGACACAGAGTGGACCCCGGACTTTTCGGCAACTTCGGGAGTCAGATAGGGATCGAACGCAATAATGTTCATTGAAATACCACGGGCAATCTGCGCCACATGCTGCCCGATCTTCCCCATACCGACGATTCCGAGCGTCTTCTGAAAAAGCTCGACGCCCATGAATTTACTTTTTTCCCACTTTCCGGCTTTGTTGGAAGCATTCGCCTGGGGAATTCGACGAGCCATGGACATCAGGAGGGACATGGTGTGTTCGGCTGTCGTGACAGTATTTCCTCCCGGCGTGTTCATGACGACGATTCCACGTTCGGTTGCCGCTTCCAGGTCCACGTTGTCCAGTCCCGCACCTGCCCGGCCAATGACCTTCAGTCTGTCGGCGTTCTTCAGGATTTCTCTTGTCACCTTCGTCCCGCTTCGTATGACCAGGCCATCATACTGGGAAATTTCCTGAGCCAGTTCTTGCGGGGAAAGCTTGGTTTTCATGTCGACATGAAAACCGGCTTTCTGAAAAATGCGGACGCCATCTTCCGAGATGGCGTCACTGATCAGAATTCGGATATCGGATGACAAAATAGCCTCCTTGAAGATTTATTCCTGGATCAGGATATTCTGGGCCCGAGCGACGCCCGATCCCAGGGGTTTTCCTTTGTAGCCCAGACGGGTCAGAACCATTTCGACTCCGCTCACGGCAGTGATGACATCAAAGACATCGGCATATCCCATGTGTGAAAGGCGAAAAACCTTCCCTTTCAGCTGGTCCTGACCACCGGCAGCGGTAATGCCGTATTGTTCCCGCAGGTTTTTGTAAACGGCTTGTCCGTCGATCCCGGTTGGAGAAAGAACGGCGGTGACCGCATCCGAAGGAAGATCCTTCGCAAAAACCTCAAGACCAAAGCCACGTACACCTTCTCTTGTCGCCTGGGCCAGGCGGGCATGGCGGGAAAAGATTTTCTCCAGACCTTCGGCGCGCATCATCTTCAGGGATTCGGCAAGACCGATCCAGAGGGTAACTGCCGGTGTCCAGGCATTCGTGTCCTTCAGAAGGTTGTCCTTTTCTCTTTTCAGGTCCAGATAGAACCGCGGACATTTTGCTGACGACTGCAGCTTCCAGGCTTTCTCGCTGACTCCGACAAACGCCAGTCCCGGCGGGATCATCAGGGCTTTCTGGGAACCGGTGATCAGCACGTCGATCCCCCAGGCCTCCATGGGAAGGTTCACGACGCCAAGAGCGGTAATGGCATCGACGACAAGAATCGTATTTTCTCTTTCCTTCGTGAGAGCTGCCAGTTTTTGGACATCATGTGCCACGCCGGTTGACGTTTCGCTGGCCTGGACGTAGACGCCCCGGATTGTCGGATCTTTGGAAAGCAGGTCCGCGACAACGGAGACATCGACCGACCTCCCCCATTCAACCTTGACTTCGATCGGCACAACACCGAAGGCCTGGGCGATCTTCAACCAGCGTTCTCCGAACTTTCCTCCATTAATGGCAATAATCTTGTCTCCCGGAGACATAAAATTGGAAATCGACGCTTCCATGCCGGCCGTTCCGCTTCCGGCAATCGTCAAAACTTCCTGGGAGGTCTGGAAAAGCCATTTGAGGTCCGAGCGAACCTGCTGGATGATCGGGATAAAATCGGGAGAGCGGTGATGGATGATGGGTTTGGCCATGGCCAGCAGGACATCCGGCGGAACGGTGGTCGGACCTGGGGCCAGGAGATACTGTTTTTTCATGAACGGGAGCTCCTTGGAATGAAATTTGGGGATCGATCGGAAAAGTTAAGACACCGCCCTTGTCAGGATTCAATTTGCAGCCACGAAATTTGCGGCAGTTTTCACATTAGGTTTTGGGACCATCTAAACTTGTTGAAGATACAACAGGGAACGGTAAAAAGACAAGGTCGGCCGGGAAAAGCCACAGCTGTGCGTTCGTGGTTCACCCCGAATTCTGTCGGGGGATTTTGTCCTTCCGGATGTCTTCGAAATGATCATTACCAAGTGGATCATGCCAAAAGCCATGGACGTCCTTGTGGACAAGAAGATTGGTCAAACCCTGGGCGAAGGGTATCACAGGAATGCCTTGACGCAGAAGAATATTCTGACTATCCAGATATTCTTTTTCCCGGACTCTTTTATCCGATGTACTGACGGCCTTTTTGACCAGGCGGTCGAACTCGGCACTTGCCCATCCGGTCCGATTATTTCCCGAGCCAGTCATCATCAGAGTCATAAACGTGTTTGGATCCGGATAGTCCGCCATCCATCCGGACTGGTAAAGCATAGGGGTGCGCGAATCGAGCCTTGCCAGGAAAACCTTCCATTCGAGAGAGCGAAGGTGAACTGTGATTCCGAGGATCTTCTTGAATTGTTGCTGCATGTAAACAGCCAGAATCCGGCTTTGGGTTCCGGTCGGAAAAAACAGAGTGGTGCGAGGGAAACCTTTTCCATTCGGGAATCCGGCTTTTCTCAATTCCTCCCGGGCCATCCGGGGATGAAAACCGAACCCCGCGTTGGGGTCATATCCTTCCAGCCCTTTTGGAATAAAGGAACGAGAGACTGGAACAGCGCCGTCAAAAAGCCTGAAAAGATCCTGTCTGTCGATCGACAAGGCGAATGCTTTTCGCACATGTCTGTTTATGAAGGGAGGACGTAAAACGTTCATGCTGTAGTAAATCGTGCTGAACTGAAGTGACTGATGAAAATCCGGATTGTGCAAATATTTCTTTACATAAAAACTGGGCACGCCCGCCAAGTCCAGGATGTGCCTTTCATAAAGCAGAAGTTGGGTGACCGGCTCCGGAACGATGAGAAAAAGGATTTTCCTTATAGAATCAGGAGAAGCTGTCCAATCTTTCCGGTCCAGTTCCAAAAGGGAACCGTGGATCCAGCGCTTCAAAAGATAGGCCCCATTCGTAACGAGATGGTTCGGTTCTGTCCACCTGTCCCCATACTTCCGGATGAGATCCATCCGAACGGGATCCGTGATCGGGTTGGTCATCAGGGATGGAAACGGGGCCATCGGATGTGAGAGATGAATGACAAGGATGTCTGGTGAAGGGGTGTCAATCCCGACATCGGATGCCGGGCATTTCCGAGCGTGAAAACAGGGGGCCCGAAGAATATCGAAAAGGTAGTATGCATAGGGGGAAGCGGTTTCCGGTCGAAGCAATCGAAGAAAGGAGTCGCGAAAATCCGTGGATGTAACCGGGCGTCCATCACTCCATCGACTTTCTTGGGAAAGGTGAAAGGTGAAAACCGTTTGGTTTGCATTCGAAGACCAATGATCCGAAACATTTCCGACGACATGCAGATTCTTATCAAATTTCGTCAGTCCGGCCATCAAGTTCCCGATGACCTCCAAGGAAATTCCGTCAGTGGCCTTATTCCAGTCGAGTGTGGATGGATCGTCTGAAAGAGCAACAACAAGAGTGTCATGGGACGAATGAGAGGGAATGGCCTGAAACCGCGGGGTACAGGCCACGGTAAAAATCAAGACAAAACAGGAGAAAATTGTCCGAAAACGTCGGAAAATCAAAAAACAATCCTCCCGTATACAGGGACCATTGAGGATCTCCCAACTACCATTAAAGAGTCCACCAGGGAGAGCGGTGGAAGGAAAAAGGATACGGGAAGGGAGGGGAAAAAGAAAAGGGGGAAGCCGGGAAGGCTTCCCCCACAAAGATTCCGGCAGCGTCCTACTTTCCCACAACCTCGCGGTTGCAGTATCATCGGCCCTGGAGGGCTTAACGGCCGTGTTCGGGATGGGAACGGGTGGGTCCCCTCCGGCATGGCCACCGGAAAGACGGAAGCTCCGCCGTCGGGCGGAGCGAGAAGAAAGCGCGAAGCTTTTCCGAACAAGGACGAAGAGCTGCGTCAAGCCGCTCGACCGATTAGTACTGGTACACTCAAACCCTTGCAGGCCTTACATGCCCAGCCTATCAACCTGGTCGTCTACCAGGGGTCTTCGGGCCGCTTGCGCGGCGGGATATCTTATCTTGAGGTGGGTTTCCCGCTTAGATGCTTTCAGCAGTTCTCCCGTCCCGACATAGCTACCCGGCCTGCCGTTGGCACGACAGCCGGCACACTAGAGGTCA
>JAKBTR010000002.1 GCA_021844275.1 Nitrospirota bacterium | reverse complement strand
ATAGAGAAAAAATCAATTTTAAGGGAGAGGTAATTTTTTAGATTGGCTCTGGTATTGGTGGCGATGGAGGGATTCGAACCCCCGACCGAGTGATTATGATTCACCTGCTCTGCCGACTGAGCTACATCGCCTTGGGAAACCACGAAGAAAACAGGAAAGGGAACCACGTTGCCAGGAAGGCCCGGTCATAGGCTCATGTCTGGAGAAATAAGGCCTCGTTTTCCTGAAACTTGTGAATAGTAACGAATGTATCCTTCAAAATCAAATTTCTGGCTCGTTCTCTCCTTTGTTCATTTCATTCCCGACTCCGTATTTTTCTCTCATGCCCCGTAATTCTCCCCCTGTTCCCGGAAGGAGGACAGACCTTCCGGGAAAAACATCGAACAGGATCCAGGCCATCGCGATCCCCGAGGCCCCGAGACCGATCAGTCCCATGATCCAGAAAGCGATATTGTAGGCATATTCCGACGACAGGCGGCTGAGATGAGAAACGCCCTGGGAGAGGGTGTGCAGATGGGTATGGAAAGGAACCTGAATGAAAAACACTGGCGCAACATTATCGAGAAGATGACGGCCCAGGATCGTCCCGATCATCCCGCCGAGGAACATGACCGCCAGCTGAAACACGTTCCCGACACGCTGCAGGCTTTCCGGAAGCGTGTTTCGGACCAATGGTGCGAGCGAAACCTGAACCATCGCCATCCCCACTCCAAACACCAGATTCGGCAGAACCGTCTCCGGAATGGAAAAGGCATTTCCCGGGAGATTCAGATACGCCACGCTGGAGAGACCGATCAAAAACGCCCCCAGACTGATGGAAAGCCAGGGGAAATGAAAACTGGGAGGAAACAGGGAGGCCAGAACCGGAATCAGAAGCTCGACCATGGCTCCTGTCATAATCAGAAATCCCGCCTGGTGGGCCTGAAAATGGTAAAAGACCTCAAGATACAGGGGAAGAAGGTAGAGCCTTCCAAACACGGAGACGGACCGCAGAAGGTTCACCGCCGTCAGCACGACAAATCCCGAATACCGAAAAAGCGCCGGTGGGAAGATCGGATCGGAAAATCGTGCAGCCCGGACAAAGTACAAAAAGAACAATCCCAGAAAGATGATGAAGGAATTGAAGATGATCTGGCTGTGCCAGCCGAAGCGTTCCCCTTCCATGACCGCATACATGAAAAAGAATGCCGATGCGGCGTAAAGAAACCACCCCGGAAAATCAAACCGTCGAGGGTCGGGACGTGGATGGTCTGCCAAAGACAGATGGACGAGAATCAGGGTCAAAAAACCGATGGGAAGATGAATTCCCATCGTCCAGCGCCAGCTGGCATAATCGACCAGATATCCTCCGATTGTCGGACCGAGGGAAACAGCCAGGGCGTTGCCCAGAGAAAAAAGCGTCAATCCCCGGGCACGGATTGGATCGGGAAAAGATTCATTGATCAGTGCAACGGATAAAGGAAGAAGAACCCCCCCGGACATCCCCTGAAGCGCCCGCCCCACCATCATGGATGGCATGAAGTGGGAAAACATCGAAACGACGGATCCCCCCATAAAAACCAGGGTTGCGAGCGCATAAAGCGTCCGCTCCGAGAAGAATCCCCGAAGTCTGTGCGAGAGGGGAATCCCGATGGCGACAAAAAGGCTGTAACCGGCTGTCAGCCAACGGGTTTCGTCGGAGTTCGAATCGAGCGCGCGGGCGATGAAGAATCGTCCGACATTCATGCTGGTCGTATCGGCCAGGGGCATGCTGGTGCCCAGAAGAACCGTGACCAGCACCATCCAGGGAGACCGGAACCAGTCCCGAAACCTTTCTGCCTGCAGTATCAGGGGCACGGCCTCCTCTTTCTCCGACCAACTCCGTTTCTAATAGTATTCGACCGTATCCACGCCTTTCTTCGACACATAATGGAAGAAGAGATTCGAGGGGATTCCGTCCCGCCGGAGGGCGTAGGGTGACAGGGGGAACAGAAATCGCTTCCGGATCGACCCGAGCGAATAGAACTTCCTCTGGAGCCAGTCGATCCCCTTCTCCACCTCTTCCGGCGTCATGTTCTTGGGAACAAACATGCATTTATGACCGGACGAATACTGATCCGCCATCGGATTGATGACCCGAAGCTCCTTGTCCAGTCTCTCCCGGAGAGGCGTCCCCTCCCGGGGGGAGACAATGCTGAAAAAGGCCATCGGTGCCCGGACCTCTTCCAGAAAACGATAGGTGGCTTCAAAAACATCCGGCGTGTCGTGATCAAGACCAAACATGAGGTTCAGGGAATACAGGAGCCCTCTTTTCTCCATCGCCTTCAGGAGGGTCATATAGTCTTTGACATGATTCTGCTTTTTGTGGATTTCGTTCAGGTTGTCCTGGTTGATACTTTCCATCCCGATGTTGACGTGCTGGCACCCGGCCTGGATCGCCAGATCCAACAGCTCTTCATCGTGGTTTGTGTTCAGCGTCCACAGACAGCTCCAGGTGATTCCGAGGGGGCGCAGGGCCTTGAAGAGCTCGCGGGCAAACGTATGTTTCCCTGTCAGCTGGTCATCGATGAACTGGAACTGGTTATTCCCGGTGATGCGCTTCTGTTCCTCGATTTCCTGGACGATGTCTTCGATGGGCCGCATGCGGTAGGCGCCATTGTAGACGACAGGGACCTCGCAGAAATCACAGTGGTAATTGCATCCACGCGTGGCCTGGATCGGCATGAGGTGGACCCTGTAGCGCTTCCAGTCGAGAAGTTCGTATTTCGGGCGAGGGAGCGATTTCATGTCGCAGGGCTGTTCGGCCTTGTAGATCGAGCGGAGCTTTCCATCCCGGACATCGTCCAGAAGTTCCCCCCAGACGTTTTCCGCTTCTCCCACCACGACGCTGTCCGCATGCGTGAGGATTTCGGCGGGATGGAGGGTCGCGTGAAAGCCTCCCATCACAACGGGAATC
>JAKBTR010000047.1 GCA_021844275.1 Nitrospirota bacterium | reverse complement strand
AGAAGCGCGGTGCCCCAATATCGGGGAATGCTTCCGAAAGGGAACGGCCACTTTCATGATCCTCGGAAATCTGTGCACAAGGGCCTGTCCCTTCTGCGACGTCGAACACGGGAAACCCCTGCCGCCCGATCCGGGAGAGCCGGAAAGAGTCGCACAAGCCGTCGTGACCATGAACCTTCGCCATGTCGTCGTGACGTCCGTCGACCGGGACGATCTTCCCGACGGAGGCTCCCGTCATTTCACGGCCGTCGTCAATGCCCTGCGCCGGACCGCCCCGAAAGTCCGGGTTGAAATACTTGTCCCGGACTTTCGGGGTTGCCTTCCTTTGGCTGTCGAGATTCTTTCACTCGCTCTTCCCGATTTCCTGAACCACAATATAGAGACAGTCCCCCGACTTTACAGGAAGGTCCGGCCCGGAGCCGACTACAGGCACTCTCTCGATCTTCTATCCCGGTTCGCCCGTTTGCATCCTTCCTTGCCGACGAAATCCGGTCTTATGCTGGGACTCGGGGAAACCGACGAGGAAATCGTTTCTGTCGTGCGGGATCTCCGCTCGACCGGCTGTTCCATGCTGACCATCGGACAATATCTCCCTCCTTCCAAATCGCACCTTCCGGTAGAACGTTATGTCTCGCCTGAGGAATTTGATGCCTGGAGACGTTTCGCACTGGAGGAAGGATTCAAGCACGTCGCTTCAGGTCCGCTCGTTCGCTCTTCTTACCACGCCGAAGAGAATGCAGCCGGACTCTGATCGAAACACTCTTGAAAAAACCCGAAACCTTGCGCAAAATGTGTCCCGTCATTCTTGCATGTTATCCAGACAGAACCTCCGGATCCGCTGGATTTGACCGGAACTCACCCATCATTGAGAGGATCTCGTGTCGGACAGTCAGAAACCCAACATTCAGAAATCCCCTGGAACACTTGTTCTCGTACGCCACGGACAAAGCCAGTGGAATCTCGAAAACCGATTTACCGGATGGGTCGATGTCGAACTGACAGATCTGGGGAGGGAAGAGGCGCGGAAAGCAGGAGAGCATCTGAAGGGTATGCCTTTTTCACACGCATACACCTCTCACTTGCGCCGGGCCCAGGAAACTCTCCGGATCATACTCGAGACAGGTGGTCTTGGGACGGTTCCCGTCACGACCAGTTCCGCCCTGAACGAACGGCACTACGGGGATCTGCAGGGACTGAACAAGGACGAAACCGCGAAAAAATACGGTGCCGAACAGGTCCTCATCTGGAGAAGAAGCTATGACGTGAGCCCACCCGGAGGAGAAAGCCTCAAAACGACGGCCGAACGCGTCCTCCCCTATTTTGAAGGCAACATCCTTCCCTCCATCCTGGAAGGGGAAAACATTCTGGTCGTGGCCCACGGCAACAGCCTTCGAGCCATTGTCATGGTGATCGAGAAACTGACTCCCAGGGAAATCCTGGAGGTCAACATCCCGACAGCCGTTCCTCTCCTCTACGAATTCCTTCTGGCCCCCCCCGCCCCTCCTTCATCGACCATTCCCTTGACTGTTCGGACCAAAAAGGTTCTCGCGTGACACTCTCTCCCTCCGGACGTCGGGAAGACAAAAAAATTCCCCGTCGGGGGGGAGAAGAAAACCATCACATATACAAGATTCTTGTCATGGTCCTGAAGGCCTTGATCGGCATTCTCGTCTTTGGCTATCTGCTCCAATATATGGTGTCGCGGACCTAGAGCCCACAGACGGAGAAACCGGTCCGGGGTTCAGGACGGGCACCCGGCAGATATCCGCACCGCTCTTCTTTCCGGACCGGTTTCCGGACTGGAATCGGATTTCTGCCCAGTGTCCGGGACGCTCCATAACGCCCCCGGATCGACTCTGAAAAAATCGCTAAAACAAAAAACGCCGGGGATCTCCCGGCGTTTTGATATTCTCCCCCGGAAAAACCGGGGTCATGATCCTGCTTTTAGTGAAACAGGGCGGCTCCATGGCTGGATGCCCCCATGAAAAAAAGCATGGGAATCGACAGCATGGTATTCGTCCTGGAAGCCAGAAAAGCGATCCTGCCTGCCTTGGCTTTCTCTTCCGGGGTTGCCGGAACAAGGCCGAGGACTCTCTTCTGGTTCGGCCATATCAGTCCCCAGACATTCAGCAACATGATGGTGCCGAGCCAGGCGCCCATTCCGATGACCGCCGCCCCTTTATGGAGGGTATAGGCCTGAACGAGAATTCCACGCTGGCCCAGGATCGACAGACCGAACAGGACGGTCAGGAGGGAAGCGTAGCGGAAGAAAAACAACGCCCGGGGTACGAGATGCTTGAAGGCCTCGGCCTTGCCTTCCGGCGAAACCGCCTTGAGGAAGGGAACCTGAATGAAGTTGAAGTAATACAATATACCGATCCACATGATACCGGCCAGAAAATGTCCCCACCGGACAATCAGTTCTGTGGCTTCTTTTTCCATCTGTGACGACTCCTTAAAATTATTGACTGACTGACCGGCCAATTTTGACGGCACCGATCATCCGCAGGTCTCAAGCAATACCAGGTTTTACACTCTCGTGAAGATCCTTGACTAAACGGTCTTCATCAATCCGGCATCTTCAGCCGTTCATGCGTTGACGAGGGCGCGAACGACAAAAAACAGGATCCCCGTCAGAACAAACCCGGAAATCACCGTTCCCCACAGGGAATCCAGTGGATTCTTCATCACTTTTCTCCTTTCCGATCGTGGACAATACCATATCCCATCCTGGCCTCCTTATTTTCAAAGCCGGTTCGGGGACCACATATAATCCGTTCCAGACAGAACATCTTGAGGATATTACCGTTCCTTCCGCGTTATTGTAATGGAAATTTAAGCAACCCTCAAGAAGTCACCGGACCGGAAAAACGTTGGCACCTTCTGTACCTTCTTGCGATACCGGCCGCTATCCTTGCTTTTGATACCCCGTTAAGAGTAGAATATATTTAGTCGGGGC
>JAKBTR010000045.1 GCA_021844275.1 Nitrospirota bacterium | reverse complement strand
TTTTGACAAAATCATCAATCTTGTCATTCTACTTTGATGTGAGGCCGACGGTCAAACAATTCGACAGGTTCCCCGGTCCATCATGAACATACGGGGCCTCCAAAAACCAACATCAAAGGATGAGCGCAACACATTTCAGGTAATCGGTTTCCGGCATCGCCAGAACACGCGGGTGGTCGGCCGCAGCCCGCCCCTGATAAATGAGCCTTGCCGTCCTCTTTTTTTTGCGCAACACATTGCGAAGGATGCCAAACAGATCTTCCCATTCCAACAGGGCAGAACACGAACAGCTCACGAGTATTCCCCCGGGTCTCACCAAAGAAATGGCAAGCTCGTTGGCCGTGTAATACCCCTTCAGTCCCTCCTCCTTTTTCTTCCGGCTTTTGATGAAGGCGGGCGGATCGAGAACAACAACATCATACTCTTCTTTTCGACGGACCGCTTCCGTAGCCCAATCAAAAAAATCCGTGCGGACCGTCGAAACAGATGTTCTGGAAGCATATGGAGCAAGATTTTCTTCGTAACACTCCAGTGCAACCTCCGAACTATCGAGTCCGACAACAGAGGCCGCACCTTCCATGGCGGCACCGGCCGACCATCCCCCCACATAACAAAATGCGTCCAGAAGCCGTTGTCCGGAAAAAAATTTCGCCAAGGCGCGTACATTGTCTTTTTGGTCCAGAAACAGACCGGTTTTCTGTCCGTCACGAAAAGGGAAACGCATCATAACCCCACCCACCGGAACATTGAGCATCGGAGGAACGTCTCCCAAAAACTCGTTCTGGTCCGTCGGGAGTCCTTCCGTAATACGAGCAGATACAGAATTATCAATCCGGATTCCTTTGGGTGACAGAAGTCGGCCGAGGATTTCCAGAATGGTTTTACGGTGTTCCTCCATGAGTTGCGTGGTGATCTGGACGGATAGCCAGTGTGAAAAACGGTCCACAATCAA
Organism: Nitrospirota bacterium; assembly: GCA_021844275.1. The sequence continues at coordinate 2,016 of JAKBTR010000045.1, read as the reverse complement.
ACCGGGGAGTCCATCTCCTTCCGAGTGGATGAGCCGAAAGGCAGCATCTCTCTCATGGGACCGGCGAACAGGCAGTCGGACAGCTTCCGCGATCTGTTCCTCGAGGTACTCCCTGAAATCCTGAAATCGGCCGTGTCTCAAGAGTCTCACCGCAAGAAGAGTGTGCGGATTGTACATCCCGGTTCCGAGGTAGGATCCCCCATTTCCATAGATATCCACCAAACCTGCCGGAACAGATTCGGGACGCTCGACTTCGTTGCTGAAAATCCAGAGGTGTCCGGACCGTACTCTTCTGTCCTCTCCTTTTCGTAACATGATGCAAGGCCTGTCGCTCATCCTTAACGCTTTCCTTTCTCTCCCGGTCAGAAACGGGGGGCATGGGGCAGTGCTTGTCCGGAAGATGCTGGACAACATTCGGGGTTCTCTCATAGTATGGAATTTTGTACCGCTTTTCAGAGAGCCTTGAACGGTTACACAATCTTATACGGCTTATTATGGTGATGCCTATAGGTGAAGGGGAACAGCTTCCGTAAATTTTTCTCCCTCATCAAAAATTCCCTGACCGATTTTTAAGGCTTTCCTGGCTGAACGTTGGTGGTATTGGAATAGGATGACCGACCATACCCTACACGACCGGCCATTTTCTGGAGACAAAGTCCAATTCGATGAGCGCTAAAGAAACATCCGACACCCTAAAGAACCTTTATTCACAGTGGCATTGGAAACGCATAAAATCTCTCGGGCTTTCCACTCTTGCCGGTGTGATGATCACCATTGCCGGCATGAAATCGGTCGCGTACCCTGCCCCGCCAGCTGATACGGTCACGCTGGACCAGGATCTTTCCGGAACGACCACGTCCTCCACTTCCACCAATGGCAACGGGATCAACGGTGGTCCATGGAAACTGACACTTCTTCCGGAGCAGGATCCCTTCACTCCCCTTCTCGCGGACCCCAGGCAGCCCACGACATCCGTCAATTTTCTTGCCTTGTCGAACCAACCGTTCCTCCAATTCAATGGGAACTTTGGAGCTGACATCGGGGTTGCCCGATGGGAATCCCCGACAAATGGCATCAATGAATCCATACAGGTTGGCGTTATGGGAGCCAGCTTTTCCCGGTTTTCCATCATCCGTTCCTCAACCTATCTGGAAGACGCGGATTATGTGATCGGAGTCCCGGTCACATTCCGATACAACTCCTTTTCCGGCCGCGTGTTTTTCTATCATGAAAGTTCGCACACCGGTTACAACTACACGACCCTGATGCACATCTCAAAAATTTCTGACTTCGGAAACGAGATCCTGCAGGTCATTCCGTCCTGGGATATCACGCCGAACATCCGGATTTACGGGGGAGCGGAATATCGGGTATTCGGTCTTTATTACTATCCGACCATGGAAGACTCGACGACCTTTCTGGGAGGAATCGAAGCCTACAGCCCGGAAATCCAGTCCCTGTCAGCAAGAGGTTATCTCGCTTTCAACCTGGAATCCCGAGGCATAAACGGCTACACCCCGGACGAAGACCTTCAACTGGGTCTCCTTTTCCATCGCCCGTCTTCCTACCTGCAGATCCGGCCAGCCATCGATTTTTACAACGGGTATTCTTATATGGGAGATCTTCTTTTCGAGAAAGAACACTATGTGTCTCTCGGGGTCTATTTTGACTTTTAGGGATCAACCTGCGAAAATTCAAAGATTGCCTGTCCGGAGAAATACCGTTCTCCTACACAGTATTTTCAGTATTTTTATTTTCCGGTTCGGGTATTGTTGCTGTTTTCCCCCGGATCAGCCCGTTTTGAACCCGAACCTATTTGCTACCAGCCTGGCTGAGATCTCTCCTGACCGGGCGGAGGTCCATTGATCCTTCCGTTCTCCCCCACCAGATGCTTCCTGCATCACATTCCATTTTCCCTTTCCCGGAAAACGTTCATGCGCCTCGGGGTATCCATTTTCTTTTTTCTCTTTCTCTCACTGAACCCGTTCTTCCTCCGAGCAGCATCTGCCGTCGACC
>JAKBTR010000080.1 GCA_021844275.1 Nitrospirota bacterium | reverse complement strand
TTACACGATTGGTTGCCCTTTTGGGGAGGGTCCCAATCCAAATTTGCAATCTGGAATCAGAGGACGAATCCGGTCGACTTTCAAAACGAAGACCCAAAGAACCAAAAGATAAGCTTGAAAGCACTTGAAAGAAAAACAATTTATGGTATTCTTTTCCGACTTCCGTATTGACTTATTTTTGATCGTTCCTGCCGAGCGACGTCCAACCCTGGACTGGCAAGCTTTTCGCCTGGACTGGGACCGTTTATGTATATTTCCCGATGCTTCGTGCGTTTTGGGCCCCGTCAAGCGGCCGCTGGGAAGGGGAATTCTTGTATCCTGACGGTAAAGAAAAAAAGATGGAGGGAATAACCTCCGATTCATATTCTCTGAATGAACTTTCGTCTGCTGTCACGAAGTGGTCAACCTTTCTTCCCGTTTCTCTCTTTTTGTTCTTCTGGCTCGTTCTTTTTTCTCAAAAATCCCATGCGTCCTCCTTTGAAGACTTTATTATTTATCCCTATGAAACCCCCGAGCAGGGGGAAGTCAGTCTGGGAACATGGCAAAGTGTCCTGCTTCCTTCGAAGTCCGGCGAAGCGGCCTTCAATCATTCCGAGTACAATCGGGACCTGTTGTTTTCGACATACGTCCTGGAGTTTGGCGTGACGGACTGGTGGACGCTCGGTACCTATGTGGATTTCATGTCCGGGGCCGGACAGGCCTACTCTTATCTTCAGACACGGGCAATCACGTCCCGTATCCGGTTTCCCCGCATCCCGGATTTCATCGATCCTGCGATCCAGATCGAATACTGGGTCCCGACAGGAGCAGCGAACAACCCTTCCTTTCTTGATCTGATCCTTATCGGAGAAAAAAAGATCGGACCCTTCGTTCTGGACATCAATTCGAGCTTTTTCTTCGAGACGGAGAATCCCGGAGGAGCGGCCGCTGGGATACCGCCCGACATGGAGTATTCCGGCGGCCTTTACTATCTCCTGGCGGACAATGTGAACTTCGGAATCGAAGCGTTCGGAGAGCTTGGTCCCGTCAGCGCGATGTTTCCATTCGGAGGGACAGCCGGATCGGCCAACGTCCAGCAAGACTATATCTTCCAGTCCTGGAACTTCGCCATCGGCGACCATATCGACTGGAACGTCGGTGTGGGAACAGGGTTGACCCAAGCCAGCTCTCCTTTTGTTTTCAAGACCATCTTCGAATATCACTTCAAGCCGTTCGGAAGCCAGGAAGAAGAGGGAGAACAATATAAGGAAGAACAAAACATCCATTGAGAAGCCCTCGCCGGTCTGGAGAGGGAAGGTGACGGAATCCGGAACCTGTGTTAGATTGGACCGATGATGTTTTCTTCCTTTCCCAAGAGGATTCTTGTCGAAACCGGCAGACAGGTCGTCGGACCGCTTCAGTCCGGCAGGACTCTTGCCGTTGTCGCTATGGTCTTCAGCGTGTTTCTTTTTCAGGGATGTTCGGAAAAGACGGCTTCCCGCATCCCGGTCCTTTCCCTTCCGCCCGCTTCGGGCTTTCGAATCGTACAGCCATTGCCTCCACCTCCCTCCGACAAGGAAGCTTCCAGGTCGAAAAAGCCGGCATACATCGGCCTTCTTTTTTCGATCGCCCATCCGGATCCGGGACGTATTATCGCTGTTGGAGCCCAGTCCGCAATCTGGAATGTCGATGAGGCTTCCGGAAAATGGAAGAGAGTCCAGTCGCCGGTAAAATCCGAGTTCTACCGGATTGTCTTCCCGGATCCTCGCCATGGATGGATTGCGGGGGACGCGGGAACACTTCTCTTGTCTCGGGATGGAGGCCTGACCTGGTCTGTCGTTTCAACTCCGGTGCACGACAGGTTTCTGGAAGATATTGATTTTCCTGACCAGTTGCACGGATTTGTGGTTGGCGAAAGAGGAACCTTTTTGAAAACAGAGGATGGGGGACACTCGTGGATCCGAATGCCTCCTCCGACAAGTCAGAATCTCTATGCGGTCCACTTTCTCAATCCCCGAGAGGGTTGGATCGCAGGCTGGCACCAGACGTTGCTTTTCACCCGCGACGGGGGGATGACATGGTCTTCCGTCTCGCTTGCCATCCCTCGAGTCACCCGTCAGAAACCGTCCTTCAACGTCCTCTGGGGGGACCGAAACGATCTTCTGGTCGCGGGAGATCATGGTCTGGTGTTTTTTTCTTCGGACAAGGGCCAGTCATTTCACCGGATTTCGCTTCCGGTTGAGAATGATTTGTATGGGGCATGCCGGACGGGTACGGGAGAAATCATTCTCGTCGGAGAAAGAGGGGCGTTCTGGAGTCTGGACGCAAAGGAAAAAATCCGTCCGGTTCTGCCGAAACTGCCAATGGTCGATTTCCTGGGGGTTTCTTGTGGTCAGGCGCATTTTCGTGCGGCTGGCTCTCCCGATGTAGTCCTGCTGCCAGAAAACACCAAGCACAATTCCCCGAAATCCTGAAAACGCCTGCGAACTTTCTGGCGCTCAGCGCTTTCTCAGGGACTTCCCGTCACGGCAATCTTTGCATATGCCATAAATTTCCAGTTTGTGGGAAACGATGGTGAAGTTTTTTTCTTCGGCGGCCAGATCTTGAAGGTGCTCGATGACAGGTTGTCCAAATTCCACAACCGTCCCGCATTCGATGCAGATGAGATGATCGTGGTGGGTTGAGTCTTTTACCTCGTAGCGACTGAATTCATCGTTGAAGCGGTGTTCCTCGACGAGTCCCTTTTCTTTAAGAATGTGAAGCGTCCGGTAAATTGTCGCCAATCCGATTCGGGCATTCTTTTCCCTGACCAGAAGATAGAGTTCTTCGGCGCTGATATGTTTTCCGCATTGAAAAAGTGTCCCGGCGATCGTGAGTCTCTGGGGGGTGACCTGGATGCCAGAATCCCGAAACCTGTTTGCCAGGGTATTTTCGTCCGATGGGTCGTGAAAGGTAGACATCTCCCACCCTAATTCTTGAGTTAGAAATCGTGGAACCGACTTTTCCGTGAGTCGACTGTCGAATGCAGTGGAACCCCGGTCCGGAAAATCTTTAAGAATCCGT
>JAKBTR010000108.1 GCA_021844275.1 Nitrospirota bacterium | reverse complement strand
CGATCTCTTTCGAGCGGACTCCCCCCCCCACCTGAACGAACCCGTCGAACGAACGAACAATCTGCCGGATGAGGTTCCCGTTGACGGGAATCCCTTCCCGGGCCCCATCCAGATCGACAACATGGAGGTGGTGGATCCCCCTGTTTCGGAAATTGAGCGCCGTTCTGACAGGATCGTCTCCGTAGACGGTTTCCTGGTCAAAACGTCCCTGCGTCAATCGAACGACTTTTCCATTTCGTATATCAATGGCAGGATACAGTTGCATGACTGACCTTTCCAAAGTTCCGCAGAATCAGAATTCCGGCATCCTGGCTTTTTTCGGGATGGAACTGGACGCCCAGAGTCGCACCTTTCCCGACAACGGACGGAAACGTTTCCTGATAGTCCGTCGTACCGATCACGTTTTCCTTCGGGGTGTCCCAAACATGATAGGAATGGACGAAATAGAACTCCGACGTGTCCGGCAGATTCTCCCGTATCGGATGATGCTCCAGAAATCGGACCTGGTTCCATCCGACATGGGGAACCTTCCCGAGATCCGGAGAAAAAGGGACGACCTTTCCTGAAAGAAGGCCCAGACCTTCATGAGGGCCGAATTCTTCCCCAATTTCGAAAAGAAGCTGCAGACCAAGACAGATCCCAAGGAGAGGCCTTCCCCCCTCGGACCATTCCCGCAAGAAAGGAATAAATCCGCGCTCTTGCAGATGACGCATGCCTTCGCCGAAAGCGCCGACTCCCGGTAAAACGATCCGTTTCGCCGAAAAAGCTTCCGATGGTGAAGAAGCCAGATATGGAAAATGACCTGCCACTTCCAACGCCTTTACCACGGAAAAAAGATTTCCCATCCCATAGTCAATGACGCACGTTTCCCGATTCATGCCTGAAGAGTTCCTTTTGTGGAAGGAATCCCGCTCCTGCGCGGATCCTTCGTTGTGGCTTCCCGAAGAGCCCGGGCCAAAGACTTGAAGAGTGCTTCAGCCTTGTGGTGGAGATTGCGGCCATAAATCACCCTTGTATGAAGGGTCGTCCGGCTCTTCGTCACCCAGGCCTGCAGAAAATCCTGGATGAGATCAGGATCAAATGCGCCAATGCGCTCCCCGCGCTCAAAAGGAAAATCGTGTACGAGAAAGGGGCGGCCGGAAAGATCGACGACCGTTTCTGCCAAGGTCTCGTCGAGCGGGACCCGGGCCTGCCCGAACCGGTGAATACCTTCGCGGGTTCCCAGGGCCTGGTCGAACAAGTCTCCGAGAACCAGACCCGCATCTTCTATGGTGTGATGAAGATCTATCTCGAGATCTCCCCTGACTTCCAGAGTGATGTCAAACAAACCATGCCGGGAAAGCTGATCGAGCATGTGATCCAGAAAAGGAATCCCGGTCTGGATAAGCGATACTCCCGTTCCGTCCAGATCGAGAGATCCCCGGATAGATGTTTCCTTGGTCTTGCGTTCGACGGATGCTTTTCGAACAAGTATCTCAACCGTCCGGTCCCGATTTTCCCCGTTCATCCAACGACCCCTTCCCGCAGTGCTTTCAAAAAAACTCCGTTTTCCTCGTCGGTTCCAACCGTGACACGCAATGTTCCCTCCAGAAGAGGGTGATGTCCACTGACATCCCGGATCAAGACTCCTTTTTCCAGCAAAGTCCGGAAGAGACTGGACGGCGAAACCCTACGGACCCTGAAAAGGATGAAGTTCGCCCGCGAGGAAACTGGAGAGACACCGGGAATAGCCTGCATCCCCTGAAACAGTCGGCTTCTCAACCGACAGATCTCTGCAACCTGTTTTTCCAGCAGAGGATAGACTTCCTTCATCAAAAGGACGGCAGCTCGTTGCGTGAGGGAATCCATGTTGTACGGGAGGCGGAGAGCGTCCAGAAGTCTTACGGTCGGTTCGGAAGCAATCAGAAATCCCAGTCGAAGTCCGGCAAGCCCCATCTTGGAAAACGTTCGCAATACCAGTAGATCCTCTCCTCCAGCTTCCGACAAGGCTGTCTCTCCATGGAAAGGGTAATAGGCCTCATCCAGCAAGGTCACAAACCCATGTTCCCTGGCAATTTTTGCTGCACGAAAAATCTTTTCCCTCGGATATGCCACTCCGGTCGGATTGTTGGGAGAAGCCAGCACCAGAATCCCTGGAGGCTCCCCTGACAATACGGAGGGCAGGACTTCGGGGTCAATGGAGTAGTCCGTGTTGAGAGGAAAACCCTTGAAGTCCCTTTGGACGCTCCCGGCAATGATCCGATACATGGAGAATGTCGGCTCGGGGGTCACGATGGTGCCTTTGGTCGCCAGAAAAAGGTTCAGAAGAATCTCGTCGGAACCGTTTCCAAAAAACAGTTTCTCCGGGGCAGTTCCGAACAGACGGGAAGCTTCGCGTCGAAGATCCTTTGCCTGGGCATCCGGATAACGGTTCAGGGGAAGAGACGAAACCGCCTCCGCAAGCGTCCGGCGCACGGAATCCGGCAATCCGAAAGGGCTTTCCATCGCATCCAGTTTGACCGTTCCGTCCGGAGCATCAAGAACGGTATATCCCCTGACGCTCTTCAGATCATCACGCACCCAGGACATGGAATCAAACATCACGGGAAGAGTTCCTCCCCTGCTTTTCAAGTCTTGCGAGCGCAGACCGTGCATGTCCTTCGAGCCCTTCCAGGCGAGCGAGTACGGCGGTATTTCGCACAACGTCCTCGCGTTCTTGTGCCGAGGCGAATCCTTCAAGCAGACTGGTACGTTTCGTGAACGTGTCTATCGAAACAGGAGAGGAAAACCGGGCGGACCCATTCGTCGGCAACACGTGACTGGGCCCAAAGCAATAATCGCCAAAAGCCTCCGCCATCTCGTTTCCGATAAAAACCGCACCTGCATTTTGAACGGCACCCAGCCATTTCCCCGGATCTCTCATGTGAAGTTCCAGATGCTCCGGAGCAACGAGATTCGAAATTTCGATGGCTCTTTCCACAGAAGGAGCGACCAGGATGAAGCCGAACCTCAGAAGGGACTCGGTGGCAATCTTTTGGCGAGGCAGGTCGGCTACCTGACGTTCGAGCTCA
>JAKBTR010000116.1 GCA_021844275.1 Nitrospirota bacterium | reverse complement strand
TGATTTCAGAAATCTGGATCCTTTTTCGATCCAAAAGACCTCCCGGAGGGCTGAAATTCGATCCATCATCAAAATGTGATCGAAAAACGAGTTTTCAACAGGGTTTCGCAAGAACTATTTTTGGAGTTTTGCAAGACCCTCTAGTGTGTTCAAAAATGATCTCAATCAAAAAGGCATGGTAAAACCAATCGGGCTTTCAGCCCGATCTTTTTTTCTCCACGCGGGCTATGCTGGTTCTATTTTGAATCGAAAATACCCCTTCCCTAACTATCCCCCAATGGGAATTGGGGCACTGACAGATTCAGATGCCTGGGAAGCCATGAGCAGAGGAGATTCTGAAGGAACAGGCTTGGGCGGAATATAAGGCCAGGGAACGGGAAAGAGGAAGTGAAAGGAATAGTCGTACGACTATTCCTTGTAACCGCTAAAAATCAGCGAGGATTTTTCTGGTGTTTATCGTGATGGAGCACGGCGTAGAGAACGAACGATCCAAAGATAAGGATTGTGCCACCAACGATGATGATGAAGGATTCACTCGGACTGATTGCCATTCTTTCTTCCTCCCTTGTTTAAAAGGATAACACCCATCAATACGGTGATCAATATGCCGATAAGGATCAATGAAGATTCCTGTAATGTGGCCTGTTTCGAAAGATAAGGCTGGAGAATCCCAACTATGACCAATCCCACGGCAATATTTAGACACGCCTTACCAAGCTCTGCATAGGTTTCCGGCCTCATTTCATCCTCTCCGCAAGGTCTTCGGCCCGAAGATGGATATAACGCTTAAGCATTTGAAGCGTCTTGTGGCCGGTAATCGTGGCCACCTCCATGGGATTGAATCCTTTTTCAAATAGCCGGGACGTGGCCTCGTGACGAAGATCGTGAAAGGTCAGATCCATGAGAAAGCCGGGATCCAGCTTGATCTTCTTCTCCTCGCATTCAAGCTCGTAGGCTTTCCGGGCGCGAGAAACGGCCCGAAGAAACGCCTGGGTGATCGAATCCGGCTCCATCCCCCAGACCTCTCCGTCGAACCTCCTGGGGATCCGTTCCAGGATCCGGAGGGCTTCAGAAGATAAAGGAACGATCCTCTTTTCCCCATTCTTCGTCTCCGGGAGGGTCACTGTCCGTTTTTTGAGGTCCATCAGTTCCCAGGTCATCCCGGCCAGTTCCGACCGTCTCATAGCCGTCTCCAGGGTGAAGCGGACAAGCTCAGCAAGAAGGGGAGATTCCGAAGCTTCGATGATCCTCTCGAGTTCCCCATGTCGGATCCGGCGATCACGTCCCTTGGGAAGTTTTGGTTTCCGGATTTGCTGGACGGGATTGATGAGCCCTGTCATGCCCCATTCCTTAATAGCGGTCGAGAACAAATGAGAGATCAGGGCGAGATCGAGACGGATAGTATTGGGACCAGCCCCTCCTTTTTCTCTCATGTCCCGGAAGGAGGCGATATCCTTTCCTTGAATGGATGCGAGGGAGTATTTCGCCAATGAATATCTTTGTAAGGCGATGGCTCGATTCTTTTCCCGATGGTGTTGCTTTTTTGTGGGAATAACTTCGGCGATATATCGGTCAATGGCTTCAGAAAGCGTCGTATTTTCGGCTTCTTTCCGGGAAACGAAGATTCCACGAGCCATTTCCGATTCGACGGTGGTGGCCCAGACCTCCGCTTCGGCTTTAGTGTCGAACGTCCTGGTTTGGGACGGATATCCCTTTTTCCGAATCCGAACCTGCCATTGATATGGACCCCGTTTTCGGATATCAGCCATTGTCTGCTCCACAAAGGTCAGAAGGTTTTTCTGACTTATTGGAGCAGAATTGGAGCAAAAATCAATTTTAAGGGAGGAATTATTTCTGATATTGGCTCTGGTATTGGTGGCGATGGAGGGATTCGAACCCCCGACCGATTGATTGTGATTCTCTTGGCTCGTATTTTTCCCCGATTTGATCCCGATTGATGACCCCCTACAAATCAAGCATTTTCCGGCACTTTCCCGAGATCCCCTCTTCGATCTTCTTCCTTGCTTTTTGATGAAAATTGATGTACAAAGTTGAACATAGGTTGAACAAGATTCCTAAGATAGTCGGCTCCAGTCCTTGATGTTCAACCTTACCCAAAGTCTGAAAGTTGAACACGGGGGATGAGAAAATGGCGGCAGACAACGAAGTGGCTAAAAATGGGCGTTCCAGGAGAGAGGTTCACCATTTCACCCAAAAGTCCCTTGAAGCGTTGCTCCCGAGAGACAAGCCCTATATCGTCCGGGACGACGAAACGCCGGGGCTGATTGTGAAGGTCTATCCCACCGGAAGGAAGACGTTCTTTCTCAACGTCAAGGTCGGGCTGACTTCGGAAATGTTCAAGCTCGGGATCTGGCCGGATCTGAATGTGGCGATGGTTCGGGAGAAGGTCAAGAAGATGCGGGCCGACCTTGCGATGGGCAAGAACCCGAAGACTCAGAAGAAGGAAGGCGTCACCCTGGGGGAGTTTTTCGAGATCTACATGGAGCGGCACGGGAACGAGAAGAAGTCATCGGCCAAGGATCGCTCCTGTTTCGAACGACTCTTGAAGCCCTGGCATAACTACAAACTCCCGGAGATCACCCGTTCGAAGGTGGAGGCCCTGCATAAGAATATCGGCAAGGAAACGCCTGTGCAGGCGAACCGCGTCCTTGCCCTTCTCTCCACCATGTTCTCGAAGGCGATCATTTGGGGCTACCTCAAGACGGACAATCCCTGCCGGGGGGTCAAGAAATTCAAGGAGATCAGCCGGGACCGTTTTCTTTCAGGAGAAGAACTGGCCCGGTTCTTTGAAGCCCTGGACCTGACCGAGAATCCGGCGTTCAAGGACTTCATCCTCCTGGCCTTGTTCACCGGGGCCAGAAAGAGCAACGTCCTCTCCATGCGCTGGCGGGATATCGACTTCGAGCGCAACGTCTGGAAGATCCCGGGCGAGCTCTCAAAGAACGGAGAGCCGATGCAGGTTCCCCTGGGTCCGGACGTTCTGGACATTCTTCGGAGACGGCGAGCGGAAACTTCTTCCGTCTTTGTCCTTCCGGGACCGGGAGCGAAG
>JAKBTR010000114.1 GCA_021844275.1 Nitrospirota bacterium | reverse complement strand
GTCGACGCTATTTTTGCCGTTGCGCTTGAGCAAAAAACAGGTGTTTTTCATCTGGGTTCCGGGACACCGACTTCCGAGAGGGATGTGTTTGCCAAAATGAGGGAAGCGTCCGGCATCCCTGTGGATATTTCCTACGAAAACTCTTACAACAACGGACCTCAGAAAAGGATCCTCGGATATCGACGGCTGGAAGAGGAGCTGGGATGGGCTCCTATGACGTCACTGGAAGAAGGCGTGTCCCAGACGGTTTCCTGGTTCCAGCGGTGGCTTGGATGAGTGTCAGCCTCCTTCTTTTTTCGCATCCGGACTTGCAAGCGGCCGAACATCTTGTCCGTACACTTGTTGAGGATCGGATGATTGCTTGCGGTCACCTTTTTCCTGCCGGTGTTTCGATTTACTCGTGGGAAGGTAAAACTGTAAGGGATGAGGAGGTCAACGTCCTGGTCAAACTTTCCCGGGAAGCGTGTCCCGCCGCCATGGAGAAGATTCGTGCCTCCCACCCCTATCGGGTTCCGGAGATTCTGTGCTGGTCGGTAGAGGACGGAAATCCGGATTATCTGGACTGGGTTCTTTCAAGATTCCTTCCATCGACAAAAGAGGGGGAAAATCGGTGAAAGTCAAAAAGACAGTGACGGTCACTTTCATGTCGGGACCGACAGAGAAAGCAAGACAATGGACTTTTCCCCGGTGGTTTTTTCACGCTTTTTTTGCTCTTGGCGTTCTCCTGGTGACAGGTGGTATTTCTCTGGTCTTTTTTTATGTCCACGAGGCCCAGCAACTTGTTACCTATCGGCGATTGATCCAGAAAACCGCCGCACAAAAATCCCATCTCGACAAATATCGTAAAGAGCTGGAAAAGCTTGAAGCCCAACTCTCTGAAGTCAATTTACTGGACGGACAGATTCGACAGATGACTTCCGGACAGGAAAGCGCCCCCTCTCAAAAGGCAACCGAGACCACCATTTCCCCGCCGACGGAAGCGCACCCCTCTTCTTCGAATTCAAGTGAGAGTCCACAGATTTCTTCTGATAGTGGAGTTTCCCCGGCACCATCACCCCAGATCCCTGCTCCGGCGACAAAAGGGATTCGTTTTCTGTTGCCCCCGGAAAGTAACTTCGACTGGTCTCCCCCTCTTTCAGGTTGGGAGACCTCCCCGTTCGGAAAAAGAAAAAGCCCGTTGGGCGACGGTGAAGAATTCCATGCCGGGCTTGATATTGCTCAGGTGGAAGGCACGCGTGTGATGGCCGCTGCCGGAGGATCGGTGATCGAGATCGGAAAGGCAGAAGACTATGGGCGTTATGTGCTGCTCTATCATGGACGTGGTGTAACGACCCTATATGCCCATCTGGGCGGGATCCTCGTTCATGAGGGAGACCGTGTGGATCGAGGGACCCCGATCGGTTTTGTAGGGATGTCCGGACTGACAAACGGACCACATCTGCATTTTGAAGTCCGTTTTTTCGGAGTACCCGTGGATCCTGCAAGAGTCATTGGCGAATCAAGTGCCTGGACGCAACATGGAATGACGGGAGTTTTACAATAATTTTGTGAGACCAAGGAGTTTTAATGCTGAAGGGCTTGTTTTCGTCGATATTTCCTAGTCGAAACGATCGGGAACTCAAAAGGATTTCCAGGATCATAGACCGGATCAATTCCCTTGAGATCGAGATCCGGGATGCAAGCGATGAATCGCTGACAAGGAAAACAATCGAGTTCAGGGAACGTCTATCTCACGGAGAGACGTTGGATGACATCCTTCCGGAAGCTTTTTCCATCGTCCGCGAGGCAAGTCGACGGGTATTGGGGATGAGACATTTTGACGTCCAGATGATTGGAGGAGTCGTACTTCATGAAGGGTTTATAGCCGAAATGAAGACCGGTGAAGGAAAAACACTGGTGGCGACCCTTCCCGTTTACCTGAACGCGCTGTCGGGCAAAGGGGTTCATGTCGTAACGGTCAACGACTATCTGGCAAGACGGGACTCCGACTGGATGGGAAGACTGTACCGTTTTCTTGGACTGACCACGGGAATCATCCAGCATGATATGCCGGATGACTTGCGCAAGCAGGCTTACGCGGCGGATATCACTTACGGGACGAACAACGAATTCGGTTTTGATTATCTTCGGGACAATATGAAGTATGAAGAGGACCAGTTCGTCCAGCGCGGGCTTAACTATGCCATCGTCGACGAAGTGGACAGCATCCTGATCGACGAATCGCGGACCCCGCTTATCATTTCCGGTCCCTCCGAAGAATCGACGGACATGTATTACCAGGTGGATCGCATCATTCCAGGTATGTCCCGGGAAACGCATTTTCGGATCGATGAAAAACTGAAGACGGTCACATTGACCGATGAAGGAAACAACTATGTCGAAGATCGCCTGGGAATAGGCAATCTTTACGATGTGGCGAACATCAACTGGTTCCATCATGTCTTGCAGGCACTCAAGGCGCATCACCTCTACCGCCGGGACGTGGAATATGTCGTCAAGAACGGCGAGGTCATCATTGTCGACGAGTTTACCGGAAGACTCATGCCCGGCCGCCGTTGGGGAGAAGGGCTTCATCAGGCAGTGGAAGCCAAGGAAAAGGTCAAGATCGAACAGGAAAACCAGACGCTTGCCACGATCACTTTCCAGAACTATTTCCGGATGTATGAAAAGCTGGCTGGCATGACCGGAACGGCAGACACGGAAGCTCAGGAGTTTCACAAGATCTACAACCTCGATGTCATTGTTGTTCCCACGCATCGCAAGAACCAGAGGGTGGACCTCGCTGACCAGATTTACCGGACCTATCACGAAAAGGCCCAAGCGATCGTGGAAGATATCCGGGAAAGAAACGTTCAAGGACAACCGGTACTGGTCGGAACCGTATCTATTGAAAAGTCGGAACATCTGTCTTCGCTCCTCTCGCAAGAAAAAATTCCCCATAAAGTTCTGAATGCGAAATTTCATGAGCTTGAAGCGGAGATTGTTGCCCAGGCTGGTCGACTATCCAGTGTCACAATAGCGACGAACATGGCCGGACGGGGGACAGACATTGTTCTGGGAGGAAACGCTGAATTCCTTCTGAAAAGCATGATTTCTGATATGGAGAGACGG
>JAKBTR010000069.1 GCA_021844275.1 Nitrospirota bacterium | reverse complement strand
CCGTCTCTTCAAGCCTCTCGGCGTGAAGGTGAGCCGGATCGCTTTTGGAATTCCCGTTGGTCTCGAACTGGAATTCGTCGACGATATCACGCTGATACGGTCTGTCGAAGCAAGACGCCCCATGTAAAAACGGCAAGAACCTTCCCCTGATACGATTGCATGAACATTTTGACCAAAGAAAGGAAAGCTCCCGATGGAAACGCCCGAAGGCGACGGCGGACAAGAACCGGCATTCCGGAGCCTGGAGGACGAAATCCGGAGGCGAAGAACTTTCGCCATCATCTCCCACCCGGATGCCGGAAAAACGACCCTGACCGAAAAACTCCTCCTCTATGGAGGAGCCATTCACATGGCGGGGTCCATCAAAAGCCGGAAAGCAACCCGATATGCCACGAGCGACTGGATGGAAATCGAACGGCAACGGGGAATCAGCGTAACTTCCAGCGCCCTTCAGTTCGAATTCGACGGATTCTCGATCAACCTTCTCGACACCCCGGGCCATAAGGATTTCAGCGAAGACACCTATCGGACTCTGGAAGCCGCCGACTCGGTCATCATGCTCCTCGATGGGGCCAAGGGCATCGAGCCTCAGACGTTGAAGCTCTTCGAAGTCGCCCGTCTCCGGAACCTTCCGATCGTCACCTTCATCAACAAGGTGGACCGCGAATCTCTTCCACCGCTGACGCTTCTGTCCGAGATCGAAAAAAACCTGTCCATCCGCGCCTTGCCCAGGAACTGGCCGATCGGCATGGGGAGAACATTCAGAGGAGTTTTCGACCTTGTCGGGAGGAAGGCCCATCTCTACGTGGCACAAGAGCATGGGAGCGCCAGATCGGAAGAAGAAATTGCAGAAGTTTCGGATCCCCGGCTGACCTCCGCACTTTCCGGCATCGGAATCGAAGACGAATTCTGGGAAGAGATTGATCTGCTCGAGTCCGATATCGGACTCTGGGACGAAGACGCGTTTCGAAAAGGGCAGATCACACCCGTCTTCTTCGGAAGCGCCTTGAACAATTTCGGCGTAGAAGTGTTTCTTAAGGCATTTTTGCGTCTTTCACCCTCCCCCGGTCCTCACATAAGCGATATCGGTCCAATTCCTCCGGAAAGTCCTGTTTTCTCGGGATTCATTTTCAAAATCCAGGCCAATATGGATCCCCAACACCGTGACCGATTTGCGTTTCTCCGGGTGTGTTCCGGTCAGTTCCGCAAAGGGATGACTGCCAGGAATGTCAATACAGGTCAGGATGTTCGATTATCGAAAACCTTGCAGTTCATGGGCCAAAGAAGAGAATCGATCGATGTCGCCTATCCCGGAGACATCATCGGCCTCCACGATCCCGGCATCTATCACATCGGAGACACACTGGCAGAAAAAGGAGACTTCCTCTATGAAGGGATCCCGCATTTTTCGCCGGAATTTTTTGTTCGGGTGCAAATCGAAGACCCTCTGAAAAGGAAACATCTTCGAAAAGGCCTTTTTCAGATCGCGGAAGAAGGAGCCATTCAGATTTTTACTCTTGACCCCGAGGGAGAGCGGGACGTTCTTGTCGGTGCAGTAGGGCAGTTGCAGTTTGAAGTCCTGAAATTTCGACTGGAACACGAGTACAAAGTCCGGGCCAAGCTCGAACCCATGAACTACGACAGGGTTCGCTGGATCACCGGACAACCGGACCTGGTGTCGAACCTCTCGAGTACGCTCGACACCCTTCTGGTCTTTGACAGGGAAAAAAGCCCGGTCGCCCTTTTCCGGAACGAATGGGCCCTTCGGTACGTCGTCGAGAAATACCCTTCACTCGCCTTTCACGGAACGTCCCCCCGCACCTTCCATAAAAGCGGGGGATCGCGCTAGGGATTCCGGAACCGATTTGAGGAGAACCGTCCGGTAGGGGTAGGGAAGCTCGATATTTTCTTTCTGGAAACGTTCAGCCAAAGCAAAATTGAGATCGCTGATGACGGTGTGCCGGAGAATGCCGTCTTTCACCCAAAATACAAGCTCCAGATCAAAAGAAGATTCCCCGAAATCCTTGAACCAGACGACCGGGGCGGGATCCGCAAGAACTTCCGGATGCGCCAGGGCAACGTCCAGCATGATCGATCGAGCCCGGTCGAGCCGGTTCACGTCCATTCCGATTCCCACGTTCAGATGCAACCGGATTTTTTTATCGAGATGGCTCCAGTTGATAACCTTGTTCGAGATGAAGTGGCTGTTCGGGATGATGATGGCTACATTGTCACGGCTCATGATGGTCGTCGAACGCGGCCGGATTTCCTTGACCGTTCCAAGGACCCCGTCAAGCTCGATCAGATCCCCGACCTGAATGGATTTTTCCATCAGAATGACAAACAGCGCGATGATGTTCGCCGCAACACCCTGCAGTCCGATTCCGAAACCGAGTCCGACAACGCCGAGAACCCCTTCCAGCGATGTCACCTGTATTCCCAGGTTTTCCAGCGCTATCATGGCAGTCAGGAGAAGAATCAGATAGCCGGAAAACGTCGAGAACATCTTCATCAGATGTTCTCCCTGGGGATTGCGCTGGACGGCAGCCCTTCTGTCAAAGGCGCGCCGGACAAACCCTTTGACAATCAGTCCCGCAATAATAATCAGAACAAAATCGAGAATCCCGGCAAACGTGACCGGTGTTTTTCCCAGTGTGAAGAGAACCGTTTCGCGGTGATGTGAAGAGCCCAGGGAAAAAGAAATGGTGTGAATATCAGATGGAAAAGGCACGGACGTCCTCGGGATTGAGCGAATGCATGCGAATGAGGACCTTCTCCCGACTGGCCCGGAAGAAAGGGGGAACGATTTGGCGGAGAGGCAGGGATTCGAACCCTGGGTGAGGCTTTAGACCCCACATCCGCTTAGCAGGCGGACGCCTTCGACCACTCGGCCACCTCTCCGTAACACGATATTCACAAAATTTGGCGGAGGGGGTAGGATTCGAACCCACGGAGCTTTCGCTCTACGGTTTTCAAGACCGCCGCCTTCGACCGCTCGGCCACCCCTCCGGACCGGAAAACGGAAGCTCCGTCTTCTGACGGAAATACATGTGGCCCCAGAATGTATCACAGAGGAGAAGGTATGACAACGTTGCCTGCGGATTTCAAACCTGTCCGGCCTCACAAAGATCATCTCCCGATCCGATTGGTGGTTTTAAGGG
>JAKBTR010000064.1 GCA_021844275.1 Nitrospirota bacterium | reverse complement strand
TCGACATCGACCGGGACGAACAGAAAAAACGGCTTCTGAGCCGCCAGGAGGATCCTCTCAAGCAATGGAAGATCAGCCCCATCGACATGGCGGCCCAGAAGCACTGGGAGGATTACAGCAACGCGAGAAACCAGATGTTCGCCCGGACCCATTCGGCCATGGCCCCCTGGATCGTTGTCCGGGCCGACAACAAGGACCACGCCCGGATCCATGTCATCCGGGATTTTCTTTCGAGGGTCACCTACAAGGGGAAAAAGGAGTCGGTGGTTTTGCCGGACCCGACGACGGTCTTTCTCTACTCCCGCTCTTACCTGGACAACGGCATGATCGCGCCCTGAAGCCATGGAAAAGGGAAGGATTTCCTGATAAGATAAGCATCAATCCTTCCCAAAAGGCGCCTGTAGCTCAGTAGGATAGAGCGTCGGACTTCGAATCCGCAGGTCGCAGGTTCGATTCCTGCCAGGCGCACCAATAACAGAGCCAATCTAATAAAAAATACCTCGTCGATAAATCCGAGTTTGCCGGGATCTTGCCGGGATAACTTCGAAAGAGTATGATTTTCCTGTCTGAGAAAATCACTTTTGGAGGGATGAGAATGGCCTATTTTCGAAGGCGATCCGGGGCTTGGGAAGCATCGATCGAAAAAAAAGGTTTTCCTCGTATTTCCCGCACGTTCGACACGAAAGGCGAGGCAGAAACTTGGGCGGCGACTGTCGAATCAGAAATAGGCCGGGGTGTCTTCGTCTCTAGGAAAGAAGCGGAAAATACCACTCTGGCCGATGCCTTGGACAGGTATGAGCGGGAAGTCTCGTCCGAAAAAAAGGGGAAACGACGGGAAAAGTCCAGAATCGATCGCTGGAGAATCCATCCTGTCGGCAAACGTCCCTTGGCTCAGATCCATGGGAAGGATATCGCGGCCTACCGGGACGCCCGCCTCAAGGAAGTCGCCCCAAACACTGTCCGCCTGGAACTTGCTCTGCTCTCCCATCTCTTTACGATCGCAGTCAAGGAATGGGGCATGGCCGGGCTGGTCAATCCGGTGATGCAGATCCGGAAGCCCAAGCTCCCAAGGGGCCGGGACCGAAGACTACTCCCAGGGGAACTGGAGAGAATCGTCGTCGCCTCCGAATCTCCCGTTCTGTCCGATGTGGTCCGCTTTGCCATCGAAACGGGCATGAGACGAGGAGAACTTTCCGGAATGACCTGGCAGATGGTGGACCTTAAAAAACGGACAGTGACCCTTCAGGAAACAAAAAACGGGGAAAAGCGGGTTGTACCTCTCTCGACGGAGGCCGTCCGAATTCTGTCCGGCCTGCTCCGAAGAATCGATGGAGAGGTTTGGGGAATGGAGCCGGATTCAATCACTCAAGCCTATCTCCGTGCCGTCTCTCGCGCCCGGAAAACTTACGAAAAGGAATGCGAGAAAAAGGGGGAAAAGCCGGATCCCGGATATTTGGTCGATCTCACCTTTCACGATCTCAGGCACGAGGCGACCAGTCGGCTTTTCGAGAAGGGTTTTGATACGATGGAAGTCAGAACGATTACCGGCCACAAGACCCTTCAGATGTTGGCCCGGTACACGCATTTGAGGGCGGAGGACCTGGCAGAGAGGATGAAATAATGTCACCCGAACAAATTCGACATTTGGCCAGTGTTGTCAGTAATGCAGCCCTTGCCGAATTGGGAGTCATCGGCTACACTGAAATCGAGAAAAAAGGATGGATGATTGCGGGAATTTCTCTTGTCGTTTTCATTCTTTCTCAGATCATAGCGGTATCACTTCTCGGAATCGCAAAAAAGAAAGAAGCGGATATTTCCAACGACATAACTCTGACAAATCTCCAGGTTTCATTCACAGGGATTGGGAAAGGGAGGAAAGAAAATGAAAAATGATTGGGCGGCCTTGATCCTTTCCGGAGGGGTTCTTGTGTTTGCCTTGGCTTCTTGGGCTTATGTCGTTTGGACAGAAAAACATCGTCATCCCTGAGAGGAAGGATTTTCCTAGCTTTTTCCGGTTTATTGTTTGCCCGATTCCGTAGCCGGTTACGATAATCTCCCCTCCCGAATCTTCCTCTTCTGGATCCTCTGTTTTTGTTTGAGGGCTTTCCTTATCGAATGAACCCGGCGTCTCCCTTCCGGGGGATCCGTCACAGTTTGCCCGGCAGGCCTGAATCGGGAAAATCGTTCCAATCTTTGATCTTTTTCAGAAAACAGTCCTGGAGTTCCTCCTTTGAACAGGCCGGAATCTGGCTCAGAAAGGAGCGGGCCATTCGTGCGAAGGTCGTTTCCATAAGGCTAAACCAGGAGGTGTTAAGAAAGTCGAAGCGTTTTGGATTTTTGGATAGATAAGGGATGTCGTTTCGAGACAACTGAAGGGATCTATTGTCGATAATGACCCGGATAAGCGCCGAAGGTGGATAATGGCGGTCAAGAGATTGCAACAGGTTCGAAAAACTACGATCACAAAGAGGATCCTCTATCGAGGCGAAAATTTTTCCGGTATGGAGGTCTAGAGCCGCTAGAACAGCAAAATCTTCTTTGAGAAGATGTTCCTCATGTTTTTGTGATGTATTTTTCTTTCGATTCCGGATCGCTGATGAACGATCAGGCTGAAATGGTAATTTCTGGCAAAAGACAAGAACCTCTACTAATGGGCCATAGAGTAATATTTCACCAAGGGAATCATCCTCTGGACGAAGTTTTACCTGTGCCGCATCGAGGATCCGCCAGACCGTCATCTTCGGAACTTTGGCCAGTCTCGGGAATCCTGCTGTTCCTGATTTCTTCTGGACAACCTCCGTCAACTTCGAAAGGCTCCACCGATCCGTCGGAAACCCATGATCCGAGGGAAGAGTCGCCGCAAGGGAAAGGATCCACTCCTTGGCCTCCCGATCAATTTCGGGCCTCGCGTTTGGGCTAGGCTTGGGATTAATCCCCTCCAACACGTTGCCCGCCAACGCCCGGTCGATGCATTTGTAGATGGTGGGTCTTGAAAGCCCGACCTTTCGCTGGATTTCCGCGAGACTCCATCCCTGGGAGTATTTCAACAAGATTGTGGCGCGGAGGACTTCTTTCTGTGACATGTTTTCGGATAGAAGAATCTTTTCAAGCTTCTCTTTTTCATCCTCCGTCAAAGTCAGACGAGTACGTTCCGTTTTGGATTTCATCCGTCTCCTCTCCTTTAAGAGGGCTGATTAACAGGAGATTATCCTGGGTTTATT
>JAKBTR010000055.1 GCA_021844275.1 Nitrospirota bacterium | reverse complement strand
CGGGCAGACGCTTCCGGCACAACCTTTGTCTTTACCGATTATCTGAACCAGACTTCCCGGGAGTGGTACAACCAGGTCGGTCGGGATATGTCCCCCGCCTGGCCGGTCGGATCCGGGTACAACGGGAGTGATGCGGTTGTTGCAGCCGTCATGTCTTCTCCCGGCTCCATTGGTTACGTCGGTCTGGGATGGGTGATGGAATACCACCTGACGACCGGTGCCCTGAAAAATCTGGATGGAGAGTTTGTCCGGGGTTCCGTTGACACGATCAGGGCGGCAGGACATGCGGCCTTGAAGGACCCCAGCTTTCCCGACGACTTTAACCGGTCGATTGTCTGGAATATTCATGGAAAAAACGTCTATCCGGATGCGAACTTCGAATTCTGGATGATCAATACGAATCTGGATGCAGGAACAATGAAAGATGTCCGGAATCTTTTGATGTGGGCCCTGACGAAAGGCCAGGCACCTAAGTATACCGTCAAGAGCGGCTTTGCTCCTCTTCCTTTCCGTCCGCTCAAGCCCCGTCTGGACAAGATCATCAACCGGCTTCTTCCCGGGAACGGGTTTAACGAACGATCTCCCGGATAACGTTTGCCGGACTCGAACAGTTGACTTTTCGCGTATGCAGGAAAGAAGAGATGAAACAGGCCGGACAACTCCTGTGCAGGGAGATGTCCGGCCCTGCGTTTGGGGACATCGTCGAAAAAGACTTTCTGAATGCCGGTCTCGAAAAAAGACACCTTGAAATGGTCATGGTTAATGGACGGGAAAACAGCACGGGAGTTGATCTTGGAAACCCCTGAAACGGTGAGGCAAGAGATTCCCAAACCATCGGACGCGGTGGAAGGTCGTCCGGAAGTGCGGGACGAACAGGACCTGGCAGGTCGGTCGGAACGCCTTTTCGGGTGGATTTTGAAAGGCGGGGGAATCTCGATCCTGGCCCTTTTTGGCGTGGTTCTTCTGGTTTGTCTTGTGGCGGCCTGGCCTTCCATTCACCGGTTCGGACTTTCTTTCCTGTGGTCGAGCGCATGGAATCCCAATCGCAAGATTTTCGGCGCCTTTCCATATCTTGTCGGGACATTGTGGGTGACGGGAATCGCCATGATCACATCGATTCCGATCGCCATCTTTTCCGCCCTGTTCCTCTCGGACTACGCTCCTTCCTGGCTTTCCGGAATCGTTTCAACGCTCATGGAGATGCTGGCGGGGATTCCCTCCATTGTCTTCGGGGCGTTCGGCATTACGTTCATGGTGCCCTTCCTGCGGGATCATCTGGAGCCCTTTCTAGCCCAGACGCTCGGGAAACGATGGGATTTTTTTAACGGAGACCCTCTCGGATACGGCATTCTGGCTGCCGGTTTTGTCGTGGGTTTTATGATTGTTCCCCTGGTCGCGACGGTGACGAGGGATTCTCTGCTGATGGTTCCTCAGGAAATGGTCGAAGCCTCTTATGCCCTTGGAGCGACAAAGGCCGAAACCGTTTTTTTCGTCAAGCTCCGGGAAGTCCTGCCCGGTATTGTCGGGTCGGTCATCCTGGGATTTGGACGTGCCGTGGGGGAAACAATGGCGGTTCTTCTTCTCGTCGGAAATCAGCCTTCCATTCCCGAAACGATACAGGACGTCGGTTATACGATCAGCTCCCTGTTGGCCAATACTTTTACCTATGCGGTCATCGACCCCCTGTATGCGGCCGCGGAGGTCGAACTGGGACTGATCCTCCTGCTCATTACCCTGGCGGTGAATACCCTCGGCCGGGAGCTGCTTCTTCGTCTGATGGGCGGTCGACTTGCCGGTTCCGTCGGAGGAGGCTAAACCCATGTCTCGTTCTTCCATGAACAGCGTTTCTGAAGGACTCTCTCCCTATAGACAGTTCCGGAATCTCCTTCTGGGCGGGTTAACGGGGCTCTTCTTTCTCTTCGCTGTGTCCCCTCTCCTTCTCATTATTTATGTCGCCTGGAGCCAGGGACGCTCGGCTTTGAGCTGGAATTTCATTTCGACGGTGCCATCCGGTTTTCCCCTGGGAACCCAGGGGGGCATCCTGAACGGAATCGTCGGAAGCCTTGTTCTTGTTGTGATCGCCAGCTCCCTCTCCGTTCCTGTCGGAGTATGGGCAGGGCTCTATCTCTGGCAGGACGGGAAGTCTCGACAGGCCGGTCTGGTGAGACTTTTGTCGGACCTGTTGCTCGGAGTTCCCTCTGTCGTCTGGGGAATCGTCGGGTTCTATGTGTTTTCCACATCGACAGGGATGGGATTCCACTGGGGTTTTTCGGCCATGGCCGGTGGCCTGACTCTCGGATTCATCATGGTGCCGATCGTGACCAGGGTTACGGAACAGGCTCTTCGGGATGTTCCGATGTCGTTTATCGAGGGGGCTTATGCCCTGGGAGCCACCCGGTGGCAAACCATGCGAAGCATCGCTCTTCCGGGGGCGATGGCGGGGATCGGCACCGGAATTCTTCTGGGGATCCTGAACGTGCTCGGACAGACGGCACCGCTTGTGTTTACAAACTATTACAACACGGGGCTCCCGTCCTCCCTGATCGGAAGCCAGGGGTCTGTGGGTGATCTTGCCATGCAGATTTTTATTTATGTTCATGAACCTTCCCAGCTTCTTCATGTCAAGGCCATGGCGGCGGCTCTCGTTCTGCTGGCCATTGTCCTCGTCCTGGATATCGGTATACGGCTGATGACCTGGGGGTCCCGAAAAATTGCGGGTCGGATCGGGTAAGATGAGACAGGAGGACCGTCCAGTTCTATGGCACGCATGAGCGTTTCCGGTTTTTTTGCCTATTACGGCGACCATCAGGCTCTTCGAAACATCAGTCTCGAGATACCGGACCGGCAGGTTCTGGCGCTGATCGGGCCTTCCGGTTGCGGAAAAACGACCTTTCTCCGATCTCTGAACCGGATGAACGACTTTGTCAAGGGATTTTCCGTCAAGGGCCAGGTGACCCTCGACGATGTGGACATCTATTCTTCCGGTCTGCACCCCGTGGTTCTTCGCCGTCGCGTGGGCATGGTGTTCCAGAAACCGAATCCCTTCCACAAATCCATTTTTGAGAACGTCGCCTATGGACTGCGCATCCAGGGGGTCCGATCCCGCTCGATTCTGTCCGATCGCGTCGAGCAGTCTCTTCGTTCGGCGGCCTTGTGGGACGAAGTCAAGGACCGTCTGAACAGTTCGGCCTTCTCCCTTTCCGGGGGGCAGCAGCAAAGATTGTGCATTGCCAGGGCTCTTGCGGTGGAACCGGAAGTTCTGCTACTGGACGAACCGGCTTCCGCGCTGGATCCGATTTCGACCGCCCGTATCGAGGAACTGATTCAGGATTTAAAAACGCAATATGCTATTGTGATCGTGACGCACAACATGCAGCAGGCGGCGCGTGTGTCGGATCAGACGGCCTTTTTTCTGACAGGGGAAATGGTGGAAATCGGCGAAACATCGAAGATCTTTACCAATCCCTCCGATGAGAGAACTGAAGATTATATAACCGGTCGATTCGGGTGAGTCCCGGCTGGGAAAGGCGCTTTCGGTGAACAGACATTTCGATGTGGAACTCCAGGGCTTGAAGGAACGGGTCACCGCCATGGGGCATATGGTGGAAGAGCAGCTTGATGGAGCGATGAAAGCCCTGACGGACCGGGATGTGGAGAAAGCAAAAGGCATCATCGCCCGCGATCACCAGGTGAATGCCATGGAAGTCGGGATCGACGAGGACTGTATCCGCATGATCGCATTGCATCAGCCCGAAGCCCGGGATCTTCGCTTCATCATTACGGCCATGAAAATCATCACGGACCTTGAACGGATGAGTGATCTGGCGGCCAACGTGTGCGAGAGGGTCGTTGAACTGAAGGACGAGCCCCCCGTCACCATTCCTGCGGCGATTTATTCAATGGCAGAGATTGGTCGGGATATGTTGAGAAAAGCCCTGGATGCCTTTGTGATGAAAAATACGTCCGAGGCGCTGGCCGTTTGCCAGGAAGACGAAAGGGTCAATGTCATCTACCGGGATCTCGTCCGCTCCATGGTGCAGGAGGTTTCCCGGGATCCGGGCAAGACGAGCCCTGTCATCCGGCTTCTGTTTGTCGGGCGTTCTCTGGAACGGTTTGCGGACCATGCAACCAATGTGGCTGAAATTATTGTCTACCTGGTGGAAGGAAAAGTGATCCGTCATATTGTCTGAGACGGCCCGGGCTCCGGTGCGCCCTTGCCCCGGGAAGGAAAACGTCGTGCGGGAGATCCTCTCCCCTCTGTTTTCCCGAGAGAGCCGGAGAAGAAGGTCTTCCCCCGGTATTTGTCTTTCCCTCTCCCTGGCGCAGGGCAGAGGCCCGTTCTTCCCCTCTCCGAAAAACGACGACCCGGAGGAGAAATGCACTTCTCCTGTTCTGGGTCTTCCCGCACACTCTCCCTTTTCAGATTGCGGGTCGCCGTCCTTCCAGGTTCTCCTGTGTTCGTACGCTCGATCAACGGATTCAACGATCCCGCACGAAACCGTGCCGAGAGCCGGAGGGTGGAAAAAATGCACTCAAGGGACAGAAAAGCGCTCAGGAGGATCCGGAAGACTTCCGGTTTTTTTCCGCTTTTTCCAGAGTGCTCCGGAGGAGGGGAAAGGCCTGTGCAAAAAGATCATAGGCGGCCAGGGCATATTGCCGGATCTCGTACTGGGCGGTTTCCTTTGTTCTTAAATGAAAGAAATTTAAAAGAGAGCGGAAGTTGACGGTCCAGTAGACGTCGCTGTAATTTGCAACGGGCATCGCCGATCTCAGAAGCTCTCGGGCTCTTGCGCGGTAGGGGTCCCGTCCGCTTTCCTTGGGAGGGAGTTCTCCCGCTTGTCGGAGATGATCGATACGCCGGCAGATGGTGTCGTATTCCTCTTCGTAGAACCGGTTGACGGATTCGAGGAGGGCTGTGTACCTGTCCGTCTGCTCCTGCGTCATGATTTCAAAGCCATCCACCTTGCGTGCTGTTTCGTCCGGTATATAGAAAGCGGAGATCGGTTTCCGGTAACGCATGGAAAATTCGTTCCATGTCGAGATCCGGTGTTTGACCCACTGTCTCAGGACAAAGATGGGAGCGATGAACCGGTACCGAAACCAGACGGTTTCAAAGGGCGTCCCATGCTCTTCCGACAAAAGGTGTTCCAGCAGGTCACGGTCCTTGTCGGAAAAGGCGTCCGGTCCGGAAAGGCGCCGATTGGAAGTCGATACTCTGGCCGTGTTCAGGATCGTGGCTTCGTCCCCCCAGGTGTCTTCAAGTTCGATAAATCCGAAGGTCCCGATCTTGCGCGTCCGATCGGGATTCTGGCTCATCCGGTAGAGGATTTCCTGAGCAATTTCTTTTGTGCCTTCATTGGCTTCGAGCATGATTCACCTGTCCCGGGATAGAGGGAAGAAAAGATCCTCTGTTGTCGGTTTCGATTTCTGTGCGACATATTATAACCATCCTTCCGGAATCTGTCCGGAGAAATTTTTCCATTGAAAAAAACTCTGCCTTGGACACCTGTTTCTGCCCGTGATAACCTTCGAACCACGGTTGATCTTCTGATGTGGAGTGACTCCCGTCTTGTTTCGTGGGACACTCCGAAGTTCGACGGGACGGAGTGCGCGGTCAGGGTTCGAACACATCCTTTTTGGGGACGGGGGTCCGGTGTGCGGGGGAGCGGTCATACAACGTCAGACGGTAGAGGTGGCGCGACCCGATAAAAATCGCCTGCCGCGCCGTGGAAACGGAAAATGTTCCATCCACGTGCGCATTTTGGGGCAACGTGTAGTCCATCCCGTCTTTTATTGAAAGATGATCGAGAAATCCGGGTTTCAGAGGGGCTCCCTGCCGGATCCGGTTGTCGATGTAAGCGGCGTTCAGGGCAATAAGATGCCGGAATGCCTTTTCGTCGGGAGCTGTCAGAAGAACGAGCCAGGATCCCGTGAGGAGAGTGGCCATCGGAAGGTTGATTTCCGGAACCCGGAGACAGGGATGAAGCTTCCGGGGGAAGTCCCGGTCGGGAATATGGCAGGCGAACGCTTCTTTGTCCCGAAAAAGGGCTGTCCTTTGCCCGAGAGGCCAGATTCCCATGTGGGACCGAACGCGTCCGGGAAGACGCACCGGATGCTCCAGAATTTGATTTTCTTCGCTTCGCTTTCTCTGGAAAATGGACAGAGAGCAGGAGAAACAGCTGCTGTCTGCGGACACTTTCCGGACCCGGGGAAGCAGGAGGGGACCGGCAACCGCTTTCTTTCGACCGGGAAGAAGAAGATAACCGGCCGGACTGTCCGTCAGCAGAGTGCGATGGAGTGCAAGAATGTGGGGACCAATCTGGATCTGTCCATTGTCGTAAAGAAGCCAGAGGACGCGGGTGCGATGGTCGTAAAAGAGTTCCCGCACCGGGACTCCTCCCGAGGGGGGGTAGAAATCCGTGTGTGCGACAACCCTCTGTGTTGAATTGCCGGTGTTGTTCGGTGACAGGAGGTAAGAGCGGAGAATGGGGGTCCGATTTTCATCGACCCCGGACAGGAAAATCATTCCCCTTGCGTAAGCCATATCCTGTATCTGATGAATGGAGCGCAAGTCCGGCAAGGGGATCCGTGTCCAGGATTCGCCGAGATAATGGGTTGATCCCATCGGACGGTACAGGGAAAGTTCCCAGAGATCTGTTGATTTTTGGGGATTGAAAAAGAAAAAAGACCGGTCTCCGTGAGCGGCAAAAAGATCGGATCGTGCGGGAGAGTATTCGGGAGGCAACGGGAGAATCTGGAGTTTTTTATGTCCTGAAGGAGACTTGACCATGAATCCCGAGAGAAGACAGATCCCCAGGATTGCCACAAGGCTTCGGGAGATGTGTGAAATTCTCTTGACGACTGTCTTCGGCAAGATCACTCCTTTGAGTTCAGCGGTGCGGGTTTTGGAGGGGGCCCGTCAATGTTCGCCAGTATGACAACCTTTGCACGGAAGGGCAATCCGGAGTTTATGACCCCAGGATGTTAAAAGAATCCGAATCATCCTTACTTTTTATCGGCAGGAGAGCGTATGGACATCAATGGTCTTTTTTCAGGATCTCCCGGGAACTCCGCCTTCCCTTTCCTTCTGAAGGGAAAATGGAGGTCCGGAGAAAATCGCCGCACCTACTTTCCCTTCTCCGGACTTTTGCCTGTTCCCGGGGGAAAAGACGTCTGGAGTGTCGACCAGGCGGAGAGGACGGATCTCGAAGAGGCTCTTCGGGATGCGGGCAATACCCGGAGAATCATGAGAGACCTGCCCAGGTTTCGCCGATCCCGGATTCTGGAGAATGTCTCAAGATTGCTTGAGGAGCATCGGGAGCCTCTGGCGAAACTCATCGTTCAGGAGGTCGGGAAGCCTCTGTCCGCAGCCCGCTTCGAGGTGGACAGGGCGGCCACTACGTTTCGGACGGCCGCGCACGCTGCGGCGGACTTCGGTACAAGCTGGATGCCGGGAGACAGTGTTCCGCAGGGGATCGGGATGAACGGTCTTGTTGAACGGATTCCGAAAGGGTTTGTTCTGGCGGTGACACCCTATAACTTCCCCTTGAACCTTTTGGCCCACAAGGTGGCACCGGCCATCGCAGCAGGCTGTCCCCTCCTCGTCAAACCGGCCCCTTTCGGGAGTCTGACAGCCCTGATGCTGGGAGCGTTGCTGCTTGAAGCCGGCCTTCCTCCGGATGCTCTTTCCATTTTGCCGGCCGATATTCCGGGAACCCTCTCTCTGGTCGAACATCCCGAAGTGGAAGTCGTGTCCTTTACGGGAAGCGATGTGGTCGGATGGTCTCTCCGGGACCGTGTGCCCAGGAAAACAGTCGTTCTGGAACTGGGAGGGAATGCGGGCGTTCTTGTGACGAAGGATGCGGAGATGGACGGTCTGCCGGAAAAGCTTGTTTCGGGAGCCTTTGCCTATGCCGGCCAGGTCTGCATCTCGGTTCAGAGAGTTCTGGTACATCGTTCGCTGTTCGACCGGCTGGTGTCCGGAATGGTCGGGAGGGTGGAGCATCTCGAGAAAGAAGGATTCATCGGGGACCCCGGTCGGGACGGGGTTCTGATGGGTCCCCTGATCCAGGAAAGTCACGCGGAAAAGGTCTGGGGCAGGGTCCAGCGCGCCGTTCAGGAAGGAGCCACGGCGTTGACGCCTCTCCGGCGGGAGGGCACCTTGATCCACCCTGTCATTCTGACCAATACAAAGGAGTCCGATGAAGTGGAGTCGGAAGAAATTTTTGGTCCGGTGGTCACGGTGATCCCGTTCGACAGGACGAAAGAGGCCATTGATCGTCTGAACCGCTCAAAATATGGTCTTCAGGCGGGAATCTTTACGAAAAATCTCGAAGAAGGGTTGGGTCTGGCAGGGAATATCGATTGTCCGGGTGTCTTTGTCAACGAGATCCCCACCTTCCGGCTCGATCATTGGCCATATGGAGGTATCCGCCATTCGGGATCCGGAACGGAAGGGGTCGTCTATGCGATGGAAGAAATGACACGTCCCCGGTTGACGGGGTTCAGAACCAGAAGACAGGAGAGTGAGCTCCGGTGAGCGTCATGCACCGGACTTCGACTCTCCGGATTCAAAGGGACTTTGAAGGCTTTTACGAAGATCGTCCCAGCACTCCGGGCAGATATAAAAGCCGGTTTCTTCTCCGGTTTCTGTTTCCAGACCCCGGTCACACAGGTCACATTCAAGAATGATCTTTTTCATGGAATCGTCCTTTCGTCATCTGTTTTTTTCTTTGTCATCGCAGTACAGGGTAACGGCACCAGATGACAGAAAGGTCAAGATGGTGTGACCGAAAGGATCGGAAGACAAGAAAAAAACTACAGGCCGGACAGCGGGTGTCCGGTGCGTTCCTGAAATTCACGAACCAGGTCGACTGACCCGACGATCAGGGGGACCCGCTGATGGACAGACCGGGGAACGATCGTCAGGATATCCTGCTTCCCGTCTGTTGCGATTCCCCCGGCGTTTCTGGCAATGTGCGCCATCGGACAGGCTTCATAGAGCAGTCGCAGCTTGCCGGACGTTTTCTCTCCCGCTTCGGCGGGGTAGAGATAGATCCCCCCTTTGAGAAGGTTTCGGTGGAAATCTCCGACAAGTGCTCCGATGTAGCGAAGAATCATGGAGGGATTGCGCTCTTTTTTGATCCAGGAGAGATAGTCCTGCAGAGGTTTCTCCCAGCGGGGAAGATAGGCTTCATTTGTGCTGTAAATTTTCCCCTTGTCCGGGAATCGCCACGGGGATCCGTCTCCCAGGAACTCTCCGGTGTCCGGATCGAGAGTAAAAACGCGTGTCTCTCCGGAAAAGGCCAGGACAAGGCTCGTCGACACGCTGTAGAGAAGATAGGCGGAAAGGAGTGGAGAGGAGGCATTCAAAAAAAGGCCTTCAGGGGAGGAGGAAGAGGGAGCCGGTGGACGAAAAATCGAGAAAATCGAGCCTATCGGTGCGTTGACGGAAATATTGGAAGAACCGTCGAGGGGGTCCATGGCCACAAGAAGGGAGGTTTTTTCGTCACAAGGAAGAACCTCGGGCATTTCGGCTTCTTCGGACAGGACAGAGAGAACGGCCCGGCTTCGACGGAAAAGCCCCAGAAAAGTTTCCTGTCCGATCTGGTCCAGTGTCTGGACTTCCTCTCCCTGGACATTCCGGATCTGGGCAGAACCGGTAATCCCGAGAAGGGGACCCTTCCGCAGAAGGGATGCCATCGTTCTTCCGCCCTGTTCAATTGCAGCGGTAATCAGGAGGAGGGGAGTCCGTTCGGTTTGGTTGTCCGATGTTTTTTCCATGATGAAGTCAAAGGGGGTTCTGAAGGACGGATTTTTGTACAAAAGACTCCTCCTCTCTGCAAAAAGGCAAGGCGTTCAAGAGAAATTCATTTTGGCAACCCCGGAAGGGGTCAGATATCGTCCGGATCGGTTGTATCCTGGAGGAAGTGCCTGGTCAGATCGACAAGGAGGGTTCCCACTTCTCTGGGAGGCAAGAGCGTGTGCACTTTTCTCCCTCTCTTGACATATTGCTCGATCAGGGCAACCCGTTCGACGGCTTTTCTGGCGGTTTCCGGTCTGGAGAGAAGGGAAGAGCGTCCTTCCCGGAGATTTTCGAACTCGAGGCGGATGGAGCGTATATCCCGCTGGAAATCTTTTTCGCGCGAGCAATCTCCACAATACCATTGCGGTTTCGTATCTTCAGATGCGGAAAGACGGTCATAGGGTCTGTCGAAGAAATCTCTCCCAAGGCTGATCTTGTAGAGGTCCACGTCAGACTCTCCGCACGCATCACAAATGCCGATTGAATGTTGGGTCTTCTGCTCGTTCAACGGGATGTCTTTCCGGGGTCCCCCGGTTTTTGGGCAGAGGAGATTTCCCCATTCAGTTTGATGAGGTGGTGAACGGTCCTCTCCATGGAAGCCATAAAATGGGCCCTCCCTGTCTCTCCGTCCGGATCGCTTTTTCCCGAGTAGCCAACAAAGTGGCGATTCCTCCGGTTAAGGTCGAGTTTGTGACGGATAATGCGCAAGATCTCCCGGAACTCCGCCTGTTTCAGGGGAGGTGTTCCCGCAAGGTCGGGCAAGATGGAGTCTTCCATGCGGTCCCAGGTTTCCAGCATCTCCATAAGAGCTCTTTCGTCTTCCGTCCGGGGGGAAAAGCACCATTCGGAAGAGGCGCCCGGGAGATCTTTTCGAACCACAGGAGTGGTCTTCGCAATGGATTTCCAGCGCTCAACAAGGGGGAACAGGATTCCGGTGATATCTTTCGCGTGGGTCATGGCCGATAGGTATGACAGACAGGAAGACCCTCCGTCAATAGCTCCTGGGTGACTGAAATGGTCGTCCGATCCCGCTCAGATACGCTTCGACCGAACGGGACAATGCTGTTAGATTATACCCTCCTTCAAGGACCGAGGCAATGAAACGACACTCGACAGAAAGGAGAGAGCGACCGATATCCGAATAAATCTCCTCTGTCAGAAGCCATCCTCCCAGGGGGTCATCCCGGTGGCCGTCAAAACCTGCCGAAACGATGAGATCCGTCGGCCGGAATTTTTCCAGACGAGGCAAAATTTTCTCCCTGAGGACCTTCCGGTAGTCTTCGTCGTCTGTGCCTTCCGGAAGAGGAAGGTTCAGAACTCCACTTCCGTCGGCATCACTCCGGTTGTTTTTTTCCGAACCCGTTCCGGGATAAAAGGGATATTGGTGCGTGCTGATAAACAAGCACCTGTCCAGGCCCCGCAGGGAGTCCTCCGTGCCGTTGCCATGGTGGACATCGAAATCCAGAACTGCGACCCGGGAATCCGGATCGGTTTGATGGATATTTTGCGCAAGAGCCGCGGTATGATTCACCAGGCAGAAACCCATTGCCCGATCCCGGAGAGCATGATGTCCCGGAGGTCTTTCCGCCAGAAAAGAGACTCCCCCGCCGTCAAGACGACGACGGAGGAGAAAATCGACGGATTCCCCGCAGGACAGGATCGCTTTCCGGGAACCATTGGACAGGCCTGTGTCAGGATCCAAGGGAATGATTGTTCCGGGGGGAACCTGGTGAAGGAGAAGTTTTGAAAGGTACTCTCGGGAATGCACCTTCTCATAGATTCGAAAAAAAGAGTCTGTCTCCGTATGCGTCTTGGAATCCGTAAAAATGGAAAGTTTTATGGGGCCGGTGTGCGAGAGGCGGAGAAAGAGTGTCCTGAGCGTGTCCAGCCGATCTGGAGATTCCGGGTGGCCAGGCCCGTTGGAATGGGTATTCGCAGAAAGAAGAATTTCTGTATCCATCAGTCTGTCGCATCCATCTGGGGACGAAGAGCCGTGAGTTGCCATTGAGCCCTCACGGAAGGCGTTTTGCCGGAGGGTTGCCCGAACTTCCCTCGTGAAAACCCGAAAGAGCGGAGAGCAGGGCCAAGGATCTCCAGAATTGTATCAGGAATGGGATTCCCGTCTGAAGGGGGTCCTCCCGGACAGGATGTCTTTCCCTGACTGTGAATTCATCTTGACAATGGTGACAGGGCATGATTGAATGGGTCCGGTTCCCGACAACCCGAGTGCCTTGACGAGCAAGCCAGGTTCACACTTGGCCTTCCGGTCAATGGTAAAGGGGGGAGTTTTGTTCTGTTAACCAAATTCTTATTTGTATGGAGGGCGTACCTTATGAGGATGTGGACAGTGGCTGTCATGGGTGCTGCTGTGCTGGGCTTTGCCACAGCGTCATCTTTTGCTGCTGAGCTGGACATTCTGAAGCCCCGCGTTCCTGCGGACCAGCTGGCTGCAGCAAAAGCAATGAAACCCCCCTTCCCCGTTACGGCAGACATGATTGCCAAGGGCAAGGAAGTGTTCAATGGAGCAGGTACCTGCTACACCTGCCACGGCGTGGCCGGTGACGGCAATGGTCCTGGCGCGGCGGGTATGGATCCCGGTCCCCGGAATTTTACCAATCATCAGTTTGAGCAAGTCCGGACAGCTGGTGAAATGTTCTGGGTTGTTGCGAACGGATCTCCCCTCCAGCCCGCAATGGTTGGTTTTGTCAGCGCCGGTCAGATTACGGACAAGCAGGCATGGGAAGCTGTTATTTACGAAAGAAGCCTTGGATGCGGCGGTGACATGGATTGTGTGACCGGTTCTGCAGACTGGGTTTCCAAACAGCCTGTTCATGAAGAAGCTGCCGGTAACCTGAAGCCGGAATTTCTGAACACAGCAGCAAAGTAAGATCAGTACACGAGGTTTGGGGAGCTGGACATCGCTCCCCAAACATTTCTTGACAACCGACCCGTCTTCATATCATATATTGACACTCAATATGCATGCCTGAAGATGTGATAAACATGCCTTCACCGCTCCTGGCACCGTCGCAAGTCAGAATAAGGCGGCTGGCGGACCGGTCGTCCCCTTTTGGATCGATCTTGCGAAAAACCCCCTTGGAAGCCTTATGAAATCTGCTGAAGGTCTGGACCGTCCAATTTTTTTGGGGGCTTCATGCGACTTCCGGTTTGACTCCCGTGAACGAGGAACCGGTCATATCCTGACCATTCGTCCCTTCCTGCGTTGGATTCTGAAAAACACTCTCCGTTTGGTCATTTCCGGAGAGAGAAGTTATCCCGGGCAGAAGACTCTGGACGGAAAAGTCCGTCGGAGCAGAGGGTAAAACCCTTTGGGGTTTTTACCTTATGTTTTTTGGAGAGGGGAACCGCGTTGGTTCCTGAACGATAACGGTCTGTCCGTCTTTCCTGTTTCAGGTTTATGCGGATGGGCGAGAGGTTTTTATGAATCTTGCGGAATTGAAAGAGAAAAGTATTGCGGAACTGACCGAGGTGGCCAAGGAGCTCCATATAGAAGGGGCAGTCAACCTTCGGAAACAGGATCTGATCTTTGCCCTTCTGCAGGCGCAATCGGATAAAAACGGGCCTATCACGGGAGAGGGTGTTCTTGAAATTCTCCAGGACGGGTTTGGTTTTCTCCGGTCTCCCCTGTACAACTACCTTCCCGGGCCGGACGATATCTACGTTTCTCCTTCCCAAATCCGGAGGTTCAACCTGAGAACGGGAGACACCGTCTGGGGGCAAATACGTCCTCCCAAGGAGGGAGAGCGCTATTTTGCGATGCTGAAAGTGGAGAAGGTCAACTTTGAAGATTCTGACTCCGGCCGCGAAAAGATTCTCTTCGATAATTTGACGCCTCTCTATCCGATGGAAAGGATCCGGCTGGAACATTCCCCGGATGATCTTTCCATGCGTGTCATGGATTTGGTGACGCCTATCGGAAAAGGTCAGAGGGGTTTGATTGTTGCTCCCCCCCGAACCGGAAAGACGATGCTTCTTCAGGGCCTTGCCAAGGCCATCTCCAAAAATTATCCGGATATCGTTCTGATTGTTTTGCTGATCGATGAAAGACCGGAAGAAGTGACGGATATGGTTCGGCAAGTCAAGGGTGAAGTCGTCAGTTCGACTTTTGATGAGCCGCCGCAAAGGCACATTCAGGTGGCCGAAATGGTTCTGGAGAAAGCCAAGAGATTGGCAGAGTCCCAAAAAGATGTCGTCATCCTCCTGGACAGCATTACCCGTTTGGCCCGGGCCTTTAATACGGTGGCCCCTCCCTCCGGAAAGGTTCTTTCAGGAGGTCTGGACTCGAACGCGTTGCAAAGGCCGAAACGTTTTTTCGGCTCTGCTCGCAATATCGAAGAAGGAGGAAGCCTGACGATCATTGCCACCGCCCTTATTGATACGGGGAGCCGGATGGACGATGTGATCTTTGAGGAGTTCAAGGGAACGGGGAATATGGAACTTCATCTGGACAGACATTTATCCGATCGAAGAATCTTCCCGGCCATCAATGTCACGCTTTCCGGAACACGGAAGGAAGAACTCCTGCTCGACAAGGATGACCTGAACAAGATCTGGATCCTCCGCAAGGCGCTCAATTCAAACAACCCCCAGGATGATATGGAGTATTTGCTCAGCAACATGAAGGGGACAAAAGGAAACAAGGAGTTTTTGGAAAGAATGATGAAAGGCTAGTCCTTTCATTCAGGCACGGAAGGACGTGTTCCTTCCTTAAAATCACAAAGGGAGAAAAAAATGAAAAGCGGGATTCATCCGGAGTACAAGGTGGCCACAGTTGTTTGTGCTTGTGGTAATACGTTTGTCACCCGGACAACGATTGGCAATGTGAAGCTGGATATCTGCAATGAGTGCCATCCATTTTTTACCGGGACCCAGAAGATTGTCGATACCGAGGGACGCGTGGATCGGTTCATGAAAAAGTACGCACAGGGCAAGAAGTAAGAGGAAATTTTGTCAACGGCGGGAATCATTGAAAAGGTCCGTCCCAGACTTGAATCGATGCGGGAACGTTACCGGGAAATTTCCGGCAAGATGGCGGACCCGGAGGTTTCCCGCAACCCTGCCATTTACATGAAGTTGGCCCGGGATCAGTCCGAGCTTTCTGTTATTGTTTCCCTCTATGAAAATTATCTCCGGATCATAGACCAGCAGAAGGGCCTGCAGGAATTGAGGCAGGACCCGGATTTTCTGGATCTGGTTCCTCAGGAAGAAAAAAAGCTGAGTCTTGAGCTTCAGGATGTTGAGTCCCGGCTTCTTGACTCGATTCTCCCCAGGGATGAAAGGGATTCCCGCAATCTCTTTCTGGAAATCCGCGCAGGGGCAGGAGGGGAAGAAGCTGCCCTTTTCGCCCGCGAGCTGGCCCGAATGTATCTTCGTTTCATTGAACGCAAGGGATTTCGGTTCGAGGTCATGGAAACGAATGACACCGAAATAGGAGGGGCTCGCGAAACCATCATTTATGTGCAGGGCCATGGAGCGTTCAGCCAGCTGAAGTTTGAAAGCGGTGTGCACAGAGTCCAGCGGGTTCCGGTGACCGAAGCCGGAGGACGGATTCATACGTCGACGGTGACGGTGGCAATGATTCCGGAAGCCTCGGAAGTGGATGTGCAAATTGACCCGAAGGATTTGAGAATTGATACGTTCTGTGCCTCCAGTGCAGGGGGGCAAAGCGTCAACACGACCTATTCGGCTGTCCGGATCACACATTTACCGACCAACATCGTGGTTTCCTGTCAGGACGAACGCTCCCAGCTGAAAAACAAGGCCAAGGCCATGAAAGTTCTGCGCGCGCGCCTGATGGAAAAAGAGCAGACCCGACAGAACGAACAGATCGCTTCGGATAGAAAAAGTCAGGTGGGAACGGGGGATCGATCGGAGAGAATCCGGACGTACAACTTCCCCCAGAATAGGGTCACGGATCACAGGATCGGAATGACCCTCTATCAGCTGGACCAGGTGATGGAAGGAAATATTGATCCTTTTGTTGACGCGTTGAGGGCCCAGGAGAGAGCTCTGGAAATCGAGCGTCTCGAATGATTCGGGCAGAAAAGGGGAAGCCCTCTTCCGGAAGCCGGATTATCGACTGGCTGAAGTGGGGGGAAGAGAGGCTCTCCTGTCTGCCGGAAGCCTCTGCCCGGGAATCCCGGGACCTTTTGGGCGAAATTCTGGAAGATCCTCTGGCTCCCTGGACCAGAGACAGGGAAGTTTTGCCGGACGAATTGTCGGCTTGTTACGCTTCCTGGGTGGAAAGGCGTCGTCAGAGAGAACCCTTTCATCTGATCACAGGGTCGGTTCCTTTTCTTGAAGAGCGCTTTGCAGTCGCTCCCGGCACGCTGATTCCCCGACCGGAAACGGAGTCTCTTGTCGAAAACGTTCTCCGTATTCTTGATTCTCGAAGTCCAGAACGGATCCTTGATCTGGGATGCGGAAGCGGGATCCTTGGCATTTCTCTTTTGAAAAAATTTCCAAAGGCCCATTGCCTTGCGGTCGACCGGTCTGTTGTGCCATTGGAAGTGTCACGCAAAAATGCTCTTGCTCTGGGGGTTTTGTCCCGCATTCATTTCGTTCAGGGCGACTGGACCGAAATGCTGCGTCTGGACCAGGGGTTCGATCTGATCGTTTCCAATCCTCCCTATATCGCTTCCGGAGACCTTTCCGGTCTTGACCCGGAAATCCTGTTTTATGAGCCAAGGGAAGCTCTTGATGGTGGACCGGACGGACTGGTTTTTTACCGAAGACTGATGGCGGTCTTGCCGGGTCTTCTCTCTACGGGAGGGGTCGCTGCCGTGGAAATCGGATCCTGCCAGGGAGATTTCTTCAGATCGGACGCAGGATTTGTTTCCGGTTGTGGGGCGCCCCTGGTTTTTCCGGATATCCTCGGTCTGGATCGAATCGTTCTCTGGAAGAAAGGCTAGCGGGGTGGATCGGTTTCATATTGTCGGGGGATCTCCATTACGCGGGGAGGTCATTGTTTCAGGGTCCAAAAACTCTGCCCTTCCCATCCTTTTTTCCGCTCTTCTTGGGGGCGGTCTTGAAATTTCCAATATTCCCTCCCTTCGGGACATCCGGACAGCTTTTTCTCTGTTGTCCCAGCTGGGTATCCGGGCTGATCCTCTCGTTTCGGCGGATCCGGAAAAAACGGATCTGACCCAGGGCATTCCTTCCCACAAAAATGATGGGTGGCCGGGAAAATATCGGTTATTGGAAGAAAGCATCGAAGCGCATGAGGCACCTTATGATCTGGTCAGGACGATGAGGGCTTCTATTTTGTGCCTGGGACCGCTTCTTGCCAGACGAAAAAGGGGCAGAGTGTCTCTTCCGGGTGGGTGTCTGATTGGTGCCCGACCGGTGGACATTCATCTGAACGCCTTTGTCCGGATGGGTGCGAAGATCTCGATCGATCACGGCTATATTGACGCCCATACGAACGGCCTGACCGGATGCGATATTCATTTGCCCTACCCGACGGTGACCGGAACAGAAAATATTATGATGGCCGCGACTCTTGCTCGGGGGACAACCCGGATATTCAATGCGGCACAGGAGCCCGAAGTCAGCGATCTTGCCTTTTCCCTGATCGCCCGAGGGGCTCGGATCGAAGGGATTGGTACATCCTCGATAAAAATTACAGGCGTGGACAGTCTTTTAGAAGCCCCCTATACCGTCATGAGCGACAGAATCGAGGCGGGAACGTTTCTTGTTGCGGGAGCACTTCTGGGAGAGGATCTGATGATCCGGAATGTGGATGTCTCCTGTCTCGATTCCTTGCTTGGAACCCTGAGAGATATGGGGGCCGATTTTCAGGAGAAGAACGGCTCGGTTTCGATCAGCCGAATCCGAAAGCCCCGCGGGACGTCCGCTCGTACAGAGCCTTATCCGGGATTCCCGACAGATATGCAAGCACAGATTCTTCCTCTCATGGCGATTGCGGAAGGTCCTTCCACAGTCGTTGAGACCGTCTTTGAAAACCGGTTCACGCATGTGATGGAAATGAATCGTATGGGGGCCAATATCGATATTCATGGTTCCAGAGCATTTGTCCGGGGAGGGGCCAGCCTCGAAGGGGCTTCCGTCATGGCTTCCGATCTGAGAGCCTCTGCCGGACTTGTTCTGGCGGCTCTGATCGCAAAAGGCGAATCGGAAATCCAGCGGGTGTATCATATAGACCGTGGCTATGAAAAGATCGAAACGAAACTGGAGAGTATCGGTGCCCGGATCAAGAGGGTCCGTGGGGAGGAGATATCATAGCACCCTTCGCACCTCCGCTGCTTTTGGCTCTGCCCAAAGGGAAAATGTTCGATGATGCCTGTCACTTGCTGGAGTCTGCCGGGTATGTCTTTCAGGGATTGTCATCAAAATCCCGGAAACTGACGTTTGATTCTGCCGATGGCGAACTTCGGGTTCTCATGATCCGCGGAGCGGATGTCCTGACTTACGTTGAACACGGGGGGGCAGATCTCGGTGTTGTGGGGCTTGACCTGATTCTGGAGCAGGGTCGGCATGTTCTTGAACCTCTTGATCTGAAGTTTGGTCTTTGCCGTCTTGTCGTTGCAGCTCCGGCAGGAAAGGCTTCCCAGTCGGATTCCCGTCCTCTCCGGGTGGCGACGAAATATCCCAGACTTGCGGAGCAATTTTTCCTTGAAAGGGGAATGTCCGTTGAGATCCTGAAGCTGTATGGTTCCCTGGAGCTGGCCCCCAAAGTCGGGATGGCCGACCAGATTGTCGACCTTGTTGCAACCGGGAAGACTCTTCGCGAAAATCAGATGGAGATCCGGGAGGAAATTCTTGTGTCGACGGCGCGTCTGGTCGTGAACAGGGCATCATGGTCTCTCAAAAACGAGAGAATTCGACTTTTCATGGACCGTATCCTTCCATTTCTGTCAAAAGAACGGGTCATTTCCGAAGGGTAGTTCCTTATTCTTTAAAAGCCTGGAGAACCGGTAATGACAGATTTTTCGTCCCGCCTTTTTGTCGCTGGAACAGCGACGGAAGCCCGGATTGTTCTTTCTCCCATTTTTCAGAGAGGCCGAGACTCGGAAGGTGAAACCTTACGCGCACGGGTATCTTCCATTCTGGGCGATATCCGTCGGGAAGGGGATGTGGCTCTCTTGCGATATGCGAGAGAACTCGACGGGTTCAGGGGGGAATTGAAGGATCTGCGCGTTTCACCCGGACGGATGGAAGAGTCTTTCGGGGCCCTGCCTTCTGAAATCCGAAAAGCGCTTGTTTTTGCAAAAGACAGGATCGAGGAGTTTCATGGAGCGCTTCGGGAGAAGGGACTTTCCGGTTTGGCATCCCACCCCGGAAAAGGAGGGGTTCTTGTTCGCCCCCTTCACCGTGTTGGTGTTTATGTGCCCGGAGGCACGGCGGCATATCCTTCCACTGTCCTGATGACGGCGGTTGTTGCAAAAGTGGCAGGAGTCAAGCAAATCGTGGGGGTCTCTCCCGCGGGTCCGGAAGGAATTCCGGACGCGATTTTGGCGGCTTTTCATGTCTGTGGTGTCCAGGATGTCTATCAGGTGGGTGGTGTCCATGCAATTGCTGCGATGGCGTATGGTACCGGAACCATTCCGCGGGTTGACAAAATCGTTGGTCCGGGAAATCGCTACGTTGCGGAAGCGAAAAGACAGGTATTTGGAGATGTCGATATCGACATGGTCGCCGGACCAACCGAAGTCCTGATTCTGGCAGACGACTCCGCCCAGCCGGAATGGCTCGCGGCGGACATGATTGCGCAGGCAGAACACGATACCCAGGCGTCCGCTGTTTTGATCCTGACAGACATGACATTGGCGAAGGCCGTTGTTCTCGCGCTTGAACGGCAGATCTCTTCTCTCCCCCGCCAAAAGATCGCAGAAGAGTCCCTTCTGAAATTTGGATTTATTCTGGTTGTGCCCTCTGTCCAGGTTGCTGTCGAGATCTCTGACCTGGTCGCTCCCGAGCACCTCGAACTTCAAGTCCGGAATCCGGAAAAATGGTTGGGTCTGATTCAAAATGCAGGAGCTGTCTTTCTCGGAAGCGAAATGGCGGAAGCTTTCGGAGATTATTGTTTCGGTCCCAGTCACGTCCTGCCAACAAATGGATCCGCACGATTTTCTTCCCCCGTGTCGATTGAAACATTCACGAAGAGAACCAGTCTTCTGGAAGGATTTCGCTCACGACAGGAACTGGAGGACGTTGTGCGAAACTCCGCCTTGCTGGCGCGGCTGGAAGGACTTGAAGGCCATGCCCGTTCAGCCCTTGCAAGACTTGAAAATGTCCAAAAGGAGTTCTTCCCATGAGAGTTGACCCGATGTCCTGGGTGCGGGATGATTTGAAAAATGCCAGAGGTTATCACGTCCTTGATGCTCCCGAAGGAACGATCAAGCTTGATGCGATGGAAAATCCTTTTGGGCTGCCGGATTCCGTCCAGGCCTCTCTTGCCGAGGCCGTTGCCAGTCTCCCCCTGAGAT
>JAKBTR010000038.1 GCA_021844275.1 Nitrospirota bacterium | reverse complement strand
ATCCAGGGGCCGTTCCAGGTTCCAGAGGTCCGGAGCATATCCTGCGGGGAGTCCACGGGATTGAAGAAGCGCTCCCATGGATCCATCAAGCAGCAGGATTTCGTTTTTCAGTCTTTCCAGAAGTGGTTTCACCCTTCGTCCTCGATTTCTTCTTCGTTGTCTTTTTTCGATGCAAATTTCTTTTTGTCCGGAACGTCCAGCGTCCTCTCCCAACCGATGACAGCCGAAACTGAAAGCCGGGGGACCATGATGAAGGATTCGGTGAGGGAGACGCCAATCTTATGGGCCTGCGTCAACTCCATAACCTCTTTTTGGGTCGAAAGGGGCCAGTCGCCGTAGCCGACGCCAAAACGAAACGTCCGGCCATACCCGAAACGTTTGGCTTCTTTTTCGATCGAATGGTCAACCAGAATTCCCATGTAGTCGGCCATCCAGGCTCCGACTCTTTCAAGGAAGAAGGAGTAGGCGGGTTCATCGGAGGCAAGCTGGTCGACGCGGTTTTCGAGGTCGGGGCCTATCGTGGCGACCAGCAGGGAAGCATAATCGCAATATCGAAGCAGTTTTTCCATCTTTTCCCCGGCGAAAAGAGTCGAACTCTCCCGGGTCAGGACTTTTTTGTCCTCTCTTCCCGTCAATGCGAGGGTGCGATAGACACCTTTCCCCTGGATTAACCGGTATCCTTCGTCGATGGCTTTCTGGATCTGGTTTGCGAGTCCGGGTTCATCGAGCTCTTTTAAATTCGACTTTCGGGGAATGCGCATTTCCCGAAGAATTTGCCGTTCTTCAATTTCGAAGGGGATGTTGTTGAAAAAAACAGGTGACCCGATCCGCATGGAAGGCATACGTTCTCCCTTGTTTACCGGGAACCGGAAGAAAAGGAGATTTCGGAGTAAGGGAAAGAGGCATTGCAGGAGCCGGGTGCCCTTTGGGCAAGGGGAACCGCACAGCTGTCAAAGACCGGGAAGAGGAGCTCAATGCTCCTCCCTCCCGGAAAATCGTTTTGGATCCGACTATGCTCCAACTTGATCAGCAGCAATCGAATTGTGTTTTGCCTGACGAGGGTCGATCAGGGTCTGGGCTTGAGCTGCTTCGCGCCGGATTTCCTCGTTGATGTGCATGGAGCAGAACTTTGGTCCGCACATGGAGCAAAACTCCGCCGACTTGAAGGTTTCATGCGGCAGGGTTTCATCGTGCATGCTTCTGGCCCTCTCCGGATCCAGGGAAAGTTCAAACTGCCTGTTCCAGTCGAAGGAATAACGGGCTTTGGAGAGCTGGTCGTCCCTGTCCCGCGCCCCCGGGCGATGACGTGCCACATCCGATGCATGAGCCGCAATTTTGTAGGCGATGATGCCGTTTCGGACATCTTCGAGGTCGGGAAGCCCCAGATGCTCCTTGGGGGTGACGTAGCACAGGAGTGCCGCTCCCGCCGTTCCGGCTGCCGTGGCTCCGATCGCCGATGTGATGTGGTCGTACCCCGGAGCGATGTCCGTTACGAGCGGGCCCAGAACGTAGAAGGGAGCTTCATGGCATAGCTCCTGCTGTTTTTCGACATTCATCGCGATCTGGTCGAAGGGAACGTGTCCAGGACCCTCGATCATGACCTGAACGTCCGCTTCCCAGGCCCGGAGAGTGAGTTCTCCCAAGACCTTGAGCTCCGCGAACTGTGCTTCGTCCGAAGCATCGGCCAGACAGCCCGGCCGGAGGCCATCGCCGAGAGAAAGTGTCACGTCGAACTCACGACAGATTTCCAGCAATTCGTCGTAATGGGTAAAGAGAGGATTTTCCTTTTTGTGGTGCATCATCCACTGAGCCATCAGGGACCCGCCGCGGCTTACGATCCCGGTGATCCGCTTCTGGGTCAGAGGGACGAAATCCGCCAGAATGCCGCAGTGGACGGTCATGTAATCGACCCCCTGCTCGGCCTGGAAACGGATGACGTCCAGGAGGTCCTTTTCCGACAGATCCATCGGATCGCCGACACGCTGAATGGCTTCGTAAATAGGCACTGTGCCGATAGGGATGGGCGATCGACGCATGATTGCTTCCCGTATTTCGGGAATTTTCGGACCTGTCGAAAGATCCATCGCCGTATCGGCCCCGTACTTGATGCAGATATCGAGCTTGGCAATTTCGTTTTCCAGGTTCGGAATGACGGCAGAGTTTCCTATGTTTGCATTGATC
The DNA here is from genome assembly GCA_021844275.1 of Nitrospirota bacterium. The sequence goes on along the minus strand of JAKBTR010000038.1, from coordinate 1,086 downwards.
TTGCAGGATATGCCGATTCCGACACCCATCGGTTCGAGTTCGGGATGTCGGATGTTAGCCGGAATAATCAGGCGTCCCCGGGCCACTTCGGACCGGATGAATTCCGGAGAGACGTTTTCCCGCTGTGCGACATAAAGCATCTCTTCCGTGGTGATTCCTTTTCTGGCGTAATGCATCTGGGTGACAACGCCACGCCGGTTTTTCACCCACTCCTGTCTCATCTCTGAGCCTCCGATCATAATATATGGGGGTTTCGTTTGAAGCCATAAAAGCATCTTCGGGGACCATGGGGTGCCCGGGATGCAGATGACAGGATTCGATCCGGATCCGTACAGTCTGGCAAGAATTCAACTGGGCCGCAAGTTCACCATTGGCCGATTTTATTATGCGTGTTCTGGGTCTGTCAATTTTTCTTCTGTTCCGGAGATCGTAAAAATGGCTTTCGGTATTCTTTAAGGGGATGCGACAACCGCTTCTTCGGGTTTCTGTTCGGAGGGGACGACCGGAAGAGCGGAGATACCACTCCCCTCCCAGGTAAGGAGAAAGTCGTGGGGCTCCGGCTCTTTTTCAGAAAGCTCCCGTATTTTTGTCAGGGCAGGAAGGAGTTGGACCTGGAGTTTCTGATCGAGACCTTCCATCCCCCGCCGCGGGATGTCGAACTTTGACATCAATTGGTCAAAAAATCCGGGCTCGACGGCAAGGGATCCCGGAAGATGGATATTTGAAGAGAAGTCCGACAAGATTCGTGCAGTCGTCTGCTGCAAGATGTCCCGAATCTCTTCCGGACTGTATTCGGGAAACGGCAGGATCATATCCACGTGGTGGAGAAAAGGAGGCTGAAAGATGGGAATATAAGCCAGTCTTCTGTTGCTGTTCTGGACGGCCTGGATCATGACATCCGGCCGACTCCATGGTTCGATTTGCGCAAAGTCTTTCGGAGAGAAAAGACTGGACGCCAGGACAAAAATGCTGTCGGAAATGTCCTGGACTTTTTCTTGCCATGTGAGCCGCCCGGTCCTGAGTATCGGAAGAATGTTGTTCCAGAGGCTGGGGTGCGCTTTTTCCACATTGTCGAGATAGAGAAGC
>JAKBTR010000070.1 GCA_021844275.1 Nitrospirota bacterium | reverse complement strand
CCCGGGCTCCGGAAGCCAACGGCAGGAAAGTGACTTGCGTCATGCCAAAAGTTGTCGGACGTCGGATCGGTCATTAGTTTCGACGGAAATGACGGGAGGGTCAAGAGAAAAATGCAATGCTCCGGACAGCCTGACAGGATGGGGGTGAATCGGGCCTTGTTTCTCGAATCCCGGGGATTTGAGGCGGATGAGCTCCAGTCCCGGAATATGATATTCTGGGAAGAATTCGTGCAGGCTGTTTCGACCGAAAGGTCGTTTTCATAAACTCCCGCCCCGGAAGCGATCTTTCCGGGATTGTTCCTCTGTGTTTTTTAAGGGGTTTTTAAGGAAGAGGTGTTCATTGGTGTCGTCTCCCCTTCGGGAATATCCGATTTCTCGTATCGTTCCTTTTGAAAAAGATGTCCGGCTGTTCGAGTTTGACTGTGCCGGAGATCCGTTCGTGTTTCTCCCGGGGCAGTTCATTTCCGTTCCCGGAGCAAACGGGAAATCGTCCTATTTTGCGGTGGCGTCCTCGCCAGGGAAAACGGACCGGTTCGAAATTCTGGTCAAGAACATGAATCCTCTGACGGAAGCGTTGTTCGGAAAGAAGGTGGGAGATACCCTTTCCTTGCAGGGGCCTCTGGGGAAAGGATTTCCTCTGGACCCCTACAAAGGGATGAACCTGCTGTTCGTGGGGGTCGGAACGGCGATCGCGCCGCTTCGTTCGACGCTTCTTTCGGCGCTTGACCGGCGGGATGAGTTCAACCGGATCGAACTGTATTTCGGGACGTTGACCCCGAACCACATCTACTTTGGAGAAGAAATGGCCTCCTGGCATGAGAGAGGGGCAACCGTGCACATCACGGTCACCTATCCCGACGAGACGTGGGACAGCCATTCGGGGTTCGTGCAGGAGATCTTGCGGCAATGCCCCGACCCCCTGCATGAGACGGTGGTGTATCTGTGCGGGATGAAGGAGATGGTCGAAGACACGATCGGTGTGCTGAAAGGACGGATGGTTCCGGAGTCCCTGATCCTCCAGAACATCTGACCGTTCTGTCGTCCGTCCGGAAGAGTGGACACTTCTTATCCGGAATGTCTTTAAAGACCAGGATCTTCGTGGTCGGTACCCTGCCGTTGTCGAGATTTTGGATAATGTGGAGGATGAGGAGGGGGGATTGCCGGACAAGAAGACGGTCGGCAGAGGAAACCTGAAAAATCGTCTTGCGGTTTCCCTGGAAATTGTTTTTTCGTCTTTTTCGCTTCGGAAGAGCATTTCGACGGCGGTTTCGGAGCCTGCCGGAAATATCCCCACCATTTTCCTCTCATCTCCGAAATGTGTGGTTGAAACGAGGTGGCTCAGAAGTCTCCGTGAGCACTCCAGAAGTCTCTGGGATTGATAATGCGGTACCGATCGGCCAGGGCCAGCAAATCGCCGTCTCCCGTAATGAGGTAATCGGCTTTGGAGATTCTCATCGCTTCGAGGAGGATGGCCAAAACCGGTTGATCGTCGATATCGCGCAATGTGGGATCGTGCGTGGGGCTGGGAGTAAGGATTTCCATCTGGAGGGCAAGGGAATCCACCAGATCGTCGATCTCGTTTTTGGTCAGGTGATGTCGATGGGTCAAGCGGGCAAGGACTCGCCGCAATTCTTCCAAAATGTAATCCGACGTCAGAATGTCTAACGAGCCCTGTTTCCAGAAGGAGAGGATTTTTCCGGGAACACTGGCCGGATAGGCGATTCCGGAAACCAGGACATTGGTATCCAGTATGACGCGGAGAGTGGACACGTTTTGTCAGGGATTGTGGCGTGGGTCATGTTTTCGGGAACGCTCTGATGCCACGATGTCGTCGATCTCGGAGATTCCCGAAGATTCAGGGGTCTTCGCGTATCCTTCTTCAATCCGTTGGCAGAGAGTCTCAAAACGAGTTTGCATGCGGCGAATGCGATCGAAGAGACGGGCATCGACGAGGGCGGCGACGGGCTTTCCGTCTTTGTTGATGATGATACTGTCGTGACGGTATTGGACTTGGTTCAGCATTTTCCCAAGGTTCTGACGAAAGTTCACTGCGCTGATTTCCGTAATCATCTTTCACCTCCAGGACAGAAAAGCATGGGATCATAGCAACCATTATGATCGATATGATTCATCTGATCAAGGAGTTCCCGGATAGCCGGTCCCTGTCGGGTGGGAGATTTATCGGAAACATGTAAACGACTTTTGGAAGATGCTGGGGATGAAGGGGAGTTACGTTGTCGGACAAGAAGACGGTCGGCAGAGGGAACGTGAAAAATCGTCTTGCGGTTTCCCTGGGGATCGTTTTTTCGTCTTTTTCGCTCCGGAAGAGTGTGCCGACCGCGATGGTAGTGGGGACCTGTTTGAATGCGATCAACCAGTTCCCCCGATTTTTTCACGACAAGCCGCTCGTCTGGACGAAGGTGTGTCTGAACTATCTGGTGCCTTTTCTGGTGTCGTCCTGGAGCATCCTGTCGGTCCGGATTTCAAAAGAGGACACTGTTACCGGAAAAAAGGGATCTCTCGGAAAAAGAACGGAGAACGGTCCGGAAGACGGGACCGGTTGAAGATTCTTTGGGACTCCTGAAGAATTCTCCTCGTATCCCGGGGATCCAGCGGGAAAGGTCTCACGATCCATCCTCTGATTCATGATCGTCGCACTGGAGTTCACGGGCCATCGCGGCCAGTCGCAGGTCTTTTGTCCACAGCCGGAATCCTGTCAATCTTGCGGAAGCGAGCAGGCAAGCATCCACATATCCGACGCCCTTTCCCATCAGCCGGTGATGCTCCACCAGCCAGAGGATTTCTCTAGGGTTGGCGCAAGGACATCGTGGGAGGGATGTGAGGAGGGAGAGGACGTTCTGGCGATCTCGAAAATTGCCCAAGGCCAGTTCGCCAAGAACAAAATCATGCATGGAAGCGGATTCTTGTTCCAAAATCTTCTTGAGACGATGGTTACCCTTCCGGAAATGGTCGATCCATACCGATGTATCGACGAGAATCATTCTTTCTCATTCTTCCGTCTTGGAATATCCATCATTTGGGGTTCGCTGCCTCCCAGCCTCGCCAGACGCCGGGCACTTTCCCTCTGGATCAGCGCTTCCAGCGCTTCTTTCAGGATCGCGTTCCGACTGGTGATGCCAGTTATATCCTGAGCCAGGGATAAAAGGGATTCATCGATCCGCACGGTCGTTCTCATTCCCCGATCCCCCTTTCTGAGGTGAATCATTTTTAATCATCATTTGATGTCCATATTAGTGCCTTTCGAAAGGATTGTCGATCTGAATCTGGTC
>JAKBTR010000044.1 GCA_021844275.1 Nitrospirota bacterium | reverse complement strand
CACCCTTCCCGAAAAAAAATCAACAAAGAGGCCGGAATTTACGGGATGTTTCGCATCTGAATCATGGTAGGGATGACGGCTCTTTATCCTTAGTCCCCGGAGATGAGAAATCTGGCATATTCGCGGGGTTCCACCTTTCCTTCTGGTGGAACTTCAAGGCGGCTGCCCCGACCCAGAAGAGATTCCGGATGTGCATCTTCCTCGGGACGGATTTCACGAAGGTCGGAAAGAAATCGAAGCCCGAATCGACCGTATCGCTTATGCTCTTCTTCGAAAACATCCATGATACGGTTCAGGACCGCATGGGCTTCGCCCTGCATCGTTTCAGGAAGAAGTATGGTAAAAGTGCCCTTATCATCAGAAATCATCCTGTCGCTCGCCCGAAGGGCTTTCTCGAGACGATCGCGGAAGAGTCGAAAAAAAACGTTCACGTCAGAAGTCTGGCCGAAAGGACTGGAGGAGACGATCTTTATAAAGAGAAGAGAAGCCCGGGAGGACAGACGTTTTCCTTTAAGCATTTCTTCAATCATCCTGTTTTCGATTGCTCTGGCGTCGGGGTCTCCGTTTTCCTTCCGCGTCGAAGTCACAGGTAAATAATGGAGACGCGCATAACTCTCCAGAAGAGGACGGAGGTCATTTGCCAATTTTTGTCCGGCAACCTTCCACTTTTCCGGAATTTCCCACTCCCCTGCCAGGGAGATGAAAAGAACGAACCGGGAACCCATGCCGTCATAAAAAGGGATGGATACCGTTTCGACGCGTGTTCCGTCCAGGAAAGAAGCCGTCATGGAACGGGGTTGTGTCCCCGGAAAGACTTTTTCTCTCGAATGCTCCAAAATCTGGGGTGTCACATAAAAATCGGGATATTTTTTTCCCGAGGTGACCGACAGAAGTACGGGAAGGCCGGATGGATCGTCGTCATGATAAAGCGCCAGACGGAGATCCTCCTGGAATCTTCCCAACCCCTTCCGCACAAAAGCGAGGATGCCATCGAGTTTTTCAGCGAGTTCTCTCCCCGATTTCTCGATATTTCTCGAAAGCTCATAAGAGGGAAACGCAGCATGATCTTCCGATAGTATGAGAGAGGAGACGTCCGGAAAATCCTTAAAGGAAAAGATTTCTCCGGAAGGGGTTTCCATGGGCCATTCCTGTCCGGAACTCCCTGTTTCCGGCAGGTCCTTTTTGCGGGTTTTCCGGACTTCACGGTAGAGAATGAAAAAAAGCGCGAAAAGACCGGTTATGGCGATAAACAGAAGGGTTCCGGCAATATAAGGATGGGTCACAGGGACGACAGTGGAAGGCTCAGATGTTCCTGTGGACGGAGAAGACGAGGGTGTTTCCGGCAATCCCAGGTCGTGCTGGATGTTTTTCTGGGCTTTCTGCAAGATATCGAATCCGGCCGGAATCCCCCGGGGGGTGGACTTTCCGCCGTCCACTTCGAAGCCCTTTCTGGAAAAAGACAGGGAACCGGTTAAAATGCCGGTCAGAAATGTAGGAAGAACGAGGAGAAACATCAATCCTGCCGACAGAACAATAAGTTTTTTCGATCGTGACATGAGCAGGTGCATTGATTATCCGCCATTTTTCTTCTAGGCTTGAAAGAGACAGATCCGATTATTCATGTTTGATTCCACTATACTCCACAAGATACTCGTTCCCCGTAACAGTGACTTCTTCTAACAGATTGCAGGCTTTCCATTGAGAAAAGCGTTTCGCATCGGTCTCTTCCTCAAGATCTTCCTGCTCTCTTCTGCTGTTTCCCTTACTTCTCTTGTCGGCGGTTATTGGCTTCTCGAGAAGCAAATGGTGAGCCGGGTCAGTCGCATCCTGAAAAGCGAAAGCCGCCTTGTTCTCGACCAGCTTGCTCACGCTGTCGCGATTCCCATCATCAGCGACGACCGGTTGACGATCAATGATCTCTTGAGGACGTTCTCCCTGCAAAACGGGGTCAAGGAGATCTTTGTGAAAGGCAAGGACGGAACACTTCTGGGAGATTCGATCAAGGGACACCCGCCGGACATCCGGAACCATCTCCCTCCGGCGGAAACCGAAAACAAGATTTTCTTTCATCATTTCGAACAATTCAATTATGATCTGGCGAGCAAGACGGTTTTTTTTGGCAATATTCCGATCGGGACGATCTCCATCGTTTTTTCGGACAAACCATACCGGATCATTCGAAACGAAATCCTGTCCTCGTTTCTCGCTCTCGGAATGGCCGGACTGATGCTCTCTCTGGGAGGAGCGCTGTTCTTGTCGCGTTTTCTGACCCGTCCGATCAAGACCCTGCATCAAGCGACACAATCCCTGATGGGAGGAGACTACTCTCTCCAGCTCACACCCTCTTCCCACGATGAACTGGGAGATCTGACGGAAGTATTCAATCAGATGGTGAAGGAGCTCCATCACAAGGAGCTCCTTCAAAATGCCCTGATACGTTACGTTTCCCATGATATGGCCGAAAGGATCATCCTGAACCCCGAACTGATCCATTTGGGGGGCATTCGACAGGAAGTGGTTGTCCTTTTTGCCGATATTCGCAATTTTACGCGGCTTTCAAACATCCTTTCTCCGGAACAGACGGTTGCCATCCTGAACGAATATTACGGCTCCCTGATCCGGGTGGTCCTTGATCATCAGGGCTCGGTCAACAATATTATGGGCGATGGCTTCATGGCGGTTTTTGGAATTCCGGAATTTCTTCCCGATCATCCCCGGATCGCTCTCGATTGCGCCATCGCGCTCAGGGATGCAATACAATCATGCTCGAAAAGCCGTATGGAGCGAAACCTCCCTGTTGCGCAATTCGGAATCGGTCTCCACATTGGTGACGGTATCGTCGGGAATATAGGGTCCGGAATGAGAATGGAGTATACTGTCGTTGGACAGACTGTAAACGTGGCTTCTCGTCTGGAAACCCTCGCACAGCCGTCTGAGATCCTGGTCAGTCTGGATTTGTGTCGCCGGGCGGGCGAAAGATTCTCCTTTTCGGAAGACTATCCGGTTCCGATCAAGGGTCTGGACAAAGAGATCCGTGTATGCCGGCTGTTCGAAAAAATATAAGGCAGATGTTCCGCGTAAGACGGTTGCCGAATACGGGTTATCCTTTCCGGAACACCATTCTCGAACCAGCTCAGAATTCAGAATATTGAGCGCCGATTAATCCATTTACGGGAAACGAAGGACCCTCTTTGTTGGATCGCCTGAACTCTTTCCTCCCTGTTTCCCCAAAATCATGGTTTTGTCTGATCTGTTCCTGTTTTTTTCTCTTTCTGGACGGATGCATGCAACCATCTCCGCTGCTT
>JAKBTR010000062.1 GCA_021844275.1 Nitrospirota bacterium | reverse complement strand
GTGTAGTTGAAGGGAGTCGGTGGCTTTTTTTCCCGCGCGAGATCCTGAAGGGTCAGCCGTGCGATGTCCCCGGGGTTCTTTGTTTCAGCCGTCTGGTTATGTTCCACGTCCATGGCCTTTCGATCGCTTTCAGTTCAGGGGAGGGGGATCTTTAAAATTAAAGATGGGCCTGATTCTATCGTGAAAGCTCTCAAGAATCCACTGGGAACGATTCTGTGATTTCAGGTGGTAGACTGATAGAAGGGATTGATGTCACAGAGTTCGTCGATGAGTAAAGGAGAAAAAATGAGAGATTTTATTCAGCATATCAGTTTGTATTTTTTTAAAAAAAGCCCATATTTTGTGCTTATTTTATTAGCGGCTTGTCACTCTTCCGGAGGAGGTGGCGGAGGAGGGTCGGGAGGTTATTGAAAGCGTTCGACGCAACGCTTTCTTCTATGGAGGACCGTTCGGCCATTCGAGAGCATCGTTGTCTCCAGGGCCAGATCACGGGTATGAAGAGCAAGAGGAGAGGTATGCCGAAGGGTTCGGGGAGAGCGGACTCTTTGGGGGGTTCCTTTACGACGGGAAGACCTTAAAGGTCTTCCCGTCGCGAAGGAATAAGGACGGTGCCGACCTAATTGCCATAGAGGAAGTATCCTTTGCCTGTGGTGTTGACGTCGCTTCCCCATCCGACACCGATGGTTTGTCCGTCGAGAAAAGCCGGAAACCCTGCATCGAAAACACCGGAGAAAGGCCCTCCCAGAGAAGAGAATACCATGTTTCCCGTAGAGAGGAGCGTTTGTGCGCTTTTGATGGAAAAGTTCAACGTGATCGAATTTCCCCTCGTGCCTGTGAGTGTCGCGGACTGGTTTGAGGCATTTCCGCAGAAGAAACCGGAAAGGGTGGAAGAACAGTCCGGAAGGGATGGGTTGTCGATGAAAAGTCCGTTGGACCCGCTGTCGAAGAAGGCCGTCAGGGTCCGGCCCTTATAGTTGGCTGTGATGGTGCCGTATGAAGTGGTATCGAGCGTGACGAGTCCCGAAGCGTTTCCCGTTCCGAAGGTCATGAATCCGGAAGCCGTTGGCGCTCCCTGTGTCTGAGACACCGTCGGGAACCCGGAGAGCAGGACACCGTTGTTGTTTGGGGAGGACAGAAGAAAAATCGGATTCTGAACCATCCTGGCTGTGGATATCGAGGCAGGAGAACCCCCCAGATAATATGATCCTCCGTCACTTTGCGGAAAGAGGACACCTAAAATCCCGTTTATGGAGGGTTCGAACGGTTCAGAAGGACCGGTCGATGTGCAGGAGGACGGGGCGGTAAGGGAGGAGTTCGAGATCTGAACAGGAACAGTGACAGTCTGGTTGGCCAATGTCACGGAAGCCGTCACGACCGGTCCGTAATTGAATCCGCTGACGAACGCGAGACATTCCGTAACTTCTTGTCCGTTATTGGATTCCTGAGGGAGCCGGGAACTGATGGCCAGGGTGTGGGAGAGTCGGAGACCTGACGATCCGGTATCCACCAGAACGTTGGGAATGTTTTCGCAGTCGGTCGTGGAGTCGGGAGTACAGACTTTCAGGGTGACGACGGGAATGTTGACATTAGCATTGATTACCCTGGATTGTTGGACGACAATCTGGTGTTTTGAAGGCGTCTTGTTTGCGGGAGACGGTGAAGTTTCTCCGCCGCAGCCGGGCAGGCAGAGGAAGATCAGCAGTATCAGGCTCCTCCCAGCGTTTTTGAGATGTGGAAGGCGGCAGATTCTCATGGTGCCTGAACGCGGATGCCGTCGGAGGGAAGACCGGGAGACATCGTTCGGATTATTTTCATTGTTCTTCGTCCCTGGTGGAGATCCGAAAAGGGAGTAAAAACTTTTCTGATCCGGTTTGGTTTTTCGAACGACTGGGCCAAGGTGGTGGACCCGAAGTTCCACTCGGTCCTGATTCCCTGGCAGCTGTTGCCGTTCGAACGTCTTGCCTCCTTCTTTAATACGTTGTAGGGAGTGAAGGAAAGCCTGCTTTCAAGCGTGAGCCGGAATCGATTTCAGACGGTTTTTCTCGACCGTACCTTTGGTGTCCCCGAATGCGATCGGACCACGCGTGAATGCGGGATTCCCGGGGGGAGGGATGTCCATGGCGGCCGAGACAAAGGATCTCTTTTTTGAAGACTGGATCAGGGGCTTGGGGAAGTTGGATGTTGTGGACGAACGGACTGGGCAGGCCGGCATAGGCACCTCCAAGCCTTCAAAAAATGGGGAAGACGGGATGGATGGAATCGGACAAGGTTATCAGTGATCCAGTTTACCAGCCAGATTGGCTGGCGACAATCGTAAGTCTTCCGGGGGGAGACCTTATCTTTCTCGGGACCTCACATCCGGTGCAACAGAACTTTCCGGTCCCCCCCGAGCACAGAGGAGACGTCCGCCGTTTGTCCTTGAGCCGGGAGGGGAACGGGAGGCTCTGTCGGAAAGAGGATAACGTCATTCTTATCCAGGGCCAGATCACGGGCCAAACCAGGGGCAAGACCACGCATGTGAAAATCAGGAGGAACAGATGAGCCAGATTCTGAAAGAAGTTTTGTCCGCGAACAAGACGTATGTCGAGGGATTTGGCGAAAAAGGGAAGCTGGCCCTTCCCCCCAAACGGCAGTTCGCGATTTTGACCTGCATGGACGCCCGGATCGATCCGGCAAAAATGGCGGGTTTGTCCGAAGGGGACGCGCACGTCATCCGGAATGCCGGGGGAAGGGCCAGCGACGATGCCGTCCGGAGTCTCGTCATCTCCTACAAGCTTCTGGGAACGAAGGAATGGTTTGTCATCCATCATTCGGACTGCGGCATGCTGCTGTTCGACGATGGTGTCATGCGGGGATTGCTCTCGAAAAGCCTCGAGACGGCCAGGCTGACCCCCAAGGGGTGGGAGGATGTCGGAAAGGGTCCGGGCTCGGACGAAGGCAAATATGTCAACTTCCTGTCGTTCAAGGACCTGGAAGGAAGCGTGACGGAAGACGTGAGGAGGATCCGCAGACACCCGCTCGTGCCGGGGAGGATTCCCATCTTCGGGTTTTATTACGACGTGAAGACCGGGAGACTGGTCGAGGTAGCCGATGCGATGAAAGCGGGGAAGGCGGTTTAGAAGAATTCGACCGATGGGGCCGGATTCTTCTCGATCAGGGAAGTGAGGCCCTAATTGCCGTAAAGAAAATACCCTTCATCGGTCGTATTGACGTTGCTCCCCCATCCGACCCCAATTGTGTATCCATAGAGAAAGGCCGGAAATCCTGCGTCGAAAATGTTGGAAAGTGGTCCTCCCAGAGATGAAAAATCCTGATTTCCAGTGTTGAAGAGAGTCTGGGCGTTTT
>JAKBTR010000017.1 GCA_021844275.1 Nitrospirota bacterium | reverse complement strand
CTCCTCGTCTTTCAAGCTCGCCAGCTTCCGTTTTTCCCGTTCACAGTAGGCAACAATGCGGCCCACGATCGCATGAGCTTCCCGAAAAGGAACTCCTCCACGGACGAGATCTTCCGCCATATCCGTCGCCAGGAGCTCGTCCCCTGAAAGGGCTTCCCGGAGTCTGTCCTCATCGAGTACCGACTCTCCCGCGATCCTCAAAAAGAGCGTCACCGATTGTCGAACGGTTTCCGCAGCATCGAACAGGTGTTCCTTGTCTTCCTGAAGATCCCTGTTATACGAAAGAGGAAGACCCTTCAGAATTGTCGCGAGTCCCATGTAATGACCGACAACCCGACCTGTCTTTCCCCGAATGAGTTCCAGAACGTCGGGATTTCTTTTCTGGGGCATCATGCTCGATCCCGTCATATAACGGTCGGGAATGCGGACGAATCCGAATTCCCGGGTGGACCAAAGGATCCACTCCTCCGCCCATCCCGAAAGGTGCAGAGACAACATGACGGCCGCATGCAGAAAATCGGCGACAAAATCACGGTCTGAAACCGCATCCAGCCCATTGCCCGTCACACCACGAAATCCGAGATGCCGGGCAACGCTTTCCCTGTCGATCGGCAACGTCGTCCCGGCCAGGGCTCCCGATCCCAGAGGGGAGAGGACCAGACGACGTTCGACGTCCAGAAATCGCTGGCGATCCCGAAGAAGCCGTTCGGCATAAGCCATGAAGTAATATCCGCCGGAAACAGGTTGTGCCTGCTGGAGATGCGTGTACCCGGGAAGGATGAGATTGCGCGTCTTTCTGGACTGACCGATCAGGACCCGGACAAATTCGGCGAGAAGTCCCGCCATTTCCCGGGAACGGTCGATCACATAGAGTCGCAGGTCCAGGGCCACCTGATCGTTCCGGCTTCGCGCCGTATGAATTTTCTGCGCGGGGGTCCCCACGAGTTCAAACAGGCGCTTTTCTATGTTCATATGAATGTCTTCGTATTCGTCCCGAAAAGGAAAGACCCCTTCCGTTATCTCTTCTTCGATGCGGGAAAGCCCTTCCTGGATGAGCTTCTCCTCCTCTTCCGTCAGGAGATGGACCTTCAGGAGCATTGCCGCATGAGCTCTTGATCCCTTTATATCTTGCTGCCAGAGGGCACGATCGAACGAAATGGACTGCGTAAACATTTCAACTTCACGGTCCGTCGATTCGGAAAATCGTCCTCCCCAGAGCTTTTCGGGATTTCGTCCATCCTTCTCCGGCATCAGAACTCTCCGCCTCCCACCTGATCCGAATACAGTTTGAGACGCAAGGACTGTATCCGGATAAATCCGGTCGCATCCGCCTGATTATAGAGTCCACCGGCTTCAAATGTTGCAAGGTCCTTACGATAAAGGGAATAGGGCGACCTTCTCCCCAGAACCCGGAGAGAGCCCTTGTAAAGGAGCATACGCACATCGCCGGTCACGCGTTCCTGGGTTTTCCGGATCATTGCCCACAAAGCTTCTCTTTCCGGAGAATACCAAAAACCGTTATAGATGAGTGACGCAAACTGCGGAACCAGCGTCTGCTTCAACTTCAGAAGCTCCCTGTCCAGAGTCAGCGTTTCCAGCGCACGGTGGGCTGCATACAGCAGAGTTCCCCCCGGGGTTTCATAAACACCCCGGGACTTCATTCCGACAAACCGGCTTTCAACCAGATCGATGCGGCCAATACCGTATTCCCCTCCGACCTGATTCGCTCTTTCCATCAGTGGAACCGGATCCAGCAGGTCCCCGTTTATAGCGATGGGAATGCCCTTTTCGAAGGATATGGTCACCTCAGAGGGAATGTCCGGAGACTCGACGGGATCTTTTGTCAGGGTAAAGATTTCCTTCGGAGGAGCGATCCAGGGATCTTCCAGAACCCCGCCTTCATAACTGGTATGAAAAAGATTGCGGTCAATCGAATAGGGTTTCTCAAGCGTCGCCTGGATTGGAATCGCATGTTTCTTGGCATAATTGATCAGCTCGCTTCGGGATGACATATCCCATTCGCGCCATGGAGCGATAACCTGGATTCGAGGATCAAAATACGCATAAGCCATCTCGAATCGAACCTGGTCGTTTCCCTTGCCGGTTGCTCCGTGGGCTACAGCATCCGCCCCTTCCAGATGGGCGATTTCCATCTGGGCCTTGGCGATCAGGGGACGGGCAATGGATGTTCCCAGAAGATAGCCGTCCTCGTAGACGGCTCCGCTCTGAATCATCGGGAAGAGGAACTCTTTCACAAACTCTTCCCGAAGATCCCGGACGTAAACCTTTGAAGCTCCCGTTCTGAAAGCCTTGCGGGAAATCTCTTCGAGGTCCTCTCCCTGTCCCAGGTCTGCACAATAGGCCACAACCTGGCAGCCATACTTTTCCTTGAGCCATGTCATGATGACCGAAGTATCCAGTCCGCCCGAATAGGCCAGGACGACTTTTCCGGGAACCTCTCCTTTTGCCTGAGCCATGTTTATCCTTTCCTGTTGCAAAACAGCATAAGCGCCTTCTGAAGATGCAGTCGATTTTCCGCCTGTGCAAAAACCTTCGATCTCGGGCCTTCAAAAACCTCTTCCGTCACTTCCTTCCCCCGGTACGCAGGAAGACAGTGAAGGACAATGGCGTCAGAGGCCGCCAGTGAAAGCATTTCCCTGTTGATCTGGAATCCGGAAAAAGCCTGTTCCCTGATGGAAGACTCCGCTTCCTGTCCCATGCTCGTCCAGACGTCGGTATACAGGACGCTGGCTCCCCGGGCCGCTTCCATCGGATCATCCATCCATGTGACGGATCCTCCGGTCTTTTTGGCCTTTTCCGAAGACCATCGGAGAATTTCCTTGTCCGGTGCATATCCCGGCGGGGTCGCGACGACGAGATGAACACCCAGAAGTGCGGCCGCTTCCATCAGAGAATGGGCCATATTGTTTCCATCACCGACATACGCCATCCTTATTCCCTGAACAGCTCCGAGTTCCTTTCCGATGAAAGAAAAATCCGAAAGGGCCTGGCAAGGATGATGTCCGTCCGTCAGACCGTTGATAACCGGAATTGTCGCTCTGCTGGCAAACCGTTCTATCCGGTCGTGACCAAACGTCCGGATGATGACCATGTCCAGATAGCCGGACATAACCCGGGCGGTGTCCTCGACGGTTTCTCCCCGAGCCAGTTGCGAGTCCCCTCCGAGAAAAACGGTGTCACCTCCCATCTGATGAACACCTGCCTCAAAGGACAATCGTGTGCGGGTGGAGGACTTTTCGAAAAGGAGACATACGGTCTTTCGGGAGAGCCGGTTTTCAAAGTGTTCCGGATTTTTGCGGACGTGCTCCGTCATGTCGAAAATTTC
>JAKBTR010000014.1 GCA_021844275.1 Nitrospirota bacterium | reverse complement strand
CTTGCGATCATTCTGGCCGGCGGAGAGGGGAAAAGGCTCTATCCTCTCACGCTTGATCGGGTCAAGTCTGCCGTTCCTTTTGGGGGCGCTTATCGTATCATTGATTTTGTCTTGTCCAATTTCGTCAATTCTGGTTATTCCCGTATCAAGGTCCTGACCCAGTACAAATCCCATTCGCTGAATACCCATCTCTCAAGAGGCTGGCGTCTGTCCTCCCTTCTTGACCAGTATGTGGATCCGGTTCCGGCTCAGATGCGAAGGGGACCTCACTGGTTTCAGGGAACGGGGGACGCAGTCTATCAGAACCTGAATCTGATTCTGGACGAAGACCCCGATCTCGTCTGCGTTTTTAGCGGGGATCATATCTTCAAGATGGACATCCAGCAAATGGTCGAGGAACATCTGAAAACAGGTTTGCCTGTTTCTGTTTCTGCCATTCCTGTTCCTCTGGAAGAGGCCCAGGCTTTCGGGGTGATCCGGATCGATACGGAATGGCGGGCCCTTTCTTTTCAGGAAAAGCCCCGGGATCCCCAGCCAATGCCAGAGGATCCGTTACGATGCCTGGCAAGCATGGGAAACTATCTGTTCGATGCGCGCTTTCTGGTGGATTTGCTTTCCCGTGATGCAGAAAATCCGGATTCGTCCCACGATTTTGGCAAAGATATCTTGCCGGCGCTTGCATTGGAAAAAAAGATCCACGTCTATGACTTCAGTCGAAACACTTTTCCGGGGATGCAGGATACGGAAAAAGGGTACTGGAGAGATATCGGCCAGATCGATGCTTATTGGCAGGCAAACATGGACCTGGTGGCCGTCTCTCCTTTTTTTAACCTGTATAATCCCGAATGGGTCATCCGAACATACAGGCCCCAGGTTCCTCCGGCCAAGTTCGTCTTCGCCGATGAAGCAAACCGGAGAGTCGGGATTGCCACGGATTCGATCGTCAGCGGAGGCTGTATCATTTCCGGCGGACATATCGACCGGACCGTCCTGTCCACTGGAGTCCGCATAAACAGTTTTTCAAAGGTTTCCGAATCCATTCTTTTTCACGATGTCGACGTCGGTCGATATGCGCGGGTTCGTCGCGCCATTGTCGAAAAAGGTGTCCGAATTCCTCCTCAGACCGTCATCGGCTTCGACCCCGAAGAAGACGCCAAGCGTTTTCACGTTTCTCCGGGCGGAGTGGTGGTCGTCACTCGGGAAGATTTTTCGTCCGACCGCAAGGAGACGACTGTTTGAGAGCCAAGGTCCTGTTTGTCTGGCACATGCACCAACCCTTCTATTACGACCCTGTGATGAAGGAAATGCCTTTACCATGGGTCCGTCTCCACGGTGTCCGGGGGTATAATGATCTCCCCTATATGGCAGATCGTTTTCCGCTGGTGCGGATGACAGTCAACTTCGTTCCTTCTCTTATAGATCAGATGGAGCTTTTGACCTCGGGAAAAGTGCGAGACTCTTATCATCAGCTGACCTTGTCCGAAGCATCCGGTCTGTCGCTCGATCAAAGAGTTTTTCTTCTGAGGAACTTCTTTTCATGCCCTTTTGATTCGATGATCAAACCGTATCCCCGTTATGCGGCCCTCTGGGCCCGGGTTAACGGACAGCCTTCCCAATCTCCCGATCAATGGCAAAAAATGGCTGCCGGTATGACAGCGCAGGATTTTCTGGATCTGCAGGTATGGTTTAATCTGACGTGGTTCGGATACGCGGCCCGAAAAAACCACCCTGAAATCGAAGAATGGATCCGAAAAGGATCGCGTTTTTCGGAAGAGGACAAAAAGGGTGTCCTTGACCTTCAGATCAGGATTGTTTCGGGGCTGGTTCCCCTCTACCGTAGACTTCATGATGCGGGACGCATTGAAATCTCGACGAGCCCTTATTTTCATCCAATCCTTCCGCTCCTGATCTCTTCGCGATTTGCCCGCCGTCCCCGACCAGAGCTTTCCCTGCCCGACGAATTTGCCTGGCCTGAAGATGCCCAAGACCAGCTGAGGCGTGCTCTGGACCGGCAGGAATCTCTCTGGGGAAAGCCAGTGTCCGGGGTCTGGCCGTCGGAAGGATCTGTCTGTCCCGAATTGATTGAGATGGCGTCTTCAATGGGAATAGGATGGATGGCGTCGGATGAAGATGTGTTAAAGAATTCCCGGCCATCGGAAAAGTGGCGGGATTTGTCTCCGTATCAGACGTACGGGATCGAGTCTCTTTCCAATGGTCCCCGGCTGATTTTCCGGGATCGAGGACTTTCCGACCGGATCGGGTTTCTTTATGCCCGCTATAACGGAACGGAAGCGGCGCTCGACCTCATAAGCAACATGGAGCGTGTCGAGCAGATTGCCAACAGGGGAGATTATCCTGCGGTGATTCCTGTTATCCTCGATGGCGAGAATCCTTGGGAGAGCTACCCGGACGGGGGGTATCTCTTCCTGAACTCCCTTTTTGAAAGGCTCGAGCATCACCCCCGGCTTCAGGCAGTGACGGTGACGGAAGCCATACAGGAAGTTCCCGCAAAACCCTTGGCAGAGATAGGGTCCGGCTCCTGGATCAACCACGATTTCAATATTTGGATCGGTCATCACGAAGACAACAAAGCCTGGAACTATTTGGGTAAAACGCGACAGTTTCTGGAAGAGGAGCTTCGAGCAGGGGGACATTCCGAAGAGACGATCGAATCCGCCCTGAGGGAAATGTACGCGGCGGAAGGAAGTGACTGGTTCTGGTGGTTTGGAGAGGACTTCGAAACCGTCCAGTCGGCCGACTTCGACCGCCTTTTCCGCGTCCATCAGCAGAATGTCTACCGAATGTTGGGCAAAGACGTGCCGCTTTACCTCAATGAGCCGGTCCAGGTCGGAGGACCGGACGTGTCGGCCAACCAGCCCGTGGATTATGTCCAGCCGGTGATCGATGGTTTTATTACCCACTACTATGAATGGACCGGTTCCGGCGTGTTTGACGCTGTGAGAACCCAGGGATCGATGTTTCTCGGCGATCCCCTGATCCAGAAGCTCTACTTTGGTTTTGACAGTGAACGGTTCTACCTGAGAATCGATCTGGATCCCGGTCTCCTCGTTGCAGAAACGGAGGGTCACATGGTGACTGTCCGTCTACACAACCGCGAAGATCTGGAATGGCAGCTCCCTCTTCGAAGCGGCGCCCTGGACGTTCCCGCGTCCGGGCGATCGCCGGACACGAAAGTCTTGTGGGCATGCAAGAAAGTGGGCGAACTTGCTCTCTATCTGAAAGATCTCGGGCTTTTACCAGGAGAATGGTTTTACCTGACCGTGGAGCTCTCTAACGGGCAAGCTCTTCTCGATCAGTGCCCGCGGGGAAGGGCTCTTCCCGTCCGGGTTCCGGACGAACGGTTTGCACAGTCTG
>JAKBTR010000004.1 GCA_021844275.1 Nitrospirota bacterium | reverse complement strand
AATGTGTCAGTTTTTTTTACATATTTTTTATTTTATTTTAAAAGGATTTGATTCTCAAGGTCAGGCTTTTTTGTGAACCGGATAAAAGAATATTTTCAGAACAGTGTGTTTTTTTCGGAGGTTCACTCGGAAGGCTGAACCAAAAGGGTTTTTCAGGACATCTCCAGAGGAGGTGGCAAAAAATCAGACGTTCCGAAGGGATTGTCCGGGAGAAGGGACAGGTTGTCGGCAAAACGCCCTGTTGATGGCAAGGCAGTCGAATTCGATGACCTCTAGATCCTCTGTCCGGTTGACCGGAAACATCCCCGTCACGGAAAAGCCCTGTTCATCGAAATTCTTGAGGGACGTCAGCCAGTCGGTCATGTTTTCGTAAATCGGTATGCAGGACACTTCGCTTTGCAGGGCAGCGATGCGGGGAAGGGAACCTGAAGCCCCTTTCAGAACCTCACCGTCAAATCCCTGGGTGTCCATTTTCAGAAAAATGGAGGAAAACCCGGACATTTCCTGTGCTTCGAGAACGTCATCGACGGTCCGGACAGAGACTGCCTCCGAACGGACAGGGACATTGATCTCGTCTAAGAATGCGATCCCGCTTGAAAGAGGCGGAAGAAAGGAGTTCATTGTTTCTCCAGCCGTAATGTGGAGCATCTCTTTCCCTGCCTTGGCTCCAAGGGCGAATGGAAACACTTTCCAGAGCGGATCCTTTTTGGAATGATCGAGAAGGATCTCATAGAGGGGCCGGACAGGTTCGAAAGAGAAGATGGGTCCCTCATATCCGACATGCTTTCGCAGAAAACGCGCGTATTGACCTTTGTTGGCGCCGATATCCAGGACGCAGTCACAACCGGTCTGTGCCAGGAGATCCCGGGTGTGCGTGGCCAGAGGCAGAGTTTTCCAACGCCAGGAGGAAACAAGGACCAAGCCTGCTTTCAGCAGAAGAGTCTCAAGAACATTTTTGCCTGGCCGATTCATCGAAAGAACCCTCCTGCCTTTGTGTGGATGTCGAGGACAGAATCCCCTGCCCTGGACACGATTCTGCCTTTTATGTCCGGATGAAAGACCCCTTTCCTGGACTCTACTCATTTCGTTGACCGAATGAACAAACCAAAAAAGAACGAAGAAAAGAGCGAAAGGGATCTTTTTTCTTTGTTTATTCTGCCTCGACCGCCCGGCTTTCCGGGGACGGATCCGGTGCCAGCATGCGGAAAAAGTCGTTCCGTTCCAGCAGGGCGTCATAGGTTCCGGAGTCGACGACCCGTCCCCGGTCGAGGACGACGATGGTATCGCATTCCCGGACAGTGGTCAGGCGATGGGCGACCATGATGACCGTTTTGTCTCTTGCGAGGGTATTCAGGGCTTCCATGATCACGTTCTCGGTAATATTGTCGAGGGCGCTCGTCGCTTCGTCGAGAACCAGGACCGACGGTTCGTGGTAAAGAGCACGGGCAATCCCGATTCTCTGGCGCTGGCCCCCGGACAGCCGGACCCCCCGCTCTCCGATGGGGGTGTCATACCCTTCCCGAAGATCCGAGGTGACAAAATCATGCAGGTGCGCGAGCGTTGCAGCCTGGACAACCTTGTCCCGGTCGATCTCCTGTTCCGGGATCCCGAAGGCGATGTTTTTGAGCACCGTGTCGTCCAGGAGCATGATCTGCTGGGGGACATATCCGATGGTTGCCTGCCACTGCCGGACATTCGTTCGGTTGACGGGTTGACCGTCGATTTTGAGGCTTCCTCCGGTGGGTTCCAGAAGTCCCAGAAGAATGTCCAGTGTCGTGGTCTTTCCGGAACCGGTGGATCCGACAAGACCGATGGAGGTGCGGGCCGGAATGACAAGCGACAGGTCGTCGAGAACGGCCTCCTCCCGTCCGGGGTAATGAAAGGTCACCCGGTCGAGTTCGATGGCCGTCTGGAGAGAAAGGCGTCGGGTGGCAGGAGGAGGGACCTCCTGTTTTTGGGCATTTTCGGGCAGGGCTTCAATGTCTCGGGAGATGCGTTCGACCGCCGAGATATTGAAACGGACCGTAGACCAGTTGGCAAAGATCTGCTGGAGGGCGGGCATCAGCCGGTATCCTGCCAGCGCATAGAGAGAAATCAGCGGAAGAGTGGTGGACAGATTTTCACCGGTACTTAAAAGGTAGAGGACGATTCCGATAATCCCGCCGAAGGCCATCGTCTCCAGGGCATAGCGAGGAAGAAGAGAGATCATCTGGGTCTGTGCCTGCAGGAGGGCGTAACGCTCTACGGGTTTTTGGAACAGATCGAAGAAGGTTTTTTCCCGCCCCAGAATCTTGATGTCCTTGATCCCGCCGAAGGTTTCGTAGGCGACCTGGGTCCTTCGGGCATTTTCCCGGGAGATTTCCTGTCCTGACCGTGCGAGGGTTTTCCGGACGCCGAAATACACGAGTCCGTATGCCCCTCCGAGGAGTGTGCCCGCCACGAGAGCGAGCGACGGATTGACGGAGAAGAGCAGGATCAGGATCGAAAGGGCGATCGTCGACCGGGCCAGAATCGTGAGGAGGGGGATCAGGACATTGTTGACGGTGCGTCCCATTTCGAAGAGGGTGTTCTGAACCAGTTCGGAGCTGTTCCGGTTCAGGAAGAAAACGTAAGGGTGATTCAGATACACCGAAAACATTTTCTGGGCCAGATCCCGGCCGGCCGTGAAGGAAAATCGCAAAATGGACCAGACGGTGAGGGCCGCGATCAGGTTGGACAGAAAGAGAACCCCCAGAACGACGAATCCCAGAAAGATCATGAACGAGCGGGGGGAGTCAAACCCGAAATGGTGGTAGGTGAGGGACAGCCAGTGATTGTGATCGACGATGCCAGGATCGGCGACCATGCTCATGAACGGCATGATGGAGGCGATACCTGCCATTTCGAAAATGGCAGAAAGGAGCATAAGCGTGGCGAGAACCAGCAATCCCCGGCGATGGGAAGGGGACAGAAGGGCATAAGCCTGTCGGAGAGACGTCATCCGGAAGTCTCCCCATACTCCGACCCCGGGAAGGAAAAGACACTCCCTTTGACCCTGTCTTTTTGAACGGGATCTTTTGCCTTTCGGATTCTTGCTCCGGAAATCGCCAGAAAGCCCAGAAGACCGAGGGCATAAAGACTGAGGGTTCCGGGTTCCGGCGCGGGAGAGACATCCATCCCCATCTTGTTAAAATGGTCTCCGTTTCCGAAATACAGATAGTTGCCGAATGTGTCTCCCGGTCCGAACGTCACGTCGTTTCCAAAATAGATGTCGTTTCCGAAATGGACATCCGGACCGATGACCGATCCCGATGGGATATACAGGTCATTTAGTCCCGTGAATCCCCGGGTTTTCCGGATTTTTCCCGAAAAAGAATCCCCGTTTCCGAACGTGATATTGTTCCCGAAGTGTTCGTGACTGCCGAA
>JAKBTR010000010.1 GCA_021844275.1 Nitrospirota bacterium | reverse complement strand
CCAGACGACCCGATCCCTTCTCCGGAAGCTCCAGGCGAAGATCCGGACTCTGACGGAAGAGCTCGACGAACTCGACCGGGAGATGAAGAGCCTGTCCGGTGCGGACAAGACGAGCCGCATTCTTCAGACGATGCCGGGGATCGGGCCGATTGTGGCCGCCGCGATGATCGCGGTCATCGGCCATCCCGCCCGATTCAGGAACGGGAGGGACATGTCCGCCTACCTGGGACTGGTCCCGAGCCAGCACACCTCGGGAGACAAGATCCGCTTGGGAAAGATCACCAAACGTGGCGACAGCGGACTCCGAAGTCTGCTGGTTGAGGGGGCGAGGGCGGCCATCCTGGCGGCAGAGAGGACCGGATCCGGCAAGATGAAGGACGGGAAGCTCCGGGCCTGGATCCTCGCGCTCAAGGCGCGCAAGGAGTCGAACAACAAGGTCGCGGTGGCTGTGGCCAACAAGATGGTTCGCACGGCCTACGCCCTCTGGATGAAGGAGACGGCCTGGCGGGCGACCGCATGAGAAGGACCTCAGGAAGCGATCCTGTCGAGGCACTCATGAACGGCCAGTAGAAGACGTCACCGCCTGAAGGTTTTGATTTCTTTCCCCCCGCAGTACGGTTGCCGAGGTCTGACAGATGGCCGGAACGGAAAACCGCCTGCCAGGAGCCCGACAGCGAATGGCCCGAACGAAAGGCCGATTGTGTATCTCTCAACTGGGGCATGGCAGGTGCGAATCACCCATCGTGGCCACGGACATGGGTCCGAGAGGTCGAAGAGTTTGACAGAGAGGACCGTCGTTGTCGTGGACGAAGCGGCCATGAACGACACGCGGCTCATGGCCGATCTGATCCGGCAGACCGAAAAGGCGGGGGCGAAGCTCCTGCTGGTCGGGGACGAGTCCCAAGTCCCTCCGGTGGCCGCCGGCAATCCCATCAAGACCCTCAAGCAAGAACTCGGGTATGCCGAACTGACGGAGAACCGCCGGCAGCGTCAGGAATGGCAGAAGGACGCCAGTCGGGAAATCCGCGACGGGAAGGTTGCGGAAGGGATCCAGAAGTACCTCGACAAGGGCATGATCACGATCGCGAAGGACAGGGACGAGGCGATCAAAGAAACCGTAGAGGGTTTTCTGGCCCGCTTCGATGACGGGGCCCCGACCAAAACCCTGCTCACCGCGTACAAGAGGGCCGATGTGGCCGAGCTGAATGCCCGGGTGAGATTGGAAATAGGGGATTTCCTGACCGGACCCCGGGTCGAAACAACCGTCCGGGACCGGGATGGGAACAGCGAAGGCAAGCGCGAATTCCAGGCCGGAGATCGGCTCTATTTCAAGAAAAACGACAAAAAGATGGGGGTCATGAACGGGGAGACCGGAACCCTGACGAAGATCGACGTGACGAGTGACGGAAAAGACTGCGCTTTCACGGTCAAGATGGACAAGGGATCGGAGGTCCGGTTCGATCCGCGGGATTACGCCCAGATCGACTACGGATACGCGACCACGATCCACAAGAGCCAGGGGGAGACCGTCGATTTTTCCTCGAACCTGGTCACGGGCATGGGGCTGAACGCCCTCTATGTCCAGTTGACCCGCCACCGGGACGGGACCCGGATCGTGCTGACGGAGGACCAGGTGGACAAGATGGTCCAGAATCAGGGGGTCGAACTGGCACCCACAGACAAGATGATCGATTTCGTTGAACGGGTCATGTCCGAAAAGCCGAGCCTCGAACTTCCGGAGGACTGGAACAAGGATTTCGATGTCTGCCGTGAATTTCTCGACCGATATTCCGGGACCGAAATCGGCGGCCGGCAGGATCGGGAAGGATTCGACGGTCGGCTGGAGAAGGTCAAGGCCCTTCTCTATTCCATTCGGAAAACCGAGAAAATGAACGTCCTGGACTTTGAGATTGTGGACGAAAAAGAAAAGAAAGAAGAACGGACGATCGGGAAAGAAGTTCCGGGGAGATCGGAGGAACGGAGCGAGGAGCTTTCTACGGAGCGAAAGACCGAGAACGAAAGGAGCCAACCACGGGAAAGAGAGCGGGAATACGAGCAGGAACGAGGCGGGATGGGAATGGGGATGTAAAGGGGAATTCGTGTAACCCTGTGGTCATCAGACTTCTTCGATTCTGGCGAATTCGATAAAGACTTCCTCCTCCGTAAAACTGTACAAGAGGGTGAGCCGGAAGGGAATGGATTGCCAGTTGAGGGATTTTACGAGAAACTTTGGAGGATTCCAGCCAGGAATCGGTTCCCCAACTGAAGGACTTCGAGCAAGCCGCCACTCCAACGCACGATAGACATCATCGAGTCGGTCAAGTCGATCCGCTTCTTCCTGTAAAAATTTCTCCGTTTCCGGTTCAATGATGACAGTCCGGACAGCCATAGCTTATTGGCGAACTGATTCAGAAAGCTTTTTCTTGGCCCAGGACATGTCTTCCGAGGTGATCTCTCCCAATTCCGAAGCCAGAAAGGCAAAAACAGGTATTTCTTCTCCCAATTCCGCCGATTCCCAGATTCCGTCGTCAGAGAGAAAACTGATCGAAGAAGCTGTGTGCCGATCGAAGATATAGTTGGCGACTTCATTGACGATGCTTATTTCTTCGGGATCGAAGCCCGACAGTTCCGGTTTGGAAAGAGCGAAGAATTCTTTTTTTGGATAGCCCCAGACATCCGCCTCTCGGACGGCCAGCTTTTTTTCATCTTGCAATTTCTGCACGATGGAATCGATATGTTTTGGAACGGGGCCATAGAAATGCTTGATGTAGGTCTCGCCGGTCAGGCTTTCCCCTCGATCCCGATAGGACAAGGCATCGCTGTACCAAAGAATCTTGTTGAGTTTCGTAGCGCCGAGGACGGAAGGATCCTTTGCAAGGAAGCAAATATAGAGAACAAGCGTCTTCAGTCGTTCTTGACTGACGCGCTCTTTCCTTACCGCCTTTTTCCCAAGTGGAGACATTTAGAACCCCTCATTTCTGCCAATTTAGCCAATTTACTTGACTCTATCATACGACGTTCGCTTCTAAAAGAGGGACCTTCCCTCGCGCCTTCCGCTTGCGACACCGAGACTTTTGCGGTCTCTGTGCGCTGCGCTGGTCTCCGACCCGGCACTTCAGTCCGGAGGGGGCGGAGTTGCACTGGTTCTCCAACTGCATCGGAAAACCCTTGACTTCATACCGAGTCATGACACTATATCTATATCGAATCATGATACTATTTAAAAAAGGAGGGGTCGGATGGGGAGAAAGAAGCTATGGGAGTCGGATAATGAACGGGCCCGAGCCTCCCGAAAACGCCGTGAAGCCATCGACGGGGTGAATGCGCTCAAGCTGATGCAGTTTTCCCTCCAGCTTTCAGACAAGTTCGTTCTGGAGGACCTTCAGGAAGCATGGGGATGTACCGGGTCGGAAGTCGTGGCCCGACTCCTGAAAGAAGCCGAGAGCCGATATCAGAAAGAAATCCGGACGGTCCAGGAGAAACGATGGGAAGAGAGGAAAAGACAAATCGAATCATGATACGAATCATCCGGAGAGGAAAAGTTTGAGGTGGCCAATTGGAACGTCAGTGAGTTGCCATCCTTGCTTCGAGGGCGGCCAAGCGTTCCCGGATTTCAAGGGCAGTGGTCAGTTTATCGTCAAGGTGGTTGATCCGCTCATCCAAACGCCTGATTTCCGACTGGAGAGCTTTGACATCGGCCTTAACGCCAGCCAGTTCGATTTCAATGCGGCTAACACTCGGCGCAATAGTTTCCTGGAGGATCTTCTGGATTGCTTCCATTGATGAGGCCATTTTTTCTCCTTTGATGCCATTCTACGGGAAGAAGGGGACTATTTCAAATCCGGTCATTTCATCCTCTCCACCAAATCCTCTGCCCTCAGATGAGTATAGCGATGATTGGGAATGGGGATCTGATGGCCCATTTCCTTGGCCGCTTCCAGCCAAAGACCGATGGCCGTTTCGACCTCACTTAGAGCCTCATCACGTGCTTCTCCCCATGCGGAGCACCCATCTTGATCAGCTGGGCAAGAACCCGATATCGTTTTTGAACCGGGCCCGAGACATCGTTGGATAGGCACGTGCTTTTCCATGGCCGTCGTGTCCACCCGCTGGGTGCGGGGAGACAGGAGCTTGTCCCGGAGCAACACAAAATCGAATCATGATACGAATTAATCCGAAGAGGAAGTTTTGAGGTCACAAATTGCGACCTCTCAAAGAAGGGGATTGGGAACTATCGAGGGTGTTTCTTATGGTTATCATGATGGAACAAGGCATAAAGAACGAACGATCCAAAGATAAGGATTGTGCCCCCAACGATGATAATGAAGGATTCACTCGGACTGATTGCCATTCTTGCTTCTATCGATGTTTTGGGTGGCGGTAAAAAGCATCGTACCCCATAACCCCCAGAGCCACAGATACGATAGCAAGAGCAGCAAGAAGCCACATATAATCAGACATTATTGTCTCCTTTCACAACAAAAACATACCCTACAAACCAAATGATAACCGCGAAACCGATCAGTGTCAAAGCCATCAGACGGTTATGATGGTCGTGAGTGAACTCGAATTTGACCAGGCCGGCCACAAACGATCCAATCCCGATACCCTTCAGAAGGTCTATCCAATATCTTCGCCGATCGTTCACTTCATCCTACTCTGCAAGATCCTCGGCCTTCAATATAGGACCTTTTCGCATTTTCAGAGCTAATTCCTTTCCGGTGGGATTGTAGTACCTCATCAGCATCCGAAGATCCTTGTGTCCCGTGACCTTAGCCAACTCGTGAACCTGATATGTTTTGGCAAGTCTTGATGTCGCTTCGTGCCGTAGATCGTGAAAAGTCAGATCGACCAGGTAAGCAGGATCAGGTTCGGTCCTCCTTCCCTCGCATTCTTTTTCGTAAGCTTTCCTCGATCGATCACGTACCCGGACAAAAGCGTGCGTGATCGACTGATCTTCCATAGCCCAGATTTTCCCGCTCAACTGTCTTGGCATCGATTTCAGTATCCCAACGGCAAGATCGGACAGCGGAACCGTCCTGAAAGAATTGTTTTTTCCGCCAACGCGTCTGACAACCATTTCCTTGAGATCTACGTTGTCCCACACCATGTTTGCGATCTCAGATCGCCGCATTGCCGTTTCGATCGCAAAAACGACGATACTGTGAATCTCCCCGCCGTACTCTTTGCATCCTTCCAGCAAAGCCTTTTCCTCGGTTTCCGTCAGACGGCGTTCTCTTTCGTTTCCTCTTCCGGAAGGCAGATTGACACTCCGAACGGGATTCGTGAGCCCTTCCATCCCCCATTCCCCCATTCTTTTCGGGCAATTTCGAAAAGGTTGGAAAGGATGACCAGTTCCCTTCGGACGGTCGCTTCTGAAACTTTACTCAAGCGTTCATCTCGGAATTCCGCGATGGTCTTCCCCTGGATCGTAGACAAAAATCTTTTTCCAATCTTGTGATTCTTGAAAGTTTCGATCCGGCGAGACTCCTGGTAAGCGCCCTTCTTGTTCTCGCTGATCTCTTTTTGATAGCGGGTCAGGGTTTCTTCCAGAGTTGTGTTCTCGGCTTCCTTCCGGGAGACGAAAGCCCCCCGGTCCATTTCTCCTTCGAGCAATCTAGCCCAAGCTTCGGCTTCGGCCCGAGTATTAAACGTCTTTGTCTGGACCGGGGAGCCCTTCCGACGGATCTTGACCTGCCACTGATATGGACCGCGTTTAAAAAAAGTCGCCATAACATTCCTCCGGAGATTTGAAAAGAAGATCCAGAGGAATTGTCCCATTTTTGTCCCAAAATTCAATTTTCGATGGTGGATATTTTTGTAAATGGCTTAAAATATGGAGCGGGAAACGGGATTCGAACCCGCGACCCTCGCCTTGGCAAGGCGATGCTCTACCGCTGAGCTATTCCCGCAAATCAGAAGAAAACGAGGATGACCTGGTAAGGTATCCGGGAGGACAATTCCGACTGCTCTGGAAAGAATACTGGAGTTGAGCGTCGGGAATCAAGTCTCCGAAGGGCAGATTATCGGAGGAACGGCAGCCTCCAGTCAGAATCCCATCATGGGGTAGTAGCCGAAGCCGAACCCGACGCCGGTGTTGGGTGGCGGGACTCTTGTCCGCACATGCAGGGACCGGGCCCGGATGACGACGACCTTTTCCGTTCCGCCGGTGAAGTTGGGCATCTTCCGGGCGTGCATCACCTGGCCGATGACTTCGATGGTATGCCCGGGTGCGTACTGATGGGGAGACAGGGGCTGGTCGGTGACCACCATGAAGTGTCCCGTCGGCTTTCTTTTCCGGTCCGGATGGTAGGAAGGGTCGAGAGGGTAGGCCTGAACGTAGATCCGGTTGACGATCCCCTGCCTTTCGACCATGTTGATGACCCCACCGACAATCACCACTTTTCCGACATAATCATCTGGAGACTCCAGAAGACGGGACAGACGAATCGTGGTGTCTGTCTGCCGGATCTGGTCGGGAGAAAAAGGGGGCGACCCCGCACAGTTCGGAAGGATCAGAAGGGCGAAAAGGAAATAAAATTTTCCTCGCTGGAGAAGTGTTCGGACCATTGATTCCTTATTGGAGATTCAGGGGGCAGTAACCCCACAAGGAAAACCTTGCAGGGTATCGTCTTTACCGACTTTCATCAGACCACGTCTTTTCATCTTATCATCGGGCTTTCCTGTTGTCCTGTGTCTTTGGACATCTCTTGACCCGCCCTTTATTATGTAATAAAATTTGTTACATTAATAAAGGATGAGTGGTGAATTGGGGAGAGCATAGGAGGAGGGGAGTCGCATGAATCCTGCAATCAATGAAGGAAAAGACCGTTTGTCGGAATTCCGGAAGGGGATTCGGGTTGTTTCTTCGGTCGTCAGCCGTGAAGGGGGTGGATTTCTTGTTCATCGTCCATTTCCGACAGGTGCATTGAGAGATTTTGACCCGTTCCTTCTGCTCGATGAAATGGGACCGGTCAACTATCGTCCCGGAGAGGCAGTAGGAGCGCCGGATCATCCTCATCGGGGATTCGAAACGGTGACATACATGCTGGAAGGCGCCATGGAGCATCGTGATTCGGCCGGGCACGCCGGCAAATTGCGACCCGGTGACGTGCAGTGGATGACGGCTGGCAGTGGTGTCGTCCATTCGGAATTGCCGGAAGAGGAGTTTCTGCGGAAGGGGGGGCGGGCTCACGGGTTTCAGCTGTGGGTGAATCTTCCGCGAAAAGACAAAATGATCCGTCCACGTTACCAGGAAATTCCCCGGGAAGGGATTCCCGTCGCCACGAGTCCGGACGGAAAAACCGTGGTCCGGGTCATCGCCGGAGAGTCGCTGGGAAAGAAAGCGGTAATCGATACCCGCATTCCCATCACCTATCTGCATGTCAGGATGGAAGCGGGCGGTGTCCTGGATCAGAGCCTTCCTGGAGGAAGCCGTGTTTTTGCCTATGTGGTGAAGGGGGAAGGGGACTTCGGAAGCGAACAGACCCGGGCCGTTGAACACCAGATGGTAATTTTCGAGCACCGGGATGGAAAGGTGACGGTATCCGTTCCCGAAGGAGGGACCGGATGCGAATTTCTCCTGATCGCTGGAACCCCTCTCGAAGAACCGATCGCGCGTTATGGTCCTTTTGTGATGAACACGGAGGAGGAGATCCACGAAGCGATCGATGATTATCGAAACGGCCGGATGGGTATGATCAGGCCTTCTTGAACATTACGAATCTCAAGGGAGCCCCGTTCCGGGCTCCCTTTTTTCTCTCTTTTGTTTCGACTGTGCGACTGCGGCGCAATTTTCCGGAAAACATATCAGAAATTCCTCCCCGGAGAGCGTTCTCCTGATCCCGAGATGATTTGAATCTTCGAAAGTTTTTCCAGTGGAATGCAAGGACAGGTGTTTCCGGAGACTCTCCCGGTGATGGCCGGGGGGAAGGGGAATGACCTTCTCTTCCGGTTGTCCCGGTCAACATTCAACCCGGGAGATTTTCCTTGCCAAGCAGGAGAGGTCCGGAGAGAATAGGCGGGGTTCCGGGACGTTTCCCGGTCAACAGTTTTTCTTTTTCGGAACAGGTGACGGATGGACGAGACAAATCTCCGGAAGTTCGTTCGCCGGGCGATGGCTTTTTTCTCCCGAATGGATGCGTCCGGACACCGGTTCCTGTCCGCCTCCCTGTCCGGTTTTCACGCCCGCATCTGGTTTCCCCATGTTCCATTGGCCATCGGTCTCGGACTGTTCGGCCTCCGGAACCTTCACCCGCTCCTGACGGAAATCGGACACCTTCGGACGGGAGCCGTCCATTACAGTCCCGTCCAGGAATTTCGTGCGCTGCCGGAATTCTTCCACGATCTGGGGAAAGGTCCCCACAGCCTGATCGGCATTCTCGAAATCCTGATGGCGGTGGGCCTTCTCTTTCGTTCTCGCTTCGCCTGGTCTGTCGCACTTGTGCTGGTCTCGGCCTCTCTGGGCATCCTGTTGTATCCAGGGGGCAATATGAGTTTTCGCGCCGCAGGGGACATTCTGCTCCTGGCGGGACTTCTTTTCTTTCGACGGGATTTTTCCCGATCCAACCTGGCGACGGGAACGCTCTTTTCCGTCATCAGCATCATCCTTCTGTTCGGTTATGCGATTTTCGGGGCGTACATTCTCGGAAAGGGTTTTTCTCCCCCGATCGAATCCTTGCTGACAGCGTTCTACTTTTCCGTCGTGACGATGGCCACCGTCGGATACGGAGACATCGTCCCGAAGACCGACGACGCACGGATGTTCGTGGTCTCCCTGATCATTCTGGGAATCAGCGTTTTTACCGCGTCGTTGTCCACTGTTGTTTTGCCGATGATGAACGATCGCGTGCAACATCTGTTGATGGGAGGGCGCCGGAAGATGAACCGGAAGAACCACTATATCCTTGTCGGGACCGGGGGGCTGGCGGCGAATGTCTTTGCCGAACTGACCGACCGGAACCTCCCGGTGACGCTGATCGTCGATCGCCGTATCGAAGAACCCCCGTGGAACGCTGTCGACCAGGTCGAAGGAGATCCGGCGGACACGGAGATCCTGAAAAAAGCGGGAATCCTGGATGCCCGGGCTCTCCTGTCTCTTCTCGACAACGACGGGGAAAACGCGTTTGTCGTTCTGGCGGCCCGCGCCTCCGGCACGGAGGCCAAAACCGTCGTGTCGGTGAGGGACCGGGTGAATCTCGCCCGGATCCGGACAGTTCGTCCGGACATGATTCTGGCCATGGATGTCATCGGCGCCCAGATTTTGGGGATGGCCCTGTCGGGGGAATCGGTGGACGGAGATCTGCTCCTGAAAAAGGTCCTCTTCGCAGACGGGGAGGAAACGGAAAAGGCTCCGGAGCCGTCCTGAGAGTCTCGGGAAAGCTTTCTCTCAACCCCGGAGAGAGCTCCATGCGTCCAGCGCCCTTTTTCGGGACAATCCGAGGTCGACCACCGGGTTGCGGTATGGGGACTGCTCCCCGATCCCCGCTTTTTCGGGGAGAGTTGACGGGGCTGTCCAGGGGCGGTGGACATATCGTGGGGAGAGTCCTGCGAGTTCTGGCACGAAGGCTTTGACATAGCGCCCGTCCGGATCAAATTTTTCTCCTTGCAGGACGGGATTGAAAATCCGGAACCAGGGCGACGCATCGGCTCCGTATCCGGCAATCCATTGCCAGGAGGCGGCATTGCTGGCCGGGTCGTGGTCGACCAGATTGTCGGAAAACCACTCTCTCCCCTTTCTCCAGTCGACCAGAAGGTTTTTTACCAGAAAACTGGCCGCCACCATCCGGACGCGGTTCGGAAGAAATCCCAGCCGGCGGAGTTGTCGCATGCCCGCGTCCACCAGGGGAATGCCGGTCTGCCCTTTCTGCCAGGCCAAAAGAGACGATCCGTCCTCTCGCCAGGGCATTTCCGGCAGGTCTTTCCGGAGCGGTTCCGTCGAAAGGTCCGGATGATGCCAGAGAAGATGCGCGGAAAATTCCCTCCATCCCAGCTCGCTCAAAAACTTTTCCCGGTCGGCGCCGACCGCTCCGGAGTTCTCGATCGCCCACCAGACGGTACGGGGGCTGATTTCGCCGTTGGCGAGGTGGGGTGAAAGAAAAGACGAAGTCTTTCCGTCCGGAACGTCCCTTCCAACTGCGTAATTCTCCAGTCGATTTTCGAGAAAATCTTTCAGAAGGTTTAAGGCGCCCTCTTCTCCGGGAGTCCAGAACGCGCGCATTTCCGCCGCCCAATCCGGTCTTTTGGGTTCCCATCCCCAATCGTCGGGGGACTCCGTGCACTGGAATGGGATGCCATCGAGTCGGTCGGGTGTCGGCAGCGGATAGGGCGGGGGAAGACGGGATTGAGCGGCGCGCCAGAACGGCGTGAAGACTTTCCAGGGGGAGGTTCTCCCCGCCGGGAGATCGGCAGGGGGGATCAGATAGTCGGCGGGAAATCGGTGAATCTCCACCGGTCTATTGGCCAGGGCTTCCGCCAGACGAGCCTGTATCCGGCGGTCCTCCGGATCGACGGCGTCCATGGCGACAATCCGGTCGGCCTTCAATTGCATGGCCAGATCGGGGAGGATGACGGCCGGGTCCCCCCGGAAAAATGCGAGCGGAGCCCCCAGACGGGAAAGAGATTTGTCGAGGCGTCCGAGGCTTCTGGCCCTCCACCATCGGCGTGCGCCTTCCGGCTCTGTTCCGGAGAGATCTTCGTTGATGAACACGGGCAATAGGGGGCCCCTTCGTGCGGAGTCCCGGAGGGGAAGATTGTCGCAAAGGCGCAGGTTGTTCCGGAACCAGACGATCGATGAAATGGATGTCTCCTCGTTCGTGTCGGTGGTGGTGAGGGAAATTCCGGACTGATTGTCTCTCGATTCCGGGGTTTCCGTCCACATCATCACGGTGACCGGAAAATCGCCGACTGTTCGTTAAAATGTATTTAAAATGATTTAATATATTGAAACATGTGATGAAACATAAAACGATGGAAAATGGCTGAAAAAGAGGTCTGATCATTCCCAGGTGCAGGAAGCTTTCCGGAAAGACGCATCCGGAAAGGAACGACACCTGTGCGGAAGATGTTGTGCGTTGTGCGGATTCCGGGTTTCCTGGAGGACGAAAAAAGGGGCGATCGTTTCCCGATGGAGACGTCCGTTTCAGAATGCAAGCGGATTTCCGGGCGAAAGCCGGATAAAGGATAAGAGAATAAGGGAATTTCTTAAAAAGGGCCAGTTTATGGGGCATGGCACCCGGATTGCTAATTCAGGCTTCCGTTCCCGATAACTGTCATTCGGGAGTGCTTATGACCGATTTTCCAAAAGGAGTGTGTCCCATGGCCCACAACACGGTATCCGGCAATTTTCGACCCAGGGTCCATCCGGTCCGGATGACCCTTCTCGCTTGTTCTCTCGTCATTGGTCTGGGATCGTCGCATCCGTCCTTTGCCCAGTCGCCTCCGGACACCCTTCCTCCCCCGACGCCCCTGTCGACGCCCTCCCCGCTCAACGCGACCCCGGGTGGCCAGATCATGGCCATGCAGAACGCCGCGATGCAGAATTCCGCCCAGAATCCGACCGATCCGTTTGAGGGAAACGTGCCGAAATCGACGAGCCTGTCGGCCAACTTCGCCTGGGCGGACACCTTCGATGCCAGCGCCCTGAACGGGGGGTACGGCGGCGGTGTGACCGTGACGCGCTGGCTCACCTCTCACAGCGGTCTCAACATGAACATCGAAATCCTGTCGTTCGGGCTGGGGCAGTTGAACAATTTTGTGAAGCCAAACGGCCTTCCCGACCAGGCCGGCACGCCGATCATTCCGATCACCCTGGGATATGTCTACGATTTCATGGGCGGAAAATCCTGGATCAATCCCCAGATTTTTGCCGATGGCGGACTCGCGGTGACGTTGAACGGAGAGAGCGCTCCGCTGGTGGCCGACGCCGGGGTGGGGGTGGTGGCCCCGCTGGAGAAGTTCAGCGACGCCCTGTCGGGGATCGATCTCTTCGCCAACGTCCGGTGGGCGTATGTTTCGAATATCGGAGGGCTGGCCGATACGGCGGCAAACGCGACAACGGCCCTCACCTCTAAAGGCACCAATCATGTCGGCGCCAACGGCGCTTCCCTGAATTATATGCCGATTGAGTTCGGCGCGACGTTCGTGTTCTGAGGCCGTTCTCCGAAAAACAGAAAACAGTAAGAGAAAAGAAATCGAGCAAGTCGAAAAAGGGCCTTCGGGCCCTTTTTTCATGTTTGGAGAGGTTTTTCCCTCAGCGATGATGGGTCCGGTCGATGACGGTGGCCGTCTGGCCGGCGACGAGCAGAACGCCGGGCGGGACGGACTCCAGCCGGATCCGGACGGGAATGCGCTGGGCGAGACGAACCCAGCTGAACGTCGGGTTGACCTTCGGAACCGTGCCGGGCAGATCCGTGCGTTCCTGGTCGTAGATGGCCCGGCTGATCGTGTCGACCCTTCCCCAGAGCGGGGAGGCGACTCCCATGAGCCGGATTTCCATCCGGTCTCCCGGCCGAATGGCCGGAAGTTTCGTTTCTTCAAAATACCCGTCCACGTAGCAGGAAGCGCTGTCGACCAGGGCAAAGACGCCTTGCCCCCTTCGGACGTAATCCCCCGGTTTCAGGTGGAGATTGGTGATCGTGCCGTCCACTTTGGCCCGGACGACGGAGCGGTCGAGATCGAGCTGGGCCCGGGCCAGATCCGAAAGGGCTTTCTGATAAAGGGCCGAATCTTCCAGCGCGCGCGCCCGGAAGGCCTCCGCTTTTTCGGAAGAGGCGTTCCCGGACTTCAGGAGCCGTTCGTAGCGACGGGCGTCGTGTCCGGCTTCCACCATGGCGGCGTAGCGGGCGAGAACCGTCGCCCGGGCGGAAGAGAGCGCGATCCGGAAGCGTCTGGGGTCGATCCGGAAGAGAATATCTCCCCGGTGAACGACCTGATTGTCCCGGACGTCCACGTCGCGGACGAGTCCCTCGACGTCCGGTGCAACGGCGACCCAGTCGGCCCGGACGCGTCCGTCTCTCGTCCAGGGCGATGTCCGGTCGATGTGCCAGAGGAGATATCCCGCGCCGATGGCCAGAAGAACCACGACAGCGGTGACCGTTTTCCGGATCGTTGCGGGGGAGAGCACAAGCTTCATTTGGGGATCGACCTTTCATACAAGACAAGCAATGTCAGGAGAATGAAGTACAGGGAGATGTCGAAGAGGGAGCGATGCCAGACATACCGGTAGAATCCCAGGCGGAGCAGACCGAACCGGATCCCCCAGAGAAGGACGAAAGCGATGAGAGCCCATGCCAGGAAAGGGGAGAGGAAGATGCCGAAGACGTCGATCTCTTTCATCCGGCGTTTCCTTCGGGCGTCTTCCGGACGACGGTTTCTTTCTCATCCGGCGGGATGAATGTTTCCAGAGCGGCGAGCCTCTGGAGGATATTCCGATGGAGAGTCCTGTCGTTTTCCGGAGACAGGGCGGCTTCGAGAGACCGGATCCCGGAACGCAGGGGGGCAAAGGACATCTGGCCCGGAAGGGGTTTCTGCCGGAAAATCTCCGAAAGGTTTTCCAGAAAGCGCGCGAGATGTTCCCGGTCCCCCACTGCCAGGGCCGGTTGGAGCTTCGAGACGTCCAGAAGGATGCGTCCGATGGAAGGATGCAAAAAACTTTGGGAAAAAACGCGGCGATCTTCCGGTGTCAGAGCCTGCAGCCGGATTGCGAGCTGGGGCGTCCGGTCGAAGATGCGGGCCAGGGCGGCCTGTCCGCTCTCGTTGCCTGTTCCGGATTCGACAGGAGTGGCAGGTCGGGCGAGAAGGGCCAGGTCCGAAAGGTCGGATCGGTAGAGCCGGCGGACGCTCCAGTCCGCTCCGACCGAACGGAACAGGCGGGTCATGATCGCCATCAGGAAGATCCCCACATTTTGCGCGATGGCGGTGTTGACGGAACGGGCGAAGTGACCGGAGTAAGTCGGAGACAAGGCCAGAACCCCGGCGAATCCGATACTGAAAGACAGGACCGGTATGGTGTACTCCGGCCGTCCCAGGAACAGTCCGGCCGGGATCAGGATCAGGGAGAGGACCAGGGACAAGTCCAGGAAGTTGTGCGCCATCGGCAAAAGAATGAACAGGGTCAGGATACCCAGCACCGACCCGGTCGAGAGAAAAGACAGAAATCGCACGATCGCCGGAACCGGATCGTCCATGGCGGCGAAAAAGGATCCGACGACGGCGGCCATCATGGTCGCGACGGCTCCGTCCGGCCATTCGGTGAAGATCCAGAAATTGGCGACCAGGACCACCGTGATGAAGACGGCAATGGCCGAAAGACCGGCCAGCAAATGGTCCCGATGGGTGGACGTCGGTCGCCGGGGAGTTTCCGTTTCCGGCATGGCGGCGTTGCCACGAAGGTTTTGGCGAAGGTCACGGCATTCCTTCCAGAGCTGGCACAAGGCCTTCAGACGGGTCTTCAGGCTCTGGACAAGGCGGGTTCCGGCGTCCGGGTTTTCCGGGGACGAACAGTTTCCGCCTTCCAGTACGGCGGGAAGGCGGAGAGGGGAATGGAGGAAGGATTGCTCGAGCCAGTTGCGGGTGTCCTGGAGAAGGGGGTGCAGTGTCCGGGCGTTTTCCGGATAGTCCCTGTCGAGGACTTCCAGATGGCGGACGATTTCCGTCAGCAGGGGAAGAAGCTCCCGGATGCGTTCCCGCAACCGGTTCATGCCCTCGATATGGTCGGAACGGCCCGTGTCGTAGGCCGCAAAGACGGAGAGGGGATCGAGGCCTGCCAGGTCGATGGAAAGACGGTGCCGGGTCTTCTCCAGAATGCCGGAACCGGGAGGGGTGTTCAGGATCTGGATGGTCGCCTCCTGGAACTGTTCCATCCAGCGCCGGATGCGTGCG
Source organism: Nitrospirota bacterium (assembly GCA_021844275.1). The sequence goes on along the minus strand of JAKBTR010000010.1, from coordinate 59,641 downwards.
TCGTACAAGGGGACGGCCGATCGCGGAAAAAACAGTTCATTGATGACGAACGTCGACAGAATGCCGAGAGAGACTTCTTCGACCCGGGCGACGGCGGTGGAAAAGATGTTCTGGGGGGCGGAGACGCTGGGAAAGCCGATCAGGGCGATCGTGTATCCCGCGAGAATAAAGGCGTAGCTCCGGGGTGTTCCGTCGATCAGGGAGAAGTAAAGGCACAGGGCGATCCAGCCGGCCAGGCTCAAGGTCAGGAACTGGGGCATGTTCACCAGGAGGGGGACCAGAAAGACGGCCATGCTGGCACCGACAAAGGTGCCCACAAAGCGGTAGAGGGCTTTCGAACGGACCATGCCGGTGTAGGGCTGGGCGACGATCAGAACGGTCAAAAGAGCCCAGTAGGGCTGGGGAAGATCCCATCGGAAAGCGACAAAAAGGGACAGGAGGGCAGCGGCGCATGTCTTGATGGCGAAAAGCCAGTCTCCGGCCGTCGGGGAAAACGCGGTCATCGGATCGTCAAGACGAAAGATTCTGTCCCGGGCATTGGGATATGCCCGAAAAGATCCTGCCCTTTCTCCCCGAAAGGGAGATTCTGCCATTTTCTCATGATTTTATTGTGCATTTGGCCTGGAATGTTGTCAAAGAGAACCCGGAATAATCGACGCGAACAGTTCTCGAAGAAACAAAAGCAGACCCCTGTCCGGAATCACCGGTTCCCGGACAGGGGGAAAAGAAATCAGCCGCCGGTACAGACCTGATCGGGAATCAGCTGGATGTTCTTGTCCGTGATGTCTCTCAAAACGCCAAGGTACCGTTTCTGCTCAAACTTCTTGAATCCGAACTTTCCCCCCAGATCCGACTGAACCATGGGAAGCAGCTTGAGGGAGTTCCGTCGGGAACATTCCCAGTTGTTGTGATTGAAGCGGACGAGGGCCCAGGCCCGGTAGAGGGACTGGTTCCCCCGGGTGGCCATTTCCTTGTGCTTCGGCTGGTATTCGATCCAGTAGTACATGTATTCTTCTCCGCCCACCAGCCAGCCCTGCGACTCGGCCCGGAGCCGGGTCTTCGTGACATCCCGCAGGCGGTGCATGATCTGAAGGTTCTGCTTCAGACGGCGGGACACCGCGTTTCCGACAATGTTCCAGGTCTGGTCGGCGATTCTCTCCGACGCTTTTCGCATCGCCCGGACGTAGGCGTCGTGCTTGGCGCCCTGGAGCGTGTTTTCGAGAGGGGAACTGGCGGTGAACCAGACAGCGCCCCTGTTGTCTTTTTTCTCGTCTTTCTTGTGGGTGTACTCTCCGATCGAGTTGATCCAGGAGGGGGCCGAGGAACGGGAGCCCGCAACCACCTTGTAGCCTTCCGGGCCCTGGGGAAGGCTGGAAAGCGAGCTGCAGTCGGCGAGAGTTCCCATGACGGCCAGGCCCACCGCCGGAATCAGGATTTTCATGAACGGTTTCATACGATCTCCTCAGTATCGGTTCGTGTTGCGGGATGTCCGGAAGGAACGTTTGTCATGCCTTCCGGATATCCCGTTGAAGGACGGAAGAAGGCTTCCGTTCCCTATGTCCTCAAATCTCTGCCAGACGGATGTCTTCCGGGTTGACGATGTGAAATCGTCCGGGCCTGGCCCAGGGGGGAGGATGTGCACCCGGTTTTCGGAACGACTTTTTCGTGCCGTTTTGACGAAGAGGCGGATTCCCGGGGAAGGGCGACGAACCGCCGGGATCCTTTTTTATAGAAGAGCCGGCTGACAATCCCTTGAACCAGGGGACGGACGCCTTCCCGGGAAACTCTTCGGGTGAGCATCATCCGTGCCTGATCCTTCGTGAGACCGGCAGCTTTTCCGTCCCGTGCAATTTCTCCCCAAGTCTGCCCTCCGGGGCCCCGGACCGTAAAATGATAATGATATCCGTAATAAAGGTAACGACGGGAAAAATGCCGACCCATTGGCCGGGAGGAGATCTCTCCGGAAATGCGGATCTTTCCGGTCGGTCCTCCGACGAGTCCTTCCCGCGTCAGGGCCTGGGTGATATGGTGGGAAACGGTGCGGGTCAGATCGTCGGGCACACCACAACGGTTCACGACGACGACCTGGAAAGTGGCATCTTTGGCCAGACGATTTTCCAGACGGGTGATGTCGCGCCCCACGTCAAAGCGGCTCGAGGGGGATCCGCCCGACAGAATGGCCTGTTCCCGGTCATAGAGGGCCGCCTTTTCCTTGTTCCGGACGATTTCCGAGAGTAGCCGGATGCGGCGCAGGGGATCGGAGGCGTTCTCATAGGAAGACCGGAGGGACCGGATGTTCCGCTCGATATTCCGGACCCGTCCCTTGAGATAACGGGTTTCTTCCGGAATGTCGAGAGCGGCCAGTGCGACGAAGCTGTTCTGGTTCCCGACCCATCGGGTCCGGGGGAAAAGAATATGGACCAGCCGCGTCTTGGTCCGGATCCGGATGACATCCTTGACGGAACGGTGCGTGGTCATCCCGGATGTTTCCCTGTTCTGGGTGTAGGAAGAACCGATTTGGGCGCTGAGCTGCTGGGACAATGCCCGCACGGCATCGCTCCGGGCGGAGCGGGCAGACTGTCCGTATCCGAGCGCCGTCATATAGCGCTTGGAAGGGTAATCGGAGAGATGACCGGTCTCCCACCAGTTTTCGGATGCCTGGCCCTGTCGACTGAAGGCAAGGAACAAAAATGCCGCAACCGTTAATGACCGGAACAAATAGAAACCGCGCCTCATCCGGCTGTCCTTTCCGGAAAAAAGTTTCACATTATGGATTGGTCAGGAGATCCAGGGCCTTTCGGGTCCGGGAATCGCCGGCGGCATTCCGGGCATCCCGGATAGCATGACGAATCAGTCGGTGATATTGATCGTTGGAGAGGCTGACAAGGACATAGTAGTCAAAGTAGGTTCGGGTGTTGGCATCTCTGGACGGCTGAATCCAGTATTTTCTCCACCAGTACCGAACCACGCGCACTCCGCTGAGGCGCGCTTCGGCAGATTGGCGGATGAGGTTCGTGATCCGGCGCTTTGTCCGCATGTCTCCACCGTCCGGAGAAGACCCCAGAACCGTCATCCGTTTGGCCATGTATCGGGAGCCGACGTTGTTTGCCACGCTTTCGGCAATGCTCTGGAGGGCGCTGGCGTAGGAGTCGGTCCTGCCGCCTTCCTGGTCCGGCTCCCTGTTGGCAGTCCCCGAAAAATACCGGGCGTCCGGATGATCCTGCTGGTATTTCCCGGGCTGGTCGATCCATTCGGGTCTCTTTCCGTGCGACTGGGCCATCAGGTGGGGTTCCCCGTATCCACCGGGAGGTTGGGAAAAAGAAGAACAGGCGGAAAAAGCCAGAAAGGTCAGAGCCAGAGAGGAGAGGATCCATTGAGGAAAAAATGACCTGATTCCGATTTTTTTTGCCATCCGGAGGGTTCCTCCTCTTTACCGGTTTTTGGGGACGGGGTGAACGGATGTCTGAAAGACTTTATATCATATCCTTCGGCCTTTTTGCATGAAAGGGCAGCACGCCGGCAGGTGGGGAGGAGAAAGTGGGGGATGGCGGGATGTATGGTTTCTCTCTTTTCTCAGAAAAAGCGGAGATCCAGCGGGATAACGTTCAGTCCTCCCGGTACTTCCGGAGACCCGCTTCCACCAGGTCGAGATCCCGCAGGATGCGTCGGAGAGTCTGGTCGTCGATCCGGTGTTCCGTCCTCAGCTGGTGGATTGTCCGCTTTTCTTCGTGAATGGCTTCCAGTCGAAGACCGTTTTCTTCCTCCAGTGTTTTTCGGATGTTGTCGGTTCCTTCCCGCCGTTCTTGCAGTTCCTGGATCCGGAGAGTGTATTCGGATGCGATCCGGTTCAGAAGCGCCCTTTCTTGTTCGGAGAGAGTCTTGTCTGTCGTCCGTTCGGTCAGGAAGGACAACGCTTTCCTGTTGGCTTCCAGACGGGCCATCTGTTCTTCTTCCGCGGCTTCTCCGGGGTCTTTGACCTTGAGCCATCGGGCCAGAGGTTCCAGTGTCAGGATGACTGTCGACATGGAAAGAAGGATGACGCTTCCGGACAGGAAGACGATCAGGTCTCTTCCCGGAAAGGGTTTTCCCTGGACCTCGAGGGGGATTGAAAGGGCGGCTGCCAGCGTGATGGCTCCCCGGACGCCGATCCAGCCGGCGAGAAAAACGCTGTTCCACGTCGGAGGCGTCAGGTTTTTTGTGTGGATCCGGTTCAGCAACCAGGATATCCGTGAAAAAGGAAAGACCCAGATCATCCGGATCAGGATCGTGACAGCGGTCAGAAGAAAACTGTATTCGATCAGACGGGGGATCGGGATTGCAGAAATTGCCGCGAAAACGTGTCTGAGCTGGAGACCCAGAAGCAGAAAGACAAAGCCCTCCAGGACAAACGTCAACATGTTCCAGACACTGGCCGCATGGAGTCTGAGTGGGCCGGAGAGATCCCGGACGTCGCTGACCCCGGCATACAGCCCGGCGGCCACGACGGAGAGAATGCCGGATGCCCCGAAGCTGTTCGCCGCCATATAGGCAAAATAGGGTGTCATGAGGGAGAGGGATGTCTGGACACTCGGATCTTCGACCCCCCGATGTGTGAGAAGTTGCCGGAACCAATGGATGTTGTAGGCGATGAGGAAGCCTGTCAGAAGCCCTCCGATCGAAACCCACGCAAGATCCCGAAAGGCGGCCGACCAGGTGAAATTCCCCTGGAGAATGGCGGCCATTGCGAATTTGAAGGAGACAAGGCCGGAGGCGTCGTTGATCAGGCTCTCCCCTGCCAGAACGTAGACCAGGCGTTGGGGGAGCGACAGGCGGCCAATGAGAGCATTCAGCGCCACCGTGTCTGTGGGGGACAGAACAGCGCCGAGAACGAATGCGGATGCTAACGGAACCGCCGGAATCAGCCAGTGGACGAAAAATCCGGTTGCGGCAACGGTGGCGAAGACGAGTCCAAAGCCAAGAAGGAGGACGCTATAGAGGTTCTTGCGGAGTTCTCTTTTGGGGATGAGCCACGCATCGGCAAAAAGGAGAGGCGGGACGAAAAGCGCAAAAAATGTCCGGGAATCCAGATGGAAATCGTGGAAGGGAGACGAAAAGCTCAGAATGAATCCGGCCAGGACCAGAAGAGCCGGTTGAGGGATGCGCCATTTTGCGCCAAGGGAAGAAACGAGTACGACGAAAAAAAGGAGCCAGACGGTGATTGAGATGGGGGTCATGTCCGAAAAATTCCCTCTTTCACAGGAATGTTTCGTGTTTGGTGCTCGTCCCGGGTTTCTCGATCGGGCCAATAGTCCAATCCGGTCTCATCTCCCTCATTTTTGGAATGGACTTGGGTTGCTTCGGACAGGACGCTGAAGCATATCACGGGTTTTTCGTGAAAGTCTCCGGAGTGGAAACCTGCTGTGTTGGTGGGAGTGTGGAGCGACAAGACTCTACGGATGCCCGATGAGGGTCAGTTCTCGTCAGGATGAAGTGGTGTAAGGATATTTTCCAAATAGAGACGGTTCATGCGGTGAAGCTCCCGCAGGGCTCCGGAAGCCCTTTCCCTGTCTGACATGATCGCGAATGCCTTCATGGATTTCATGTTAAGAAGAAGAACGGTGGACACGTCCTGCGCCAGGCTTTCTTCCAGTCGGGGAGAATGAATACGCAATGTTTGCGCAATTCTCCGGAGCGCGACAGAACGGAGCTCTTCTCGTTTTATCGACCACTCCGGTCTGGCTTCCATCAGCCGGAATGTCGCAGCTCCTTTAGGATGAAGGCGAAGAAGAGTTCCGAGAAGACGATCGGCCAGAGACTGGACAGAAAGGGAAACCACTTCCGCATCGATTGCATCGAAAGCCAGGTCGATATTTTCCCGGTAGCGGTCGATCAGGGCGTTGGCGAGAGCCTCCTTTCCGGGAAAAAAGCGGTAGAGAGAGCCGATGCGGGTGTCGGAACGGGCGGCGATTTCCGCCATCGTCGCGGACTCGTACCCTTTTTCGGCGATCACTTCTTCTCCGGCTTTCAGGATGACGGCCACACGCCGTATGCCATTTGTCCTCTTTGGCGTCCGGGCATTGCGATCCCGGATGGTTCTTGACTCGTTGTTTGAGCCCATGCTCAAATAATCCTGTCCTTTGATCGCTTCTGGCTCGTTTTCTGTCTGGGTGAAGTTTGTGATGGGACAGAAATCCCTATCACAGCTCACATGAAAGGATAAATGTCATGATCGCTTTTGCTCCGCAATCGACGGCCCTCGTTCTGGTCGATCTTCAAAAAGGCATTGTCGGACGTCCTCTCGAACCCCATTCCGGAGAACGTGTCATTCAGAACGGAGGGATGCTGGCAGAACGATTCCGAAAAGCCGGCGCTTCTGTTGTACTCGTGAACGTTGGTTTTTCAAAAGATTTCAAGGATGTTCTCCGTCAACCTGTTGATCAGCCGAACGTGATGCCTCCTGGCGGGTATCCTTCCGATTTCAGCGAAATCGTCGAAGGATTGGCCGGCCCCGGAGACCTCTTTATCACAAAACGCCAGTGGGGCGCATTTTACGGGACGGAACTCGATTTGCAACTTCGCCGTCGAGGAATCCATTCGATCGTTCTTGGCGGCGTTGCGACAAATATTGGTGTGGAATCCACCGCCCGACAGGCCTGGGAGCTGGGATATTCGCTCGTGTTTGTCGAAGATGCGACAAGTTCGATGTCCGCCGACATGCATCGGTTCGCCTTTGAAAAGATCTTTCCACGGATCGGGAGTGTCGTGCAATCCGTTGATGTGACTTTTTCCTGATCGAGAAACCTTAAAACTTCCGGATTCCGCCCTTGAATAATGTCAGTCTCCGCCATTTCCTGCAGTGGGGACTCTTGATCATCCTTTCGATCCTGATGTCGTTCCTGTTTCTCGAGTTGAGTCTTCCTGGAGCGCTAATGCTGGGCCCGATGGCCGCCGCGATCGCTCTGGGTGTTTTGCGTTCTGACATCCATGTGCATCGTATCCCGTTCGGTTTTGCTCAAGGTGTTGTCGGTTGCATGGTGGCTCAGTCGCTGACGCCGGCAGTGATGCATGCTTTCTGGTCAAGAGGGGTTCTGTTCGTTTCTATTGTATTGTCGATCATCGTTTTCAACTGTGCTATGGGATGGTTTTTGAGCCACTCGGGGGCTTTCCCGGGAACGACCGCTGTCTGGGGGCTTTTGCCCGGAGCCGCTTCAAGCATGATCATCATGGCCGAATCCTGTGGCGCGGATGTCCGGCTTGTCGCTTTCATCCAGTATCTTCGCGTGGTGATGGTGGGGTTCTTCGCATCGTTTGTCGCTCATTTCAATATTCATCACCCGATTGCCGGAAGAGTCTTTCACTGGTTTCCGGAGGTTCTCCCACTGCCGTTCGGCGAAACGATGACAATCATTCTTGTCGGGACTTTTATCGGGTATTTTTTACGAATATCGGGAGGGATGCTTCTGATCCCTCTGTTTGCCGGATCGATCCTGCAGGCCGGAGGGCTTGCCTCGATCATGCTTCCAGGATGGTTGTTGGCCAGTGCCTATATGTGTATCGGCTGGACGGTCGGACTGCGCTTCCGCAGGGATGTCCTGCTTTATGCCGCCCGGATGATTCCCCGGGCAGTCCTTTCCATCTTTGTCGTGATCGTTTTTTGCGGGTTTCTGGGTTATTTGCTGAACCGATTTCTTGGAGTCGATCCGTTGACGGCCTATCTGGCAACGAGTCCTGGGGGAGTGGATGCGGTTGCAATCATCGCCACATCCGCGAACGTCAAGGTCGGCTTCGTCATGGCGCTTCAACTCTCTCGCATGTTGCTGGTTGTCCTGATCGGTCCGCTGGTCTCGCGATGGGTGGCCGTCCGGGTCCAGCGGTCCAGAATGTCGATTTCGGAAAATGAGAGTGAAGAATCCGGAAAATGAGGTTACCCATCAAGGAGGACGCATGCTGATTGTCAAGAGGAAAAAAGTTTGTCCGTTTTTCCGCCTGTATTCCCGCCAGAAGCTCACATAGGGAACCCCTTTCCGGGAGTCCCCTTCGGGCAAACTCTCCTGGCATGCCTCCCGGTAGTGGGCCAGCGCCTGCCCCTTCTCCACCGCCTTCTGGACGTCTTTCCAATCGACCATTCCGCTCCATGGCGCCTGGTACTCCGGCCGAGGGCTCTCCCGTTCCTCCGCTTCCCCAACCCAATACCGCTTCACCGTGTTCGGGAGATCTGAAGCGCTCGGGCAACCGCCTTCTTCCCCATTCCAAGACCCTTCAACCGCTGGATTCCTCGAATCATGCGCACTCCTTTCCGTTTTCCGGCCATGCCGGTCCCCTTTCTGAAAAAGGTCCGTAAAACACCTCTCCCAGAAAACGGACTTTTCCGGCCGGTTTCAAGATCCCTTTTTGGGGTCAATGATTTGAAACTGGAGGGGGTCAGAATGCGTGAAATCAGAGGGGGCAGCTTACGTGAAATCCATCAATTTTGGCCCAGGTCTCGGCCTTCGTGTCGAAGGTCCGTCCGATCTGCCCGAAGCCTTTCTTTCGGACGAGGGCTTGCCAAGAACCGGAACGCTTGTGGGATGTCGCCATCTGTCACTCCATCTTTTGACCGGATAATCGTCTGGAGATCCTGCGATTTTTTCTCCGGAGTGAGAAGAGAGTGACAAATTTAATTTTTTGGATTGTTTATTGTCTTCTAGATTGGCTCTGAAACTGGCTCCCCGGGAGGGATTCGAACCCCCGACACGGTGGTTAACAGCCAGTTAAAATCCATTTGTACGCCTTCATGTTTTCGTTTAATGCTATGTTTTAAGCCATTAAATAAGATGACGGATTCCCTTTTTTTCCATCTTTATCTATCTCTTACTATGGCACAGTTATGGCAAATAAAATAGCTTAAAAAGGCAACCTTTGAGACATCTGTTTCAACGATTATGGCAACAAGGATAACCTCTTGACCCTGTTTTCTACCTATGGTATTTTGCATTTGTGACGGTCTACCCCGGCCAAAACAAAAAAAGGTCTTGACAGGAGACTGGGGAGATAACGAGCACTCGCGTTATCACGACTCTGAGCTTCACGACTCTGAGTTGACGAGGAGAAAAGGGAGCCGGACCGAACTCAAACCGGTTGAGACTTGGGAATCCTAGGGATTACCTAGTCAAAAGGGTAGAGTGCCCGCCTCGCGCAAGATTAAGGTACCTGTCTTCATTTTGTGCAGAGGCAAGACCCGGATTCGGCTGGTTGGTCAGGAGCGGCCATCAGAGAAATCTGGGAGACAAACCGACGGCCTGAACGCATGCTTAAAAATCAAGCATGCCCTACAGGGACCCTGACAAGCTCCGCATTTGACTTTATTTAGAGTCGGACGCGGATTTTGCCAGGGTTTTTTTGTGCCTGGAATCCTCTCCGACCGGCAGGAGCCGGTCATCATGATGAATGAAGAGCTATCCCTCCTAGACGTTTCTGATCTGGCAAAAATTTTAAAAACCAGCAGAAAATCAATTTATGTTAGATCCAGCCAAAATCCTGGAGAACTCCCTCCCAGGATAAAACTTCCGGGTTCGAGAGTTTTAAGGTGGCACCCTCAAGTTGTTCGGCGCTGGTTAGAGGAGCAGGCTGGGATAACTCAGCCAGTAGAATTTTCTCCTCCACCAAAACGACGCCCTGGCCGCCCCACAAAGGAAGAGGAACTAGCCAGACAGAGAGGGGGTGCCAAATGACCCCCCAACAGCGACTTTTGACCCTCGACCAGGTTGCAACACGCTTGAATCTTCAATACGCCAGCTTGAGAAAAAGGATCCAGCGACGCCAGATTGGCTCTCTTCCTATTTTTAGGACTGGGGAAGGCTCATCCGCACACTGGGCTTGTGATGAGGCTGAATTAGAAGCCTGGATCGCTGCCCGGAAGGGGGTGGTGTGATGACCACCCTTAAAGTCAGAAATAGACTACAGCTACCGTTCGGGATCGTTCCGAACACCCTGCTCGAGGACAAACGATTGAGTTTACAGGCTCGAGCTTTGGCGGCATGGTTAGTTGGTCGGGCAGACGGATTCGAAATCAGAATCGAAGCCCTCCAAAAAATGCTTGGGATCAGTGACAAAATATGGGTTTCAGCCAGGAGAGAACTAGAAAAAGTTGGGTGGTGGAACTCGAGGAAGTTCCGCGTCCCTTCAGAAAAAGAAAAAAATCAAGGGCGTCCTGTTTTCAGGTGGCAACACGAGTTTGAATTTTTGGAAGGATCAACTTGCATCCCCCCCTTTAGCAGGGATGCAAATTGCATGGATGCAAAAGGGGGGGATAAACAAACAAGAAGTAACCATGAAGATATAAACCAAAAAGAAAAAACAACAACAGCAGGTGTTGATGTTGAAGGTTTCGGCGAAGGAAAAGAAGAAGGATACACACTACTCAAAACGGTTGGAATCAATCATGGAGTAGCGAGGGCTTTAGCCAAAGCTCATTCTGTTCCAAGAATAAGGGAAGTGATCGATCTCGCCAGTGAAAAGAATCGTTCAAATATGCCCGGATTCATCGTCATGGCGTTACGGGAAGGATGGGCATCGGCTAGTGGAACAAGCAGGGGATCGAATATTGATGACCTGATTGCCAAGTATGAGGCTGAGGAGAGGGAGAAGGGAGCGAGTAATGGCTAATAAACTTGAAATTCTTCGCGAACTCAAACCCCTTCTGATCGCATTTGAAAAACACTTCAACGAGGAACTGGCGGAACTGTGGACGAGCGAGTTGCGGGAATATTCATCTGAGGAGATCCGCCGGGCCGCAAGGTTTTTTCTTGATTCTCCGGTTCAGAAGACTTTTCCGCGGATAGGAGAGTTCAAGGGGGCAACAGGAGTAGAGAAAAAGGCCACAGAAAAAACGGCTCTTCAGGTTCAGTCCTGTCCCAGATGCACAGGTGGGCTTTGCTCTGTGGACCGAGAACTGGTTGGCCATGGCAAAGTTGCGTATACATTCAGATGTTCCTGTCCGTCAGGAGACAGTTATCCGGGTCTTCCTTTGGTCAACCCTTTTGATCGAACGAAAAAGGAAGAATATGCGGAGAAGAAAGTGACATGGGCCACCGGATGAGATTCCAGTCTGGAATTACGTTTTCGAGCAATGCGAATCCCGGTTTGTAGAAAAAGTGATCCGCACGTCCGGATCTGGCTGAAAAACCATCAGGACGGGTTGAACTCTCCTCCCTCATGGCCCTCCTCTTTTCCCTCACGCCCCCCGGCGGCGCTCGAACAAGCCGCCGGGGGGATCTTTTACATATATTATATCTATGGGCCTGAATGGCCATGGTCCTCATCATGATCCTGGCCATGACGTTGTTCGTGTTTCGGTCTTGGAGTTGGAGACCAATCATCTGAATCAGAAAATCCACGAGCCTTATCTTTGCGGAATTTCGCTGTTACTTGTTCAAGAAAAGAATAATCCTTGGAATGATTTTCGATTACTCTGGACATGACTCTGGATAGGAAATCTTTATCTCCTGAGCAATAAAGTTTTTTCCACCCGTGTTCAGAAATTAAATGAAGTGCAGCTATTATTTCCTTTTCAGATCCGTTCTTTAATTCAATACCTATTAAAGCTAGGACAGGCTTTATTGCATCCTTTCCGGATGTGGCTAAACCAGTTTTCTTGTCCCAGGTAAATCCATGTTTGTTAAACAATTCTTCGTAGGACATCAGGGATCTCTCTCCTTTCATTTCGGTCAGCGCCAGGGTCCCGGACGGATTCTTTCCGTCTGGGAGGCGCAGTCATTTCTTTAGTCCATTGTCACACTTATCCGCCTTACATCCTACCAACCAAGAACAAGAGAATAAAGCCATGTATTAGCCACACCCGACTCACCCGGTGGTGGGCTGAAATCGCCTGAAAGAGTCTGAAACCAAGCGGAAAGGAGGTGAAAGAAATTGATGTCCGCCGGAAAGATCGTGAAATCCGATGAGGTCAGGAATGGACTTATATCCTTGATCGACAGGAAAAAAAGCGCATTTCATGGCGGGATATCTGAGATCGTGAAAAGAGAATTCGACTTGATTTCCGAAGCTCGAAAAATTGGGGCAAGCTGGACTGAGATCGTTGAAACGCTTGGTTTTCTGGGAAAAGAAGATGGATTTTCGCTGGCCTTTTGGAGGGAGCGCAAGCGCCGGGAAAAGAAAGGATCCCCGGTTCCAACGAGTTCGGAGGTCCAGGCTGCTCAAATGATCAAGCAGGAACAGAAAACTGAAAACAGAAAAATTAGTGAAGACGCAGAGGCCCGCCGGGCAGCTCTGCGGGAGAGCATAGAGCTGAGGAGCAGAGAGAGGGCAAGGGAAAAAGCTCTTGCCGGACCGGCCCATGAAACCGGGGCCTTCGTTTTGAAACCTGACACATCGATTTAAAAAGGAGGAACACAGATGAATGCGATCCATTGGGTTGGAGGAAGTAAGGGTGGAGTGGGAAAAAGTGCAGTCAGCATGGCTCTTCTGGATTACCTCGGGGAGAAGGATCCCTTGCTGGTTGAGACCGACACAGCAAACCCGGATGTGGCGAAGGCATACCGTGAGACGGTGAAGACAGAAATGGTAGACCTGGATGGAACGGACGGGTGGATCCGCCTGATAGACCTGTGCACTGCTCATGATGGCCCGGTAGTTATCAATTCCGCAGCCAGAACGGATGTTGAAGAAAACGGGGTCATGCTGGATGAGGCGATCGTTGAACTCGGGAGGGACCTGATTGCCCTATGGGTTATCAATACTCAACGGGATTCTATCGAACTCCTGAAGGAATTTCGCCAAGGGGTGGCGGCGGCCAGGATTCATGTCGTGAGGAATCTCTACTTCGGGCCCATCCACAAGTTTGACGATTATGACCGATCCGAAATCAGGAAGGAAATAGAAGCGGCGGGAGGACTGACGCTCAATTTTCCGGCCCTGGCCGACCGGGTTGCGAAGGAGCTGTATTCCGAGCGGATCCCGATCGACCGCGCGGCGGGAGAACTGACGCTTGGGAATCGGATCGAACTCGGGCGATGGCGACGGTTGACGCATGGAATGTTTGACAGCGTGATCAACGGGGAGGGGGGCGCAGAGGATGAGTGATATTGCCGAAACCTACAAAGAACTTCACGGGGGGAAGGAAATTCCCCCCGATCTTGAGAAGAGGCTCCTGGTGATTGCGGCGGCCCTTCACATCAAACCCGAGGATAGCTTTTGGCTGATTATTCTCGGTCTCGACTACTATCAGAAACTTTTTGAGCAAATGCCGGCCTCAATGAGGGCTGAATCTGAGGTCATCACCCGCCAGGTGAAAGAGGCGTCCGCTCAAGTAATCCGGGCGGCCACGGCGGAAATAGAGAAGAACCAGGCGGCGGCCAGGCTGGAAATTGAAAAGACGACCGCGGCGCAAAAAGCGGAACTTGTCAAAACTCTCGGGACGGTATTGCCTCTCAAGCTCGGGGAAGCTCTTTCTTCGCTTGAGTCAAAGATCGACAAGGGCTCCGGGAGGATGAAAGTAGCGATTATAACCTTGGCGATCGCTCTTGGTTTAACCGTGTCCGGCGGATTGGCCCTTTTTTTCCTGGGGGAGAACGTCGGGCAACAAACAGTTCAACAACAAAGGGGGCAATGATGGAAGGTTTTTCCAGAGTCAGAAAAACAATCGTGAACACTGGTGGGAAGAAAGAAGAATATCCATTGGACCTTGACGAGGATTTTGTGAGCCGCCACACGGATAAAGTCTGGAAGGTGGCCAACCCTGACTTTTTCGACCGCGCAAGGGATTTTTTCGAATCGACACGCGGGATGGCAATTTCGATCAGTTTCGGTGTGCTGCTCGTCTTCTTTTTTGGAGTCAAAACCGGAGAAATAGTCGGTCAAGAAACCCGTTCTTACCAGCCCTTTCTTACTGATGGTAAGGGACCCAAAGCCATGCAAGAAAGGGAGGACCTCGTTCCTAGAGAGAAGATCCTCCCAGAGAAAGAAAGGATATCCCCCCATGACTAACCCCATGCTGCACAAGGACACACCGGATCCGGATCACCTCTCAAATATCCTGATCTTTTTGTTCTGGATGCTGGGTTGCACCCTGGTCGGGCTTGCCATCGGCGTTGCTGTCAACTTCGTGAATCCAGTCACCGCCGGACCGGTTTTGTGGCTAAAAAGCACGATTGGGATAGCAACTGAAGCTTTTTTTCAATATTCCGGCCTTTCTTTTCTCCTGAATCTACTCCCCCACGTGGATTTCGCTAACGCCTGGTTGGGACTGAAGCCATGGGCGGACCTGTCCGGGGTGGGATCGTTGATCCCCTATGTCTCGGTTGGAGCGTTCATAGGCACGGCGATCGGCGGGCGAGCCGCCTGGAAGTACCACCAAAACATGACCAACCCGATCAAACACCTTTCCGGGCCGAGGATACTCGAGGGAAAGGCCGGGGCGAAGGCCCTCCAGGAGCAGATTGCTGAGAATTTTGACGTAGACGGGATCTTTATCCATCCCAACGTTCAAATTTCAATGAGGCTTGAAATCCAGCATTTCTTGATGATCGGCTCGACGGGATCAGGAAAAACAACCGAAATTCAATACATCCTCGACCAGATCATTAATCGAAAAGACAAGATTTTAGGTTACGACGTAAAATCCGATTTCACGCAAAAACTCCAAAACCGCATCATTCTCGCCCCCTGGGATCGTCGCTCCTGGAGTTGGTTTATAGGCATGGATATTACGACGGAAGCCCTGGCCCAGGCCTTTGCGGAATGTTTCATCATTCCAAACCCAAAAGCTTCAGATCCCGTGTGGGATAACGCGGCAAGAGCTCTCCTTCGCGCTGAGATCCACAAATTACAAGCACACAAGCCCGGGAAGTGGACCTTTTCAGACCTCGGAAAAGGACTGTTGGATGACTTGCTTGTGGGGGTAGATGACCCCCAGGAGAACATGAGGAACCTCCAGACGTTTGTCCGGACATATTTCCCTGAGGCATGGCAGATTGTCCGGGACGCGACGAGCAAAGCGACAAGCTCAGTTCTTTTCACCCAAGGGGGCCAGCTAAGCCCTCTGATTGATATATGCCGTCTGGACGCTGAGATATGTAAAGTCGGGGCTAAAAAATTCTGGCTCGATCAGGATAAAAAGGGATTCCTAAGTGATGAAGTGAAAACTTGCCCACCTGTGATCCTCAAACGGGCCGGAGATTCGGAAATCTGGTCCAGGACTTTCATTTCAGCGTTCATCAATGTGGCGGCCCTGAAGATCAATGGTCTCGGGGACGCTGATCCGGACAAGCGCCGCATCTGGTTCATTCTCGATGAAGTTCCACAACTTGGGCGTAACCCGCAAATCACGACATTCCTTGAAACAAGCCGTTCAAAAGGTGTTCGAATGTTATTGGGGCTCCAAAACGCGGAACAGATAGAAAAAAACCAGGGAAAAGAGGACCGGATGACTTGGGAAAACAATACACTCACAAAAATATGGGGTCAGGATGTTGGACAGAGCGCCAAAAAGTGGGCGAGTGAGAGCGTCGGAACCCACACAGTGCAGATTTATCATCGCCAGCGCACCACCGGCACGCTTCCCCCTTCCTCCGGAACAAGCGATGGCTGGAGTCCACCGCAGGAAAAACGACTCCTCGAGGAGCACGGTTTTGAAATGCTCCTCAGGCCAAAGCCTAAAAAGAAAATCGTCACAGCCCTCTTGCAGATTTCCGGATTCGATCGCGTGATCCTTGATTGGCCCATGCTCCCCCGGCCTATCCATGACCCCAAGGAAAAGGATCCCGTCGTTCTTCCTCCCCGGGTGGTCGTGGATGATTCCGGCCAGGTGATCGCCAGCAACCTGGCCTTTGTGACCGATTCCCTATCGGGATCCCCAGCTAAAGAGGGACCAGATTCCTCGGGTGCAAGTGCTCCTCTCCCAGTCCCGCCCTCTCCCCCCTCCGGAGGCGGCCCGGATGCTCGAAAGGAAGACGCGGAGCGGAAACAGGAGGGCGTTAGCACTAACGCCACCCCACGCCTTGAACACGTCGAAATCCCCCAACAACAACAGCCAAAACAACAGAAAACCGACCCAGAAAACGAAAAAGAGGACGAGAAAGAGGCGGAAAAAATCGGGGAAAAGATGCTGACCGCAAGCCTCTCCGGAGAAGATTTCACCGGCGATATCGCAATCGACAGCCTGAAACTCCTGGCCGCCATGCTGGATTCAACCGGGGCCTCCGGAACCGTCGGGCGGGTTCAGATCGCCAAACCTTCCCCCGCCCCGGAGCCGGAGCGGGAAGACGAAGAAGAGAGGGAGTAAATGCTAAGCATTAGCTGCAAAAAAGGAACCTCGGCCAAGGATGTGGCCGGAGTTGCCAAGTACCCGGACGAATCCAAGGACAAATCCAAAGCCCCCGGAGCCATCGAAGACTACTACTCCCAAGGGAACGATAAGACCCCCTCAGTCTGGATGGGGTCCGCGGCGGAGGCTTTGGGACTAAAGGGAGCCGTCAATCGTGAAGACCATATCCGGACCCTGATGGGGCAGGATCCCCGGAGCGGTCAAGGACTGCTCCAGGGCGCCGGTGAAGATCGCCGCTATGCTTGGGATTTGACCTTTTCCGCCCCCAAGTCCGTCAGTATCGTCTGGGCCGTGGGAAACGAGGACGTGAGGAAAGGTGTCGAAGACGCCCAAACTCGGGCCGTCGAAAAGGTCTTGGAATTCATCGAGCAGAACTTCCCCCTCGCGCGGCAGGGGTCAAGCTCAAAAGGCACCATCGAGCAGGTGAACGCCAAGCTCCTGGCCGCCGCCTTCCTGCATGGTTCCTCACGGCCCGTTGACGCCCAGTCCATCCCGGATCCACAGCTTCACATCCATTTGATGCTTCAAAATATGGCCCTCCGTGAGGATGGAACGTGGGGAGCGTTGAACGGAAAGCAGCTATACGAATGGAAAATGGCCTTGGGAGCCATCTATAGGGCGGAGCTTGCAAAAGAAATCAAGGAGATGGGCTTCCAGATCGAAGCCGACGGGGATTATTTTCGAATTGTCGGGATTCCGAAAGAGCTTGAAAAAGAGACATCGCAACGGCGTGAGCAGATTCTTGAAGCCCTCGAAAAGTTGGGACTTTCCGGAGGGAAGGCGTCGGAAATCGCCAATCTGGACAATCGTTTCGACAAGGGAAATATCCCCGCGGAGATCCTCCAGGCCGATTGGGATGCCCGGGCCTTGACCCACGGCGTCACTCGCGAAACGATTGATGCCCTGAGGGGGCTTGAAAAAGAGGCGGCCAAGGAAATCGACCGGGAGGAAATCCTTCCGAACCTGACCAGCATGGAAGCCATCTTTGATGACACCACAAATAATGAGGGCTTTCCCCCTGAAACGGTAGAAAAAATTCTTTCTGATGCTCGATTCAAGGATCTGGACGAATGGGATCGACTCAACCTCAAGTTTTTTCTGGAAGAACCAAGGGGAGCCCACGAGGAAGAAATAATGCTCGTCCATGAAGCGAATGCCCAGTCAGGCCGCCGGGCCCCACTTCCGACCTTTGAGGAATGGTCAGAAAAACAGATACATCGCTTCGGATTGCAAGAACTTTTTGAAGAAAGACCCAAGGAGATCAATCGGGAGGAAGTCCTTCGGAAGCTGACCACCATGGAAGCCGTCTTTGAAGACACCACAAATAATGAGGGCTTTCCCCCTGAAACGGTAGAAAAAATTCTTTCTGATGCTCGATTCAAGGATCTGGACGAATGGGATCGACTCAACCTCAAGTTTTTTCTGGAAGAACCAAGGGGAGCCCACGAGGAAGAAATAATGCTCGTCCATGAAGCGAATGCCCAGTCAGGCCGCCGGGCCCCACTTCCGACCTTTGAGGAATGGTCAGAAAAACAGATACATCGCTTCGGATTGCAAGAACTTTTTGAAGAAAGACCCAAGGAGATCAATCGGGAGGAAGTCCTTCGGAAGCTGACCACCATGGAAGCCGTCTTTGAAGACACCACAAATAATGAGGGCTTTCCCCCTGAAACGGTAGAAAAAATTCTTTCTGATGCTCGATTCAAGGATCTGGACGAATGGGATCGACTCGAGCTCAAGTTTTTTCTGGAAGAACCAAGGGGAGCCCACGAGGAAAAAATAATGCTCGTCCAGGAAGCAAATGCCCAGTCAGGCCGCCGGGCCCCACTTCCGACCTTTGAGGAATGGTCAGAAAAACAGATACATCGCTTCGGATTGCAAGAGCTTTTTGAAGAAAAACCCAAGGAGATCAATCGGGAGGAAATCCTTCGGAAACTGACCACTATGGAAGCCGTCTTTGAAGAAAAGGACCTCTTCAAAGAGGCCTCGATTGTCTTCAGCCACCAAGGCAAAGGCCTCGAGGACGTGAAAAAGGAAGTGGCCGCCCTCAAGCGCCACCAAGACCTCGTGAAACTCCGGGGCCAGGACGGAAAAACCTACTATACAACCAAGGAAATGCTCGAACTGGAACAAGGGATCCTCGCCCGGGCCTGGGAAGGGAAAGAGGACCGGTCCCATGTCCTGGACCCGGAAACCGTCCATGCGGCCATCGAGCGCCGGGAAAGGGAGCAGGGATTCGGTTTCTCTCCGGAACAACTCGCCGCCATCGAATACATGACCCGGACGGAAGGCCGGACGAAGATCGTCCAGGGACACGCCGGAGCCGGGAAAAGCACCGCCCTGGTTCCCGTCCGCTATGGATATGAAGAGGCCGGTTTTGAGGTCATCGGATGCGCCCTCCAGGGGAAGACTGCCAAGCTCATGGAAAATGAGACTGGGATTAAAAGCCAGACCATCGCCAGCCTCTTGAGAGATCTTGAAGGCTATGACCGAGATGACGGAACAAGAGCAGATCCCACAAGAAAACTTTCTGCAAAGTCGGTCATCGTCGTGGATGAAGCCATGATGTGCGATACCCGGACCCTCGACCGCCTGCAGGCTTTGGCTCACGCGGCGGGGGCGAAACTTGAACTGGTCGGGGACGATCGACAGGTTCCTCCCGTAGCGGCAGGATCCCCGGTCAAGGGACTCATGAAAAAGATTGAATTCGTGGAGCTCACGGAAAACCGCCGCCAGAAAGCGGACTGGCAGAAACAGGCGTCCCGGGAAATCCGGGACGGAAAGGTGAAGGAAGCCCTTGAGAAATACGCCCAGGCCGGCATGATCACGATCGCAAAGGATCGTGATCATGCCATGGCCGCGACCGTTGGGAAGTGGGCGCAGGACTTCAACCCGGAGGCTCGGGCCTCTCTCCTGACCGCCTATAGGAAGGTGGATGTTGCGGAATTGAACGCCAGGGCGCGAGCGGCCATACAGGAAAAGGGTCTCCTCGACGGGATCCGGGCGGAGGTCAAGACCTCCACCGGAATCAAGGAATTTCAAGGTGGGGACCGGATTTACTTCTCCCGGAACAACAAGACCATGGGGGTGATGAACGGCGAGACGGGAACTTTAAAAGAGATCGCCCAGGATTCAAACGGAACCTGGCTTTTTCACGTCCGGATGGATTCCGGAAAGGACCTCTCCTTTGATCCGTTGCGATATGAGCATTTTCAACACGGATACGCCATCACGATCAATAAAAGCCAGGGCGAGACCGGTTCCCAAACCTACAATTACATCGGCTTCCAGGGACTTGAACAATTGTATGTCCAGTTGACCCGCCACAAGGACGGGGCCCACATGGTCATGACAGAGGATCAGCTTGACCGCGCCGCTCAGGCGGCAGGCGTAGAACTGGCCCCCACGGAAAAGATGCTTTCCTATGCAATGAGCTTATCCGGAGACCAGGGAATCCCTCTCCCCCAAGGAATTGAGAGCGATTTCGACCTCTGCCGGTCCTTCCTGAACAGGCACGCCTCAAGTCAGATGAATGAAAGAACACAGGAACAGCAAGAAGAATTGGACTTCGGGCTAGAAAAAGTCCGTTCCCTGATTGGCTCCATCCGTTCCCGGGAAAAAATGAACGCCCTGGACTTTGAGATCGAGCCAAAGGCCGTAACTAGTCACGAAAAAGAACTTGAGATTGAAAAGGAGACCCAGGCGGGCAACTGGGAGAACGGGAAAGAAAAGGGCCAAAAGGGCCGGGAAAGGATCCGCGAGCGGGAACTCGAACGGGAACTGGAACTGGGGTTCTGATCCCCTTCCTTATCGCCCTTGCTCCCCTTGCGCCTTCCGCTCGCGACATCGAGACTCTTGCGGTCTCTGTGCGCTTCGCTGGGCTCCCCCCCGGCGCATCGGTCCGGACGGGCTAAGGTTCTCGAAAACCGCAAGAACTAGCCCTTCCCCTCCATATTTTTTAATTTTTATGTATCTCTCATGAACAGTTTTGTCAACATAAATTCATATTTTTTAAACACTTACACTTGACTTATTTCTATCGTTTGTTAAAATAAAAATCGTAATACGAAATCAAAGAAAGGAGGTGATGTTCTGAACAAAAAACGAAAGAAACCGGCTCCGATGGTTGTTTTCTCGCTTCGGATCGATGAAAAAACACTGAAAAAACTTAGGAAACGGGCCAAACAAGAAGAAAAAACGACGGGAAAGCTCATCCGCCTTGCAATTGCACAATTTTTAATAATAAACGGAGAAAAAGATGATTGATTTTACGGAACTTGAGAACAAAGTCACTTTGTTGCCGGAAAGCGCCTTTTTTCTTGTTTTTTGCAGTGAAGCTGTCTTTTTATTGAGTAAAGATGAGGAATATTCAGAAAAAGAAACGAAATTTGACGCCGCGGAATGTTTGAACCGCGCCATGCTCCACCTCCTGAAAATGAAACGCCCGGCGGGTCCGACCCATCCATTTCTCGCGATTTTTGAAGAACTTTCATCGAAAATTCTGAATTCTGAAAAACCAGACCCGATTTTTCTCCAGAATTTTCTCTTTGAGGCGCATGACTTGGCTGAATTAGTCGAGATATGACATGGAAAAAATGCAGAAAATGACGTGGGGAGAGGCGATCGAACGCATGATCGTGGCCACAGGCCAGCGAGTTTCCCTCCTGATGACCCTCTGGTACCTCTATTGGCTGAATCTCCCCAATTTTTTGATTGGGGTGGGGTGTCTTTGTTTTTTTTATACCTATAAAAACTGGGGATGGCTCAAAAAATGAACCCGTTGACCCCTTCAAACTCGGATCTCTCGGTCCAGCTACTCAATAAGTTATTCGGTGCCGGCTGGCAGAATTTTTCCGGCAACAGTGGCGGATTTCTTCAAACGATCTTGAGTCTGTACGACACAACTCTTTTTGCAGTTTTGGGTGTATTTGCTGTTTATAGTTTGCTGATGGGTATTGCGGAAGCCTCCCAGGACGGAGTTCCTCTTGGAAGGCGGTACAGTAAGTGGATGCCGGTCCGGATCGTGGCCGCAGGGGCTTTCCTTGCCCCTGTTCCTCCGGCGGGAATCTCGATCGTGCAAAGCGTGCTTCTGTGGCTTGTTGGGATGTCTGTGGGATTTGCGGACAATGTCTGGACCGCCGGGGCCCAATACCTGATAAAAGGCGGTCCGGCGGTGATCGTAAACAGCAACACCGGTACGGAACTCGCAAAGGATGCTTTGCAAAGTCTCGTTTGCCAGAACTTTGTGAATTCGGAATACTACTACATCGGCCAGGGGACGCAGTACAATGGCACCGACCCGATGAATCCCAATTCCCCGCCGCAGGTGCTTCCTCCGATGCCCGGGCAGTATGTCCAGGAACAGCAACAGAAGTCGACTTTCACCATTACCAATCCACAAACTTCCGGGTATGGACCTTCCTTTTTTGGGTCACAGCCTGGTGGAACCTCAACTCAAAATATCATCGACCAGATCGGCTTCAACGGAGCGGCAAACAGCGGCTTACCGCCGGGCGTGTGCGGAAGTTTCACTTTTTCATACAATAGCTGGCATACCACTCCAGCGGCGGAATCAATCGCCAGCGCCCAATCCACTGCTTTAACACAGATGCTCTCAACCCTGGCCCCCCTTGCTGTCCAGATCGTGAATGCCCCGAATACCGGAGCCCCGACAATTCCTCAGCTTCCCAACCCTCAGCCTTTGTACAACGCCATCAACAACTACCAGAACGCCATCTCAAACGCCGCCGCAAGCGCGGCAAGCCAGGGGTCAAACGGGGCGACCCTCCAGAATTGGCTGAGTACTGCTACCTCCGGAGGCTGGATTATGGCTGGATCGTTTTTTTACAGCTTCGCCAAGCAAAATCAGCGGTTAAGTTCGATGATCACTAAAAAATGGAGCTACCAGGGAGTCGCGATCGACTCCCTGGCGGAACCGTCGAACGGGACCTATGGGCTTAAAAACGTTTTGGCCAGCACTGATTCCTACACAAAAATGCTCGATTCGAGCACAAACATGGTTGGCAATCCTCCAACACCCGGACAGATCGCGGATGCGAGCGGGAGCGTGTCAAGCGGATCAAGCGCCTGGGCAAAAATCATCAATTTTGTAGCCAGTCCTTTGACAGGAATCATCACCTCTTTTTCCAGTATGACACTCGAAAACGGCGATCCAGTTTTGACTGCCGCGAGCCTTGGAAACACTGTGATCGACGGAACAGAAACGGCGCTGGCTGTAATCGCCGGGGCAGTAGTTGGCACAAAATCTCTCAACACAGCAGCCAAAAATTCATCGAACATTCCAATTGTTGGAGGTGTCATCGGTGGAGTCGCAGGAGCGGCCACCGGCGCAGCCGCCGCAGTAGCTAAAGTTGGGTGGAAATTTGTTTTGATGATTGCCGTGCCATTGCTTGTTTTTGGATCAGGACTGGCTTATATCCTGCCCGCCCTCCCGTTCATTCTTTTTATCGGAGGCGTGCTGGCTTGGCTCTTCTCCATTTTTGAGGCCATTTTTGCCGTACCCATCTGGGGAATTTTTCATGCGCAGCCCGAGGGGGAAGGATTTATACATGAGTCTGCCAGGACTGGATACTTGCGAGTCCTGGAGATTTTCATCAGGCCAGTTGCAATGGTCATTGGATTCTTCATCTTTTTTATTCTCTACCAATCCCTTGCGTATCTGATCCTACAAGGTTTTTCGGGCATGGTAACTGGCATAACTGCTGGATCGTTAAACGGGATCGTCGCAATGATCAGTTTTCTGGGAATCCTGGATTTTCTACTAATTTCAAGCATGTACAAGCTTGGTAGGTTGTGCATTCTGGATCTCCCGAGTCTTGTGATCGGCTGGGCGGGCGGGCACGGAGCGTCACAGGGGACGCCGGACACGACCGGAACCCCTGGACGCCACGTCGGAGTCGACGCGATGTTTGGGGCAGCGACCGGCGCCGCAATGCGAGGACCTGAAGGAGGACCGGAAGAATCTCCGGATCAGCCAAATAGACCTCGCCCCGTGGGGCCTGCGCCCACCAACACTAATTACAGGAGGAGGAGGTAATGAAGAAGCTATTAACGAAACTAGTCACAATTATTATTTTTCTGATCCCCATACCTGCATTTGCTGGAGTGGCCTGCAACCAGGTGATCGCGACGCAAGAGGCCGTTTCCCAAAAGCAGATCCAGAACATGAGCCAGGGCGCCATTATGGCTGCGGCACAGGTGCAAGCCGCCCAGGGGCAGCAGTTGCAATCCTCCCAGGGCTGTCTCTCCAGCCTGTCGAACGCGGGCGGGACATTCAACTTTCCCAAATCGTTTGGGGCCATTGGGTCCATGCTCGAACAAATGGGGTGTTCCATGGCGACCGGGACGGCGATGTCCGCCGTGTCGACCATGACCAGCCCGCTGAATTCCTATTCCAGTTACGGACTGGGAGGAAACGTCGGATTCGGGCAGAACGGCTTCAGCACGGTCGATTCCGGTCCTCCGCCGGTGCTGACCGGGACGGCCTCCAGTGTTCTGGGCAGCGCGACGGGCGGCGTGTCTTCAATCTTCGGGAACATGGGATCAAGCCTTGTCAACAAGGCAAACGGATTGCCCGGCGCGAACACCGGACAATTGCCGGGGACAAACACGATGACGAACGGGGTGAACAACTCGTTCAACAACATCTACAAGTGAGGTCAGTGCAATGCGAAAAATCCTTCTTTTACTTGCGGGAACGGCCATTCTGGGGATCATCGTCCTGGCCGTTGCCAGGACACATCCTTTCCTTTCTGCAGAAGCGTCACAAAAGCCAATTTTAATCAAGACGTTCGGCCACCCGTCCCGGATTGAAAAGAGCCCGAAGGGAGATTTCTGTACTCTCTATTTTTCCCGCCCACCCGGTGCGGGAACCCAACTCTGGGGCGTCCCGAAAGAGGGCTGCCAAAAGCTCCAAGAGCTTGAACTTGGCTATTTCCGCATCGGTAAAGAGTTCTACTACCAGGCGTTTCTGCCAAAAGCTGAAACAAAAAAGGCTGAAACCGGAGGTTTAAAGTGAAAAAACTGCTGTTGATTCTGGCTTTCCTGCCTCTTTTCTTTTTCAAACCAGTCAATGCCAACGCGATGAACGCGCAATGCCAGGGCGTGCTGGCGGGACAGATACCGCAAGTCGCCACCGCGGCCCAAATGCCGATAGGTGGTGTGCTGGGTACAGGTAGTATCAGCGCGTCTACGCTGATCGGGACGTTGCTTCCCTGGTGGATGCAGCTCGAAAACTGCGTTTCGGAAACCGTCTATTCCGGAGAAATGCTGGTTTATCAATCTATAAACGCAAATTTTATGAATTTGGAACAGGCGAATATCCAGAACACGTCACTTTTGGTGAACGCGCTCACAAACGTCATGCAGGCCAGGGAATTCGGTGGGGCCACCGCATCAAGCCCGTCCCTTGCCGTCGGCGGGTCCGGATGTCAAAGTGTCGATGCCGCGGCCCAGGTGATGACCGGCGACCAGGGCCAGCAGACCGTCGAGGGCGGATACACCTCATCCATGGCCCAGTACAGACGGATCACGCAGGCCCGGTCCCAGAACGTCGCTTACGTCAATACCGAACATCCCCAGTCCTTTTCGCCCCAGTCGCTTTTTCCCGGAGTGTCCGCCTCTGCCATTTCGTCGTCAAATTCTTCCAGTGGCTCTTCCGGTGGGGCGACAAGCTCGGAAACCGCGCACTACATTCTGAATCTGACGGACCCTCTCCCGCCGGTTCGTCCGGCGAACGTCAATCCGAATACGCCGGCAGGCCGTATCTGGCTTTCGAAGATCAAAATCTACGATGCCCGGGAAGGGCTGGCCCAGGCCGCCATGTCCCATGTCGCGACCTGGAACACGGGCACCTATCCTCTTCAGGGCTGGCTGCAAAACTCGATGAGCGGCATCGGGGCCCCCACGCCCACCCCGAACTCCGCCGGGCTGATCAGCGAGCATCAGATGCTGGACGCGCTGGTGAATGGCCGGTTTGCGAACCAGAACTGGTATGCCAACGTTTCCACCGAAAGCACGACCGATCTCCTGCGGGAGCTGAACTACCAGCTCGCAATCAATAACAGACTGATGCTCCGGGCTGAAGACGATAAAAAGTATGAAATATCAATACTGTCGGCGCTTTATTCCCGTTTCGTCCCGAAACCATAACGAAACTAGTCACAAAAAATAAAAGGAGGAAAGGATGAAAAAATGGTTTATTTTGGCTATG
Organism: Nitrospirota bacterium; assembly: GCA_021844275.1. The sequence continues at coordinate 34,109 of JAKBTR010000010.1, read as the reverse complement.
GTGCTGGGTTTCTTTGGGGTGGGAACCGCGAATGCATGCACCCTTCCCCCGGGATACAGCGGGGCCTGCATTCAGGACTACGGCCCTCCGGATGATCAATACATGATCTATCCCGGGGAGCAGATCGGGACATATTTCAACGCCAGCGCTGGTCGCTACTTTCCCAAGATTTCCTTGTCGTCGTCTGTAAAATCTGGGTTTTTTGGAGACCTGGCAGGGCTGGACACAGCGGGAATCTCCCCCGGGTGGAGCGGTGTTATTCAGACATCGCAGGACTGGGAAGCCGGAGATAACGGCCCGTTCCCGCTCACACAGGCCGTGTGGGAAATTCTGGGGGGTGAATATTTCGCAGCGTCGGAGGGGTCGAAAAGCTACTCCCACCTGTATTTGATTCAAACTTACGGCGGCGGGAACGAACTGATCCCATGGTGAATTCCACTTGTTCAAAAAAATGCACAAGGACTTTTTTGTTGAAATTATGAAACTAGTTTCGTATAATAGAACCGTCAACCAGGCTCAAACCAACCAAGGAGAATCAAATGTTCAAATCTATTCGAGTGCTTGCCATTGTAACTGCTTCCGCTTCTCTTCTTTCTCTGGGTGCCTGTGCCGGCATGTATGTTTCTGACGGAAATACCAGCCTGGACAACAAAACCGCTGTCAAAAAGGCAACGACAGTCGGAGAAACAAGAGACCAGGTGATTGCACTTTTGGGGGATCCGGATTCGACCGAAGACGGAGGAAAGGTACTGATCTACCGCCGCAGAGTCAATTCCAATTCAGGTATGAGTCTGAAACTGCCTCTGAATTTGATCGGATCTTTCAAGTATTGATCTTTGGGTCTGAGTTTTTCAGCAAGAAGGTCATCAGGCCCGTTTTCTGCTTCTGTCGTCCAGGGATTGAAACAGGATCTCCCTGGCGTTGTTCAGTTGTTCGGCCGCTTCGTTGTCGCTCTGTGCGAGGGCCATTTTTTCCAGCTGTTCCAGGGTGACTCCGGGCTTCAGGTACTGCCCGGGTCGGGACAGGGATTTGAACTTCTCGTAGGGTGTCTTGATGTTCCTGTATGGATAGCTCTTTTTCTCTCTTCCCCTGGCATCGGTCGTCGTTTCGGAAAAGAAGCAGGGGCGGTGAAAGTTGACATAGGGGTTGAGGTAGTCCCGGCAGAAGGAATTGACCTCCTGGGCAAAGGTCTGGGGAATATGGACATACCCCAGATGTTTTCGAACGACTGACGCATTCTTCGATTCCGCCAGGGCATTGTCGTTGGTGTGCCGGGGTCTCGACTTGGTGAGTTCGATCCGGAGCTTTTCCAGGAGCCGGGCGACGGTGTAGTTGATGTACTCGGACCCATTGTCGGCATGGATCCCCAGAATGACGAACGGGAAGGCCTCCAGGATCTCTTCCAGCACGGGGATCAGATACGCCTCGCTGATCTTCTCGCAGGTGGCCACCACCTGAAACTGGGTGACGCAGTCGACTGCATTGATGTGGTAGACCCCTTTCTGGCCGTCCTGGTCCCCCTGGTGCACACTGTCGATGCGGAGGTACCCGGGAGATCCTTCCGGACGGGGAGGACGACGTTCCCCGATCGGGGCATTGGTAGACCGGGTTTTGGTCCAGTGCCGGCGTTTTTTTTGGTATTCCGCTCCCCCTCTCAGGTTGTACAGGTGGGAGACGGAGATACGGGACAGCCTTTCGTACCGGCTGTCCCCATAAAGTTCAAAAGCCCGTTCCAGGAGCTTCTTGGTGGCGGGTCCGGAAAGGGTGCCATGACGTTCGTCGGTCTCTGCCAGCAGGACCACATCCCGGGAGTCGAAGACCTTCCGGAATCCCTTGGAGGGAGCGCGGTACCGGAGCGTCACGGTTCCTGTTTCCCGGAACCGCTGAACGTGACGCGTCACCTGTTGCCGGGACAGGCCGGTCATCTGCTGGACATACCGGAGCACGATGCCCTTCTCCTTGCGCCCCAGACGCTCGTACCCGAAGCGCCCGAGGGTCCGCTCAATGAACAGATACCGGTCTTTTTCCAGTACCTGGAACTCCACATCCCGTGTCCCTTCCAGAAACTCTTTCACTTGCGTCAGCGTTTTGAGCTTCGCGTCGTTCATATCGATCACCATGCCTCTTATCATGATCGATCCGCATTCTTTCAGACGCATTCCTCATTGGAATCACGATGCCCTCTTCAGACTCATACCATTTTGGAAGAGACTCGCAGGACATTGAATCATGGCATCGGTGGTATGCTGGCCGGTTCGCACAAGACAAAAGTTCTCAAGATTAAGCTGGGGGAGAATGGAAAGGTTGTGAGTTCTTCTGAGGATATACTCAAGGCCGGAAATCTCGTCCAACGGGCACAATAAGTCCGATAAAGAAACTGATTACAGTATACGGCTTGCGGACACTCGACGATCCGCAAGCCGGAGGGAGAGATGGAGAAGAAAAGGAGGGGACGGCCTCCGAAAGGAGAGCGTCCATTGACACCCGCAGAACGAATGAGAGCGTCGAGAGCCCGGAAAACGGTTCACGCGGAAGGTCTTTCCGGAAAAGGGATTGGGGTGACATTAAACGGCCAGGCGGCCTGGGCACTAGCCGATCTTCAAAAGATATTCCAAAACAAGTTGCAGAAGGAGATCATCGAAGACGCCCTGATCGCCTGGATGCTGGTCCAGAATCCGGACTGGGCGGGGAAGGATTACATGGAGACGCGCGAAGAGTAATTACGGCTTTCGGTGATGGAAATTTGAATACAGGAGAATTCCCCCCAGCATGGCAGCAAGAGCCATCCCGACGATAATAATCGAATAACCTGGATCGATATTCACGGACGACCTCCTTTTTCCAGAAACAGAATGCCTAATACAAGTAACACCGCTGCTGTGAGTATACCACCTGTGGTAATCTGCCAGTCAAATTGGTGGGTTACAATCGGTTGAGCGATCGTCGTTACGAACACGGCCAAGACACCATTTAACGAAAGTTTTCCAAGCTCTGTATAAGTTTCAGATTTCACTTCAACAACTCCGCCAAATCCTCAGCCTTCAAGGGTGTACATCCTCACCATGAGGACTTCATCGGCTGAATACAGCCCCGGAATAACGGCGATTGGCTCAGCCCCAAGAGAATGCGCGTAAAGCTTTTGCGCCGTATTGTCAGTCCTTGTCGATACCAAAACGGCTTTCAGGCAGGATCCGCGATCCGACAAACATTCTTTGACCATTTCAAGCGATTGCTCGATAAGAGATCGACCAATGCCCTTGCCTCGGTATTTTTTTGCGACTGCGATTTGCTCCAGTTCAAGCACAGCTTCCTTGCGGAAGCCGCTCTTTTCCGTCCAGATGCAATATCCAAGAATTTTCTCATCGCTATCGGCAACGTAAATTCTGGATCGCGGGAAAGAGCCGAAAAGGCTTTGTATCCAATCCTTCGAAAAACCTTGACGGGAAAAGGATTGTGCGTGAATTTCTGTGACGAAAAGAAGATCGTTTTCTCCGAATGGACGAATTCTCACTTCAATCTCTCCGCCAAATCTTCCGCTTTCAGGTGAGTATACCTTTTCAACATCTGCAAGGTTTTATGCCCTGTAATGGCACTCACTTCCATCGGATTGAACCCCTTCTCAAAGAACCGGCTGGTGGCCTCGTGACGAAGATCGTGAAAGGTGAGATCGGACAGGAAGGAAGGATCCGGCTTCCGTCCGTTCTCCTCGCATTCTTTCTCATAGGCGGCCCTTGCGCGAGAGACGGCGCGGATAAACGCCTGGGTGATCGACTGGTCCGCCATGCCCCAGACTTTCCCGTCAATCCGACGGGTCAGTCCGGACAGAATCCGGACGGCTTCCGAGGAAAGGGGAACGATCCGCTTTTCCCCGTTTTTCGTTTCTGGGAGCGTCACCGTCCGTCTTTTTAGGTCAACCATATCCCAGGTCATCCCGGCGAGTTCTCCCCGGCGCATGGCCGTTTCCAGAGCAAAGCGGACGAGATCGGAAAGGGCAGGGGAGGCAGAGGCTTCGAGGATCCTGTCCAGTTCCCCTGGCTTCAGACGGCGGTCCCGTCCTCTGGGGAGTTTGGGTTTCTGGACAAGTTCGACGGGATTTCGGAGGGATTCCATCCCCCATGATGTCATGCAAAGGTTGAAGAGCTTTGAGAGCAAAGAGAGATCCAGTTTGATGGTTTTGGGTCCGGCACCTCCAGATTTTCTCCTCTTGATAAAGTCTGCAATGTCTTTTCCGCGAATTGTGGCAAGGAAGTGTTTTGCCATAGTGTCCCGTTGAATAGCACGCGCCCGGTTGGTCTCCCGTTCTTGTGTCTTGAGGGTCGGAAGGTGTTCGTCTATGAATCGGTCAATGGCATCGGAAAGCGTGGTGCTTTCGGCTTCCTTTCGGGAAACAAAGACCCCCTTGTCCATCTCCGATTCGACTAGCCGGGCCCAACGTTCGGCGGCGGTTTTGTTGTTGAATGTCTTGTATTGGGCAGGGTGCCCTTTTCGAATGACTTGAGCCTGCCACTGGTAGGGGCCGCGTTCGCGAATTGTTGCCATGTTTTTTGCCTCCGGAAAAGAAGTTCCGAACAAGCTTATTATGGCATAATTATGGCAAAAACTCTTTTTTATGGCAAGGTTTTTTCATGGAATGGCTTAAATAATGGCTCCCCGGGAGGGATTCGAACCCCCGACACGGTGGTTAACAGCCACCTGCTCTGCCGACTGAGCTACCGGGGAATGAGAAGTAAAGATATTCAACGGAAGGATCATGAAAGCGGATGAAAAATTACCACACACGGACCAATTTTTCAAGGCTTCCGGGAGGGGCAAGAGGGGGTCAGGACCGTTGTCTGTCTTTTGCTTTGTGATGTGGGTGGCCGGAAAGACGAGTGATCGTCACGGTCACGAACCGGGGACTCAGAATCCGGAATTGGGCGTTGGCAGGAGAGTTGAGGGGGACGGAAAGGACCTGTTTGGGTTCGTTCGTCAAGAGGGAAAGATCGATCGGAGCGATCCGGAGAGCTTTCAAGTGCGACAGGGAGCGGGTTCCACCTTCGACCAGAGCCGAATCGGGAGAGAGGGTGACACGAAAAGAAGGGAACGGGCCCCGAATCGAGCCGACATATTGCGGGTAAAGGGGAATCCGCTTCTGGACGGTCGCTTCCAGAGTCAATTGGATCGTACGCGGAGAAATGGTGTTCACGTGGATGCCCGGAGGACCCGACACCATGGACGGGAGGAGGCGGACGAGACTGGATCCTTCTCGCATTCGGCTGCCGTCGAGCAGGATGTTCAGACTCCCGGGCGGGATCTCGCGGGAGAGGCCTGGAGGGCCCGAGAGGGTGATTGTCACTTGTTGTGGTGCGGTCCGGGTCAGCTCCAGACGTGAAGGGAGCCGGGAAACCGTCACGGGGACCTGGAAGGAAAGGTATTCTTGCCCTTTCCGGCTAACCTGGAACCAGAGGAGAACAGCGAGGAAGAGGGCGAACGCCTTCAGGAAAAGGTGGCGAGTGAATGACCGGCGGATTCTCTCCCGGACCCTCATGAATGTTCTTCCTTGGAAGGAGGGTGAGGGACGTTTTTTCGACCGGACCTTTTGAACAGTCGGGAAAAGCGGCTTTCTTCCATATGTTTTTTCAGGAGAGTGGCCCGGATCATCATCCGGGAACGGTTCTCCCGGCGGAAAAGACGGATGAGGTGGTTCCGCAATTCTGTCATGTCCGCAACCGGATGAATTCTTCCGGCGAGCACCAGGGAGGTCTGTCCGGTTTCTTCGGATACGACGAGTGCCACGGCATCCGTTTCCTCTGTGATTCCGACGGCCGCACGGTGCCGGGTTCCAAGAGTCCGTGAAAGATTTGTCGACAAGGATATGGGAAGAAAACAACTGGCCGCCGCGATGCGGTTTTGACGAATGATAACGGCACCGTCATGCAAGGGAGAATAGGGGAGGAAAATGCTGCTCAACAATTCCTGACTGATATGGGCGTCGACAAGGACACCGATTTCGGTGATCTCGGACAGATCCGTTCCCCGTTCGAGAACCAGAATGGCTCCGATCCCCCGTTTGGAAAACGTCTGGGCCGCTTTCAGGATTTCGTCGATGTCCAGCGGCAGCTCGACCGGGGTAAGACCGAACAGCAAAGGTGACTTACCAACACGGGCCAGTGCTTTCCGGATTTCGGGCTGGAACAGGATCAGGAGGGCGAGGACCAGCTGGGACCAGAAACTGGTGATCAGCCAGTTCAAGGTATAGAGTTTGAGGGTGCTGGAAAGGAGATAGAGAGACAGGAAGACAAGGATCCCCACGACCATCTGGAAGGCGCGTGTTCCGCGGATCAGGATCAGGATCTGGTAAAAGATGAACCAGACGAAAAGAATATCAAGAACGCTGTGCCAGGAGAAAGAGATTCCGTCCGCCATCTCAGTTTTCCGAAAGAAGGGCTTGAAGAACCTGACGAGCCTGACGGGCTTCGGACACTTCGTGCGTCCGGACGATTGCGACACCCGAGAGATGGCACCAGTTCTGAATGGTCAGCGTGCCGGCACTCCGATCCAGTGGATTTGTCGAGCTGGCAATTTCTCCGATGAACCGTTTCCGGGAAGCGCCCACCAGAACAGGAAAACCCGCTGACCATTGTTTGATGGACCGCAAGAGTTCCAGGTTGAGCCCGGTATCTTTTCCGAATCCAAGCCCGGGATCGAGAACGAGGCGGTTTTCATCGATCCCCTCTCGGGCAAGGTCCCGGATGCGTGCCTGAAAAGCAGACCGGACGATTTCTCCGACCGGAATTTTTTCCCCCTTCTCTCCATGAAGCGGAGTATGGAGGGATGGTCCTTCAGGGGAATGCATGAGAACGGCCATCAGAGACGGATGATCTCTGAGGAGGGAAATGAATCCGGGATTCCGGAGCATGCCGACATCGTTGACGAGAGAGGCCCCATAGGGAATTGTCTCCCGGAAAATTTCGGGAGATCTTGTATCGACGGAGAGAACTGTCGAGAGCCCGGCGATGCGTTCGAGAGCGGGAAGAAGACGCCGCTTTTCTTCGTCGGGTGATACCGGGGTAAAGCCAGGACGGGTCGATTCCGCCCCGATATCCAGGATGTCCGCTCCTTCATCCAGAAATTGAGCGGCTTTTCTGTATGCCCGTTCCGGATCGGTATCTTTTGACGATCCGGAAAAAGAATCGGGGGTCACATTAATGACCCCCATGATTAACGGTCCCGTGTAGCGGGAGCGGCTGGAATGGAGAAGAGTCCTCAGATCAGGCCGAGGCACTGGCGGTACGGATCAAATCATCGATTTGGGGGCCGTCCAGGGTTTCATGTTCCAGCAAGGCTTCCGCGATTGCCGTCAGGGCCTTGATGTGGGTTCCCAGAAGCTCCTTTGCCCGCTGATAATTTTCGGAGACGATCTGAAAGACTTCATTGTCGATCGCCACGGCGGTGGACTCGCTGTAATCCCGGTGTTGCGAGATCTCGCGGCCGAGAAAGATTTCTTCTTCCTTCTTTCCGAAAGTGATGGGGCCCAGCTTGTCGCTCATTCCCCACTCACAGACCATTTTCCGGGCGAGTTCTGTGGCGCGCTCGATATCGTTACCCGCTCCGGTCGTCATGGTTTTCGTGATCAGTTCTTCCGCGACCCGTCCGCCCATGAGTATGGCGATGTTTCCGAGAAGAAATTCCTTCCGGTAGGTGTAACGGTCATCCGTCGGCAACTGCTGGGTGAGTCCCAGTGCGCGTCCGCGCGGAATGATCGTCACCTTGTGGACGGGGTCGGTTCCCGGAATCAGCTTGGCAACGAGAGTATGTCCCGCTTCGTGAAAGGCGGTGACCCTTTTTTCTTCCTCGGTGATCAGGATGGATTTTCGTTCGACGCCCATCAAAACCTTGTCCTTGGCATCTTCGAAGTCGGCCATTTCCACCGTTTTCTTGTTTCGGCGAGCAGCCAGAAGGGCGGCTTCGTTCACCAGGTTGGCCAGATCTGCACCGGCAAATCCCGGAGTCCCCCGGGCGATCGTCTCAAGATTGACAGAAGAGTCGAGCGGGATCTTGCGCGTGTGCACCTCAAGGATCTTGAGGCGGCCCTTCAGATCCGGTTTTCCGACGACGATCTGACGGTCGAAGCGCCCCGGCCGGAGCAAGGCTGGATCGAGAACATCCGGACGGTTTGTTGCCGCGATCAGGATGACGCCTTCGTTGCTTTCAAAGCCGTCCATTTCCACGAGCAACTGATTGAGGGTCTGCTCCCGTTCGTCGTGCCCGCCTCCAAGGCCCGCTCCGCGATGCCGGCCGACCGCGTCGATTTCATCGATGAAAATGATGCAGGGGGCATTCTTTTTCCCCTGTTCGAAGAGGTCGCGGACGCGGGAGGCGCCCACTCCGACGAACATTTCCACAAAATCGGATCCGCTGATATGGTAGAAGGGGACATCGGCTTCTCCCGCAATCGCCTTGGCCAAAAGCGTCTTTCCCGTTCCGGGAGGTCCGACGACGAGAACGCCTTTGGGAATCCGGCCACCAAGGCGCTGGAATTTCGTCGGGTCTTTCAGAAATTCGACGATTTCCGCAACTTCCTCCTTGGCTTCCTCCACACCTGCGACATCCGCAAAGGTGATCTTCCGCTTGTCTTCCGTGATCAGTTTAGCCCTGGATTTTCCGAATGACATGGCCTTGTTGCCACCGGACTGCATCTGGCGCATGAAGAAGACCCACAGAAGGACCAGAACGATAATGGGGCCCCATGAAATCAGGAGGTTCAGATACCAGGGGTTGTCTTCCGGAGGAATGGCCACGATGCGGACATTTTTCTTCTGGAGCTCCTGTACGAGGTTCGGATCGTTGGCGGCGTAGGTCTTGAAGTGCGAGCCGTCCTTCATGACTCCGCTGATATAGTTGTTCTTGATCGTCACTTCGCTGATCTGGTTCTGGTCCAGTTTGGAGATGAAGTCGGAGAAGACGAGGTTCTTCATCCCGGGCTGCCGGACCTGGAACAGATCGAAGACAAGAAAGATGACAAGCCCGATGACAAGCCACAGCGCCAGATTTTTGTAAAACGGTTTCATGTACTTCCTCCAAAACGGCACAAAGCGGGATTCCTGTTATGGTACTCAATCTTATCACGCAGGCGGGTGATCTTCAATAAAACGGCATTCGAGCGGGTTTTCCCCGGGCAAGATCGAGTCGATACTTTGGGGAAGACCGTTTGTTCAGGCTTTCGTCCGGTCATCGAGTACGGCAATAAAAGGGAGTGTCCGGTATTTGTTCTTGTAGTCCAGTCCGTACCCGATGACAAACTTGTTGGGAATGCTGAATCCGACATAATCCGGCTGAACCTCCAGGGCCCGACCGCCTTTTTTGTCGAGCAGAGCGCAGATCCGGACGGATTTCGGCCGGTGTACGGCCAGTTTTTCGAGCAGCATGTGTGCCGTCACGCCTGAATCAACGATGTCTTCCACCAGGAGAACATCCGCTCCGGACAGGGGAAGAGTCGGTTCGGAAATGGTTTTTCGGGACTCCTGTCCTGGAGAGTCCTGTGTCGATGTCATGAGGAAGTCGATACTGGCAGGAATGCCGATCGAACGTGAGAGGTCGGCAGTGAAGGCAAAAGCCCCCTTCAGGATTCCGACAAGAATCAGGTTTTTTCCGGCATAGTCTTCCGTGATTTGCAGCCCCAATTCCCTTACCCGGTGGACGATCTCTTCCTGGGTGATCAGAGGTTTTCCGAAGATCTTTTCCATATGTCTCCCTTGGCGTCCTGGTAAGTGACAGACAATCTGCCGGTTTCATTCCGGTCCGGAACGTCCGGGAACCGAAGCGGGAAAAGGTGAGGAGCCCAGAGAAGGGAGTCCCCGGCGATCAAGAAAGGAAGACTCTTTTTGAAACTTCCGGGAAATCGTCTTCGGGAAAGAATCCGTCCCAAAGATTTCCCTTCCCGGCGAAGGGCCGCCCGGACGGTCGGGAAGCCAGGGCCCGCAACAGTAAGAGGGGTGACGAGAACAGCAGGAGAAAGACGACAGGAACGTGAAATTCGTGTTCCCTCCTCCCAAGGGGTCAGGTTTTCGTGATGGGAAGACCATGACCATTCCAGGCGACCTCCACCGGGAAGAGATTGTACAACCCTGATCCTTTTCCCGGAGCGAAGGTCTCGAAGGATGTCGGGGTCCAGTATGAAGGACCAGTTTCCACGAGTCTCTTCCGGCCGGTCACTCATGTATACAAGATGGGCTTCCTGAAATTCAATCCCGAGATGCCAGCCCCGGCCCAGATGGCCTTCGAAAACAGGGTTGGAGGAAAAACTCCGGAGCAGATTTCGCTCTTCCGGCAAAGGAAGATCCGCCTGATGGATCCGGGAAAGGACCAGTCGCCAGAAGAGGCCCTGACGATATGGGGTGAGCATTCGGTACCGGGGCAAGGAGAAGACGAACCGATTTCCGGTCGATGAAAGGAGGGTGTTGAGAAGCCAGTCCCCGGATTCCCTGTCAGCGAGTTCTGTCCCGAAAAGCGCGGAAAGGTTTGCCAGGTGACGTTCTCCTTCCGGTGGAAAGATTTTCCGTATGGCGGGAACAATTTCCTGACGGACGCGGTTTCGGAGGTAGTCGGGGCTCAGGTTGGACGGATCGATCCGGAAGGGAACGGCTTGCCTGGAGAGAATATCCCGGATGTCATCGGCCCGCATATCCAAAAGAGGCCGGACCAGCCGACGGTTCGCGGTATTACGCATGCCGAGGAGACCTCTGGGCCCAGTTCCGCGAAAAAGATTCATGAGAATGGTTTCGATCTGGTCGTCCTGATGATGGGCCAGGCAAACAATGTTTCCGGGATCTTCTGCCAGAACTTCCTCAAAGAATGCATAACGCCTTTTGCGGAGGAAGTCCTCCGAAAAACGTGCGGGAAGAGGATTGGAAAGCGTTCCGACCCGGAGAGGGCGTCCGATATGACGGGAGAAATCCTCAAGAAAACGTTCGTCTTCATCGTTTTCCGGACCGCGGGTTCGATGGTTGAAATGCAACAGTGTAAGCCGATGACGTTTCCCGAGGAAACGGTGAAGAAGAAATGCCAGGAAAAGAGAGTCGGCCCCTCCGGAGACCGCTGTATGAAAGTGCAGGGATGTCGGAGTGACATCCGGGTGAATTGTGTGATCCCGCAGGAAAGCCTCAAGGCCGGGAAGATAGCTCGAAAGGAAGTTTCCGGTTTCAGTTCCCTTGGGGAAGCGGGTTGTCACGAAAATAGTCCTTCGATCGCTGAAGGTCGTTCGAAATTGCGGAGACGAGTGCTTCCGGACCGGAGAAGGCCCGGTCTCCCCGGAGAAATTCGAGAAAATCCACCTGGATGAGTTGTCCGTACAAGTCGTCGGAAAAGTCGAACAGGTGTGTTTCGATGACGGGTTGGGAAAGGGGTGTGAATGTGGGTTTCTTTCCGACGTAGGATGCGCCGTTGAAACAGCCGTCCGGTGTCTTTGTCCGCGTGACGTAAACACCGGGTGCCGGCAGGAGACGGTCGGAAGAGGGATGAATGTTCAGGGTCGGAAATCCCAGCTTTCTTCCCCGTTTTTCGCCTTCTTCGACAGTTCCTTCAAGGCGGAAGGGCCGGGTCAAAAACCGATTGGCCTGACGGATATGTCCCGCGCGCAGCAGTTCACGGATCCGTGAACTCGATATTCTTCCCTGTTCGTCCTCTACGGCAGGAATGGCCCGGACCAGGACTCCCTCGGGAGAAAGAACGCGATGGAAGTCCGTGACGGAACCGGTACGTTTGTGACCGAACCGGAAGCCTTCTCCGATGACCAGGCCTTTGAGTGGAAAATAGCGCAGGAGGATCTCCCGGATAAAGGTTTCGGGTTCCATCCTTCCGAGGTCCGGGGTGAAAGGGGTTATGACGAGAAGGTCGATCCCGAGTTCGGCCAGAACCTCTTTTTTATGGGGAATGGACATGATGCGCTGGAAGGGGACTTCCGGAGAAAGGACCATCAGGGGATGGGGATCGAAGGTGAGTACGGTCGCAAGACTTCCCGTCTGACGGGATTGTTCGACCAGGTCCGCCAGAAGTTTCTGGTGACCGCGGTGGAGACCGTCAAAATTCCCGATCGACAGACAGATCCCCTGACCGGTCTTCCGGAGACTGTCCAGTTCGGAGAAAGAGGAAAAAATGTTCATCGTTTGGCCGGCTGTCCGGGAAACGGGCGCGGGGGCATGGTGGCGGACTATTCTGCCTTGGCCAACAGCCGCGCAGCCCGGACGGCAAAATATGTCAGAATCATGGTGGCGCCGGCCCGGCGGATGGAAAGGAGAGATTCCATCATTGCCCGATCAGTATCGATCCATCCTTCTTTTCCCGCGGCCATGATCGTGGCATATTCCCCGCTGACCTGATAGGCACACAATGGAAGATCGAAGCGCCCGGCCATGTCCCGAAGAATGTCGAGATAAGGAAGGGCGGGCTTCACCATCAGGATGTCGGCGCCTTCTTCAATGTCCATCGCCGCTTCCCGGAAAGCTTCCATCCGATTGGCCGGATCCATCTGGTAGGAGGAGCGGTCGCCGAACTGCGGACCGGACATCATGGCGTCCCGGAAGGGGCCATAAAAGGCCGAAGCATATTTGACGGCGTAGGACAGGATGATCGTGTCGGAAAATCCGCTTTTGTCCAGTCTCTCCCGGATAGCCTTCACCCGTCCGTCCATCATGTCGGAAGGGGCTACGATATCCGCTCCGGCTTTTGCATGCACCAGAGCCATGGATGAAAGGCAATCGAGCGTCGAGTCGTTGTCGATGCGTTCGCCCTTGATCAGTCCGCAATGTCCGTGAGTCGTATATTCGTCGATGCATACGTCCGTGATGACAACCAGCTCGGGGAATTCCCTTTTCAGCATCCGGACCGCTGACGGTACGGGGCCTTCCGGATCGAGAGCGCTCGACCCCGATTCGTCCTTGTTTTCGGGAATGCCAAAAAGAATGACGCTCCGGATTCCCGCTGATAGTGCTTCCTTGATCACGGGAGGAAGACGGTCGACCGAATGCCGGAAGACATCGGGCATGGATCGGATTTCTTCTTTTTTATTCGAGCCATGCGTGATGAAGAGGGGGAGGACCAGCTGGGAAGGAGATAGCCGGTTTTCCCGCACGAGTGACCGGATGGAGGGACTGTTCCTGAGCCTTCGGGGTCTTTCGGTGGGAAACGCCATTACTTGCTCCTCAATGGGACGACGGGACGTGGTCTGTGAAATTTCATGAAAAATGCCGGACGATCTCTGTCAGGACGGCCCTGTCCGTCGGTTCGGACGGGATAAGAATTTTTGTGACCCCGCCTTTTCTGAGGGTATCGGCCGTGGTTGGTCCGATGGACAGTCCCGTCGTGTTCCGGATGGCCTCTGCCTGTTTCGGAAAAAGCGCGACAAGATTCTGGAAGGCGGAAGGGCTATAAAAAACCGCCAGATGGAACTCCCGTCCCTCGAACCCTCCGGAAACTCTTTCCCTCAGATAATCGGGAATCTCGGGTTTTCTGTTTTCGTAAGCGGTCACCTGTCTGACAGAGATCTTCAGAGAGGCCAATCCGTCGGGGATCGCCCCATCCCCCCGGTCACCGCGCACGAGAAGACAGGGTTTCCCGATGTCGTCCTGTGATCGAAAAAATTCTAGAACACCGTTCGCATGGGATTCAAGCGGAGAAGCATCCGGACGGATGCCGAACTCGTTCAGCGCCCGGGTCGTGGAGGGTCCCATCGAAAATATCTGGCACCCGGAAAGCGAACGAATGTCTCTTCCTGCCTGTTGCATGCGACGGAAGAAGAAGCGCACGCCGTTCGGACTGAGAAACAGGACCCACCCGAACATGGAGATTTTGCGAAGAACGTTATCCAGATCTTCTTCGTCTTTGCCGGCAGAGGGACGGATTTCGATCGCAGGGCAGCTGACCACCTCGGCTCCAAGCGTTTCCAGGGCATCCTTGAGGCTTGCCCCCGCTTCTTTCTCTCGCGTCAAAAGGATTCGTTTTCCGAAGAGAGGCCGGTTCCTCTGCCAGTCGAGACGCAGGCTCCTGTCTGCCACCCGTCCGATCACGATCGTGGCGGGGGGACGGATCGGCTGCTCGTTCAGAATCTGCGTGATTGTTTGAATCGTCCCTTCTCGAACCTCCTGTGCGGCGGTTGTCCCCCAGCGGATGGCTATGACGGGGGTGTCCGGCGCCATCTTGTGCTCGAGAAGGCGAGGAACGAATTTTCGGAAATGCTCCACTCCCATCAGGATCACCAGAGTCTGATCCGGAAGGGCAAGCGCGTCCATGGTCCGGGCAGAAAGCTTTTCCGGATCATCGTGACCGGTCATGACGACAATCCGGGAGTTGGACTCCCGATGGCTGACCGGAACCCCCGCATAGGCGGGACTTGCTGTGACAGAAGTGACCCCGGAGATGACGGTGTAGGGGATGCCGGCATTTTCGAGAGCCTGTCCTTCTTCGCCGCCCCGGCCAAAAACGAAGGGATCGCCGCCTTTCAGTCGAACGACGGAGAGACCGCGTGAGGCCCTGTCGATCAGGACCGATTCGATCTCCCGCTGGGAAAGCCGGGGGTGTCCTCTTTCTTTTCCGACGTCGATCCGCTCGGCTCCGGGAGGAGCGTGACCGAGAAGGTCCGGATGGGCCAGATGGTCATAGAGGACGACATCGGCTTCTTCCAAAGCCTTTTTTCCTTTTAATGTCAGAAGACCCGGATCGCCGGGTCCCGCTCCAACCAGGGTTACGTGCCCCCGGGGGCGCTCACCTGGTTCTAACTTCTTCAAGAAAACAGTCTCCTGTGTCGTAGAAAAAAACATGCATCCTGGCTTCCTAATTGTTTTGTTCTTTTGAGCAATCAGAACATCCGTCTTGTCTGCCGCCAGGGAACCTGGAAGAGATCAAAAAGTGAAGAACGGACTCGGAGGAACAGGTGCGCGAATGATCCCTGCTCCTCTCATGAAAACCATTGTAGGGAGTCTTTCTGTGGGGAGACTCCAGTACAGTTTTCCGGGCTTTCCGGAGAGGAAGAATCATTATCGAACGGTCCGGGAATCGGTTCAAGTGTGTCGCGGGGGAATCCGGCAGAATCCGTTGAAAAAGAATGTCGCAAGGAGAATGTTTCCAAACGAACGAAGCCGGGTCCGGAAGGGCCTCATCGGTTTTTTTGACTCTGTTCATGTCTCCGGAAGGGACTTGTCATCCGGGACCGGAAGAAGATCCCCGGATTTGACGGGTCCCTGCCGGATGGTGGCGGGGCGGCTGGCCATCATTCGGCAGGGATATGGAAGGAGAGATGAGGAATCAGGCATTTTTTTTCAAAATGCTTGAAAGGATCTCTCCTGCCCCGTCGGCGATAAGACGGTCACCAAGGTCCATTCCCATCTGATAAGCTTCCTTGATGGTATGAATGTCGCGGGTATCGACGGCACGGATGAGTCTGGTTCCGGAAATATCGAGAACCCGGCCTTCCAGGGATAAGGTCCGGGAGGTTTTCCAGATGGCATAAGCGGCGATAGGAACCTGGCAACCCCCGTTCAGACTCTGGAGGACTCCCCGTTCAGCCGCGACGGACAGATGGGTCGGTTCGTCCGACAGGGAGTGGACAAGTCTCCCGGTGGCATCGTCTTCGTCCCGGATCTCGAGTCCGAGGGCACCCTGGCCGATGGCAGGCAACAGGATTCCGGGGGAAATCCACTCTTTCACATTTCCGGAATGGCCGAGTCGGATCAATCCGGCCCCCGCCAGAATGATGGCATCAACGACGCCTTCCTGCATTTTCCGGATCCGGGTTCCCACGTTGCCCCTGAGCGGAACAAACTCCAGATCATTCCGGAACGCGCGGATTTGCGACTGTCTTCGGAGGGAAGAGGTTCCGATGCGGGCTTTCGGCGGCAGACTCTTGATATCCGGAAAATGCGTTGACAGAAAGACGTCTCTCGGGTCTTCCCTTTTCAGTGTCGCGGCCAGAGTAAGGCCCGGCGGGAGGAATGCCGGAACGTCCTTCATGCTGTGCACGGCAAGGTCGATCTCATGGCGGAGGAGAGCTTCCTCGATTTCCTTGACGAAAAGCCCCTTGCCTCCGACCTCGGATAACTGGCGGTCGAGGATGATGTCGCCGGTTGTCTTGATGACGACGATTTCCGGGAGAATGCCCGAAACCGATCCGATCAGGGTCGCCACATGACGGGCTTGCCATAAGGCCAGTTCGGATCCTCGGGAACCGATTTTCAGGGGAGTCGAAACCATCAGGCGGGAGATTCCCCTTCGACGAGATGTGTCGACGGAAGAGAAAGCCGACCGGAAGAACTTCCATCGGAAGAGTGGTTTGCTGGACTTGGGAGGTCGGCAGGCAACCCGTAGCATTTTGTGACCCATTCCCGGACTTCGTCGATGTCCGGGGATTGCCGGATGGCCTGGTAGGTGGGATGAAGAATCTTGTTGATCAGAGACCGGGTCAGAATATCCACTTTTTCACGGGTTTCCGGTGGCAAGTTGGCGAGAACTGCCTGGTAACGCTCGACTTCGGCAATTCGTATGGATTCCGTGTGGTTCCGGAGGGACTGAATCAGCGGCACCGTGGAACGGTCGGCTTGCCAGCGTGCGAAGGTCGCAAGCTCTTCCCGGACGATCTCTCGTGCCTGGAGAGCCTCATATTCGCGTTCCCTCTGGTTTGCCTCCACCACAGTTTTCAGGTCATCGATATTGTAGAGAAAGATGCCCGAGTGACGGGTGATTGCCGGATCGATGTTTCTGGGAACGGCAATGTCGATCATGAAAAGCGTTCCGGATTTTCGGCGGGAATGGACGGCTGACACCATCTTTTCGTCGATCAGGTAGGTGTCTGCGCCGGTCGAACAGACGACCATATCCGAATGGACCAGACTGTTTTCAAGTTCGGAAAAGGGGGCGTAAATGGCCTGGTATTCGGAAGCCAGCTCCCTCCCTTTTTTCTCGTCCCGCAACATCAGGGTCAGGGAGCCTACCCCCATCTTGCGCATGTGGCGAGCCGTCAGCTGCGCCATGTCCCCGCCGCCCAGAAGCAGGACATTCTTGTCCCGCATGTCCTGAAAGATCTTTCGGGCGAGCTGGCAAGCCGCATAACTGATGGATACCGGCAAATTGCTGATTCCCGTTTCCGTCCGGACCCTTTTCGACGAAGAAATGGCCCGCTGAAAGATCTGGTTCAGCATGGGGCCGACCAGATGCAGGGAGCGTGCCCTTTCGTAAGCTTCCTTGACCTGCCCGGTGATCTGGGGTTCGCCGATCACGAGAGAGTCGAGACTGGCGGTGACCTCAAAGAAATGAAGGGCGGCTTCCTGTCCTGTCAGATGATAAAGATGGGGGCGGAGAGAATGTCCCTGGAGAACCGGATGGGTCTCCTGGAGAAAAGAGAGAAAAAATTCAGGGTCGGGGGAAACGTGGGCGGTGACGGTCAGAAGCTCGACCCTGTTGCAGGTCGAAAGGATCATTGTTTCGAGGACTCCTTCCCGCCGGGAAAGGGTCTTGAGCGCGTCGTTCAGATGTTCCTTCGGATATGCCAGCCTTTCGCGGATCTCGATCGGGGTCGTCTTGTGGTTTACCCCCGCCAGAGTCAGTTTCAGCAAAAGGCATCCTCCCTGTCGGTCATGACGGTCGTCTTTTTTCGAATCGATGACAGGTTGATGATGGTGAATTCAGAAAACGGAATGACCGCCTCCCATGTAAAGATTCACCGCGAGGATCGTCATCGCGAAGAGGAAAAATCCCGCTATCGAGAGATAGGCGGCCTGTTTTCCCTGGAAATTCCTCCGCCGGCGCAAAAGAACGAGCGCAAGATACAGAAACCAGACCAGAAGGGCCCACGAACCTCTTTGTCCCCAAGGCCAAATTGTTGCGTATGTTCTGTATGACCAAATCATGACAAAGATCAGTCCAAGGGTCAAGAACAGAAATCCGAGACCGTTGAATTCCTGGTTCAATCTGTCCAAAAACTCCAGAGACGGCAACTTGTTAAAGAAAAAGTTGAATATTTTTCTGCGCAGGAACATGTCGAGAGTGAGGTAAAAGCAGGAGACGAAAAAGGCGAGGGCCGCAGACGCCAGTCCGAGATCGATGAGCACCGAATGGAGGGAGATCAGGATGCTGGTTGTCGGACTTTGGAGAAACGAGGGATCGGTTGAGACGCCCAGGACGAAAAGGAGACTCAAGAACGAGACAGGAAAAACGACGATTCCCAGAATATGCGCTTTTCGCTGATGCTCCAGAATCAGAAACACAATGACCAGCGCCCAGGAGAAAAAAGACACGGCCTCTTTGAGGGAGATGAGGGTGAAGTGTCCTCTCAAGGTAAAAAGAATAAAGAGGGAGAGGGTATGTAGCAGGGCGCCTCCGACTCCGGCGGTAATTCCTGCCCAGGGAACGGCTTTGTGGCGGCTGCTCATGAGATCCCAGAGGAGGAGGACGAATGCCCCGAGATAAAAGCCGGCTGCGATTTTGAGAAGCAGAACGTCCAGGAACGTCAGAGGATTCTCCTTGCGCTTGTTGTGTGATCGTCCGGATGGGGGCCTGAAGGATCTGCGTCCGGCAGAGAAGTTTTCGCACTCTTCAATTCTGGCATTATAACATTAGAGTTAAAAAGAACGGAATTGGCTTCTTGCCGCTGTCGAAGACCTTGGGCTAGAATGGGCCATGGTTGAATCCCTCCTCTGCCCACATGAAGACTCCCCGGAAGCTATGTCCCGGCCGGATTCCCGACGCGCGCTGATGCGCGATGGCGTATTTTCAAAACCGTTCCGTCTTCCTCGCGAGCCTGTTCCTTTGCCGGGATGCGATGAGAAGCTGCTTGTTCTCCTGGGCGAAGCGATGCTCGCGTTTTATCGGGAGCTCGACGCTCTTTATTTTTGGTCTCTCGAACCCGGTTCTCCCTATTCGTTCGTCCATGAAATCCTCGACGCGGGCAAGCCGGAATCTCTTTTGCAATTTGCCCGTGCGAAGAGGTTCCGCAAGGATCTTCCCCGGGTGCTTCGTCCGGATCTTCTCCTGACCCCTTCGGGACCGAAGCTGACCGAAATGGATTCTGTTCCAGGGGGCATGGGAATTCTTCTGAAGATTTCCCGTATCCTGCAGGATCATGGAAAAACCGGGATCTGGGGAAATGCCCAAGGGATCCTGGAGGGCTTTGCGGCCATGATCCGGTCGCTCGATCCTCTCCCGAAACTTGCGATTGTTGTTTCGGAAGAGTCCAAAGACTATTGGCACGAAATGGTTTTTTTGGCCCGATGCCTCTCGGAGACACACTTCCCGGCTGTTTGCCTCCATCCGCATGAAATCCGTTTTGACGAGGCGGGTCTGTTCTGTCGGGGCCAGGACGGGAAAGATCAACGGATCTCCGTCGTTTACCGTTTTTTCGAGCTCTTCGATCTGCCGAATATTCCGAAGTCGGACATTCTTCTTTATTTTGCGAAAGGGGGAAAGGTCAAGGTTACGCCCCCTTTCAAACCCTGGCTGGAAGAAAAGGCCGGTCTTGCACTCTTTAAAAGTCCAAGACTTCGTCCTTTCTGGGAGTCGAGGTTGCCTCCGGATCTGTTTGCGATGCTCGACATGCTGATTCCTTGGACTTGGGTCCTGGATCCCCGTCCGGTTCCGTCTTCGGCTGTTGTCCCCGATCTTGTCATCGCTGACCGGAGACTTTGGGATTTCTCCGATCTGAGGATGTTGACTCAAAAAGAGCGACACCTCATCATTAAACCATCAGGATTTTCACCGTTGGCATGGGGCAGCCGAGGGGTGGTCGTTGGCCACGATCTTCCGGAAGAAGAGTGGCAGAAGGCGCTCGACCATGCTTTTTCGGCCTTTTTCAGCTCGCCCCATGTCTTGCAACCATTTTTGAAAACGTCTGCTGTTCCCTGTCCTTCCTGGGATCCTTCGACCGGATTGCCGACAGAGGAAAAAATGAGGGTGCGAGCCTGTCCCTATTATTTCGTTGTGGGACAGACTGCCTGGATGAGCGGGATCTTGGCAACCGCTGTGCCGATGGACAAGAAAATCATCCATGGGATGGTGGACTCAATCCTTTTCCCGGCTGCATACCCTGACCATTCCCTTTCGTCTGTTGAAAAAGACGAGGGGGTTATCACTCCGGACTGAAAAACATACAGAACAGGATATATGAATGGAAGAGTGGCAACAGCTTCTTGTGGACGGAATCAACCGTTCCAGCCAGATCCCTTCCGAATGGAGATCCACCAAGGAGGGTGTGGGGCAAGGGGATGTGGAGAAAACCTTTCCCGTAAGGATCAATGCGTACTACCGTTCTCTGATCGCCGACCCGGAGGGTCCGATCGGTCGACAGGTCATTCCGGACCCGGAGGAAGTGCTCGACTTCGATAGCCCTGTCGATCCGCTGGGAGAGGACTCCGACAGTCCCGTGCCAGCGATCGTCCACCGTTATCCGGATCGGGTTCTGTTTCTCGTCACAAACCAGTGCCCCATCTACTGCCGGTATTGCACCCGGAAACGGATGATCGGAACGCCCGAAGGGGTGGTGACCCGAAGCGAGGTGGAAGAGGGGATCGAATATATCCGGACACATCCCGAAGTGCGAGACGTGATCCTTTCGGGAGGAGATCCCCTGATGCTGAAGGACGATTACCTTGAATTCATTCTTTCCGGTTTGCGCAAAATTCCCCATCTTGAAGTTATCCGGATCGGAACCCGCGTTCCTTCCTCCCTTCCCCAGCGGGTTACGCCGGAACTCTGTACCGTGTTGAAAAAATATCACCCTCTTTTCATGAATCTCCATTTCAACCACCCGGACGAGATCACTCCCGAGTCGTCTCTGGCCTGCAACATGCTGGCTGACGCGGGCATCCCTCTCGGATGCCAGACGGTCCTGATGAAGGGCGTGAACGACGATGCAGGAGTCCTCAAGAAGCTTTTCCAGAAACTTCTGACCATCCGGGTCAAGCCCTACTATCTCTACCAGGCCGATATCACCAGAGGAGCCAACCATTTCCGGACGCCAGTCTCGACCGGAATCCGGATCATGAAGGAGTTGCAGGGACACACCTCCGGGATGGCGATCCCTCATTTCGTCATAGACGCTCCCGGAGGTGGAGGGAAGGTGCCGATTCTTCCACCCGATTATCTGGTCTCGATGGAAGATGGGGATGTGGTCCTTCGAAATTACGAAGGTAACGTGTACACTTACCCGGATGCTTCTCCGTCGGACGATCCGGTTACGGGAGCAAATGAAGGGAAACTTCCGGCTTCCGGTGTCGGAACGGTGGGAGAGCGAAACGGTAAAGGTCTCGGAAGGCCTTGATCCGAAAGTCCGAAGGAGGTGGTATGGAGAAAATCGATCGGCAGGCGGTCCATCCGGACTATTCCTTTCCGGAAGAGGAAAGGCGGGGTGTATATCATGCGATATACACCCGCCGTGATATTCGAAAGGAATTTTTGCCGGATCCTGTCGCTCCGGAAGTTTTGGCCCGCCTTCTGAAAGCGGCCCACCACGCTCCTTCCGTCGGATTCATGCAGCCCTGGAATTTTATCGTGATCCGTGACCAGGAAGTGCGTTCTGTTCTGAAACACGCTGTCGACAAGGAAAGACATGCGGCTTCCATCATCTTTGAATCCCCACGTGCGGAGAAATTCCTGTCCCTGAAGGTCGAAGCCATCCTGGAGGCTCCGGTTGTCATCGCCGTCACCATTGATCCGTCCCGCGACGGTCCACATGTTCTGGGCCGTCTGTCCGATCCGGACACGGACCTCTACAGCGCTTCCTGCGGCATCATGAACATGTGGCTTGCAGCTCGGGCGGAAGGGATCGGCATGGGGTGGGTCACGATCTTCCGCAAAGGGGATATCCAGAACGCTCTCAAGCTTCCGTTCCACATCCGTCCGATCGGTCTTTTGTGCCTGGGTTACGTCAGCGAATTTCCTTCCCGTCCGATGCTGGAGACGGAAGACTGGGCTTACAGGCAACGATTGTCCCACCTGGTGGCGGTGGACAGCTGGGAGAACAGGAGTGGGGATTTCTGGGCCGATTTGAGTGCCAGGCTGGATGAGCCAGAAGAGTTTCATTGGGAACATTAAGCGATGTCCAGATCTCCCGGCTGATCAGCTCGGGTGCGATAATCGACAGGTTCGAAGGTCGGGATGCGCTGTCTTCCCGTGTCCAGCCGGCCTCGCTGGACCTTGCTCTCGGGGAAACGGCTTACCGGATTCGTTCGAGTTTTCTTCCTCAGGGTGACAGCGTTTCACGCCTTCTGCCGGAACTTTCTCTCTATCCTGTCGATCTCGAAACCCACCCGTATCTCGAGAAAGGGGCCGTCTATCTTATTCCGCTGGCGGAGCATCTTTGTCTTCCTCCGGGAATCGAGGGCAAGGCCAATCCGAAAAGCTCGACGGGAAGGGTTGATGTCTTTACCCGGGTGCTGACAGAGAGGACTCACCGGTTCGACGATGTTCCTCCAGGGTATGAGGGACCTCTCTACCTGGAAGTTTTCTCACGCTCTTTTCCGTTGAAAGTGAGGCCGGGCCTTTCTTTGTCCCAGCTCCGGCTTTTCGAGAACAGGCGCATTCTGACGGATTCGGAGCTCGTGGACCGTCACAGGAAATTTCAGCTCTTCTGGTACGATCGGAAAAAAATGGAGGAGATGGAAGAGTTCCGGGATGGAGTTTCACTGGGTGTGGATCTGTCTTTTGAGCCGATTGTCGGTTACAAGGCGCGTCCGAACACCCGGGTTCTGGATCTGACCAGTCCTTCCGGAAATCCTGCGGACCCTTTTTGGGAACCGATCGGTCGACCATCCTCCGGCGATCTCATTCTCGAGCCGGAGTCCTTCTACCTTTTTGCTTCACGTGCCAAGATCCGTATTCCATCGGACATGGCCGGCGAAATGGTCGAGTTCGATGCCCAGTCCGGGGAACTCAGAACCCATTATGCGGGATTCTTCGACCCGGGCTTCGGTCTGGTAGAGGAAGGGGCGAGAGCCGTCCTTGAGATTCGTCCCCATGACGTCCCTTTCCGAGTTGTGGACGGACAGAAGATTTTTCGTCTTCGCTTCGAATGGATGGAGAGTCCTCCCCTTCACCCGTATGGTGCGGAAATTGGCTCGAACTACAGTCGCCAGGCCCTCAAGCTCAGCAAATACTTCGGTTGTTCTCCCGGGACAACCTGATGCGTTGGCGGCATTCTTCCTGATTTGACAGGGATGGGCTCTGGTTTTAGACTTTTTCTAGGACGGATCCAAAACAAATATTTTGCCGGATCCCGAGGGTACGGACCAACCGGGACTCACCCTATCTCCCGACGGGAGCGATCAGACCTATGAGCGACCACCGCAATCCTGATCCAAAAAATGAACAGCCATCTCCGAAAGACGCCTCCGGAAATGCGGATGCCATAGATCTACGCGTCCGGGAACTGGCGGCTCTCCTCGACCAGATATCCCATGACGTTTCATCGGATGATCTCAGAAAAGACTTGTACCGTCTGAAAAAGCGAATTTTCGACCTGACCTCGGACTGGGCCCGTTGCGCCCAGGAGCGCGAGAAAATGGAAGAGGTTCTGGAGAAGCTGAGCAGTCCGGCCTTCCGGATGGGAACCCTGCTGGGAAAGACGGAAGAAGGGCTGGGGTGGATTGCGGTGGGCGGCTCCGATTATTTCTGTCAGATCGATCCCCGCATTGGTCCGGACGCACTCGAAACCGGTCAGCGGGTCCGACTGAACGAGGCTCTTTCGATCGTCGGGACGGAAACGGCGGATCCTTTCGGAACGGTTGTTCAGGTCAGCAAGGTTCTTCCGGACGGCCGTCTGGAAATCGGGGGCGATAAAAATGTCGCAGGGGCTCCGGCGGCTGTCGTGGGTCGCGCGGCATCCCTGAACGAAACAGTGGTCTTGCCCGGGGATTCCCTTCGTCTCGACAACACGTCCCGCCTTGCGGTGGAATATCTTGGAGGACGCCAGGAGAGCCATCTTCTGGAGGAAGTTCCCGATGTTTCCTGGAAGGATGTGGGGGGGCAAAAAAAAGCCATCGAGGAAATCCGCAAGGCGATCCTGAATCCTTTTCTGCATCAGGATCTTTATACCCGGTACCGGTTCCGTTCTCCAAAAGGATTCCTTCTGCACGGACCTCCGGGGTGCGGAAAGACCCTGATCGGAAAAGCCACGGCCCATCAACTCGCAAAAGAAATGGAAGCGATGGAAGGCCGTCCGGTCAAGGGAGTTTTTTTCCACATCAAGGGACCGGAAATTTTCAATATGTGGCTGGGAGAGTCCGAACGGATCGTCCGGGAGCTTTTTGAACAGGGCCGGGAAGCCCGAAAAAGAGGAGACTTTCCGGTTCTTTTTATCGATGAGGCCGAAGCGATTCTCGGAACACGCCGTTCGATCCGTTCTTTCAATATCCATAACACTCTGGTTCCCATGTTTTGTGCGGAGATGGACGGTATGTCAGGGCCAAACGGATTCATGGTCATTCTGGCGACCAACCGTCCGGAAATGATCGATCCCGCCATCTTGCGTCCTGGCCGGATTGATCGAAAGATTCGGGTCATGCGTCCGGATCGCCAGGCAGCGGAAGAGATCGTCCGCCTCTATCTGACAGCAGAAATTCCGATCGAAAGGGTGACGGGAGAAGATCCGGAAGAGCGGGCCCGGGAAGATCTGGTCGAGAAGTTTCTGGACAAGCTTTATGCACGTACGGAATCCAATGCTGTCCTGGAAGTCGTTCTGCGCAGCGGAAGAAGGGAAATCCTTTACCGCTCGGATTTGGCAAGCGGGGCTCTTCTGGCTTCGATTGTCGACCGGGCGAAGGAAAAGGCTCTTCTGCGGGAGATGGAAGCAGCGGGCAAAGATGTCGGAGGGGTCTCCCTGTCCGATCTTTTTTCTGCGACAGAAGACGAGTTTCTCGAAGGAGATATTGTTCCGGCGACTGAAGGGGCCGAAGACTGGATGTCGCTTCTGGATTTGCGCCAGCGGGATGTCGTGGATCTGAAGAAGTTCGACAGCAGCAACCGCGAGAGAAAGGTTCTCGAGCGCCGGGCTATCGAATGACAGATTTTCCGATCGTCATGGGGATCGAAACCGAGTACGGGATCGTCCGGAACGATTTGCAGGAATCCGATCCCGTGATCGAATCGATGGAGCTTGTACGTTCTTATCAGTCGGCCGATTTGACCGGCTGGCTCTACCAGGGAGAAGATCCGTCCCTGGACGCCAGGGGGTTTCGTGTGGACAACCTGGCACAGGATGAAGAAGAAAAGGCTTTCACCAGGAGCGACTACAAGAGATTTTTTTCTTTTCATGAAATGAAAAGCGACCGGATCCTGTCCAACGGGGGCCGGTTTTACAACGACCATACCCATCCAGAGTTTTCCACTCCCGAATCCTCCAGCGTCATGGAACTGTTGCGCTATGACCGGGCGGGACTTGAAATTCTCCTCCTTGCGAAAAAAGAAAGAGAGCGGTCTCTCGGGAAAGAGGGCGGGTTGTCCCTTTACCGGAACAACACGGACTATCATGGGCACAGCTATGGCTGTCATGAAAACTATCTGCTTCCCCGGGCCATTCCTTTCGACCGGATCGTGACGTGTTGTGTGCCATTTCTGGTTGCCCGGACGGTTCTTCTGGGCGCGGGAAAGTATGGATACGAATCTTCGGAAAAAAGGGGTTATGTCCGTTATCAGGCCTCCCAGAGAGCCGATTTTATCGAGACGCTTGTCAGTGTTGACACGATGCATTGCCGTCCTCTGGTCAACAGTCGGGATGAACCCCATGCAGACCGGAATCATTTCCGTCGTCTTCACCTGATTCTGGGGGATGCCAACATGTCGGAATGGCAGACGGCCATGAAACTCGGGATGACAAAACTGGTTCTGAAAGGCCTTCTTCTGGAGGGCTGGAGTCCGGATATCGCACTGGAAGATCCCGTGGAATCGATTCGCCAGGTATCGAAGGGGCTTCGGGACCAGCCGTTGCTTCGTCTTCGGGACAGACAATGGACGGCCCTTGATATTCTTGAATATTACTCGGATGCGCTGGAGAAACGGGATTTGAACCTGGACCCCGAAGAGCGGTGGATCCTGTCCGGATGGAGAGAGGCGATTGATCAGTTCAGGAAAGAACCTTCAAGCCTCTCGGACCGGATCGACTGGATCGCCAAAGCAGAGATGCTTTCCCGTTTCCGGGAAGAGGAGTCCCTTGCGCCGGATGACCCCTGGCTGCAAAGTCTGGACCTGGAGTACCATAACATCGATCCGGACCAAGGCCTTTTCCATGCGCTTGAAGAATCCGGAGAGATGTTGCGTCTGACCGGCGAAGAATCTGTTCGGGAAGCGATCACCCACCCTCCCGGACAAGGACGGCCTCCGGTAAGACATGCCATCATCCGCCGTTTTCCGGACGATGTTGTTGAAGCGGGTTGGGAGAAGATCCGTTTCCGTTCGGGAGAGGTGGTCGTTCTGCCCCTGTTCCAGTCTTGCCGGGAAGAGGAGATTGCCCGTTTGATCGAACGCATCGGAGGCCTTTCCACTCCCCATGAAATTGTCGAGGTGATTCGCCCCTATACGGAAGGGACCAACTTCCAACAAGAGAGGTGACGTATGTTTCATGATGGATCTGTTGTTCTGTTTCCTGAAAGGAAAACGGCTCCGGGATCTCCCGGACGAGAAACCCAAAAAGATGCGCCCGTGCCCAAACGTCCGGAAACGAAAAAATCCGGAGACCGTCTGATGGACCGCATGAAAAAGGTGGACCCGAACCAGTCGGAGCGTTATCGCCAGAGAACGGGGGAGTAATGGAAGTCTGGACAAATCGGGGATCTTTCCTGGACCTGCTGGGAGGAAAAATGGCGGTCCTTCCTGCCAGGGCGACCGGTGCCGGTCCTGTGGGGGAAGGTTGGGTCGAAACGCGCGCCACGACCATTCTGGCTTTCCACTTTTCGGGAGGGGTTCTGGTGGCGGGGGACCGTCGCGCTACCGCAGGCAACCGGATCATGACGAACCGTGTGGAAAAAGTCCTGGAGATTGACGGGTCGTCCCTGATGGCCATCGCAGGCTCACCCGCTTTTGCCATAGAGATGGCGCGGGTTCTCGAGCATTCTTTCAAATACTATCGGCGTAGCCAGCTGACGGAGCTCTCGGTGGAAGGAAAACTCCGGTTATTGGCCCAGCTTCTCAAGGAAAATGTGCCGATGGCGATGCAGGGATTTGGAGCGGTCGTTCCCATTTTTGTAACCCAGGACCCCTTGCGGGAAAAAAGCCAGATCTTTTTCTATGACATTTTGGGAGCCCATTTCGAAGGAGCACCATTCGCCGTTGCTGGTTCGGGATCGGTTGAGGTTCAGGGGATTCTCCGTTATCTGGATCGTTGGGGAATGCCGGGGAGGAATCTCACCCAAATGTCGGAAAACGAAGCTTTGGTTCTGGCAATGCGTCTTTTGGAAACGGCTTCTTTCTTTGATTCGGCTACCGGCGGGGTCCAGGCCGGAGAAACGATCTATCCGGTCGTGAAAATTCTTGGACCGGACGGAGTCCGTACGGTGGCCGAGTCCGATCTGGAGAACTGTTACCGGACGGAGGTCGAAGGTGTTTGACGAGCCCTACAGATGGGTGGAAGCGGTTTCCCAGAGACGCGAATACATCGAAGAGCAGCTTCATCGGTCATCTCCTGTTATTGCCGCCTCGGTCAAAGAAGGGATTGTCTGCTTCACGTTCTATAAAAGAATTCCCAAGGTGTATGAAATATACGACGGTATTGCGATGGGAGCCATCGGTCATCCGGCGGACATAGAATCTCTCAGGATGATGTTGCTGAATGCCGCCCATATGGAAGGGTTTCAGCGGTCACCCAAGGATGTTACCTTGAATCGCCTTCTCCTCTTTTCCCTTTCGCCCCGACTGAAAAATGCGTTTGAGGAAGTGGGGGCTTCTCCAATGCTCGTCCGGTCCCTGTTCTTTGAAACAGGAAAAACGATGGATGCAGATCGTCTGATGACAGTGGATTTTGATGGAAATATTGAAGAAGGATCCTGTGTCCAGATAATTGCCGGATCGTCGGCCGTAAAAGACCGGATTCAGGAGCGTCTGGGAGTCCGGAAAGGACAGATTTCCACTCTGAATGACATTCTTCCGGACCTGCTGGATGCCTATGTTTACGGTATTCACGAAAATCCGGATCTCGGGCTGGATCCGGAGGGGAATCTGATTGAACCCTCCAAAAAGACCCAGACGATTCGGAGACTGTTTGAGGAGAATGCTCCCAATGCGTGTTTGCTGGATCGGCAGAAAGGGAGCCTTCTCCCCGTCTCTCTTTCTTCTTTGATCAAAGAGTTGCCCGAATGAAGACCGTCATTGGACTCGAGACAGAGTACGGCGCACTTCTCTCCGGTGTTCCCCAGGGCATGCGAGATCTGTTCCGACAGGAAGAAATGTTTCAGAAGGTGCGAGACCATATTTTTCATGTTCAGAAAAAGGGGTTGATTGACCAGCATCAGCGGGCTTACGACGAGCCACCCGGAAACGGAGGATTCCTCCGAAACGGCGGCAGACTCTATATCGATATGGGCCACGTCGAATATGCGACCCCCGAGTGTCACACGTTGCTCGATCTTGTGCGAGCAGACCGCGGAGGAGATTTGCTGCTTCAGCAGGCGGTCGAAGACATGGGTTTGTCCGACGAGATTTCCTTTATCAAGAACAATATTGACCATCAAACCCTTGCAACCTTCGGATCCCATGAGAACTATCTTGTTTCAAGAAATTTTCCCTTTACGGAAAGAGGGATGGAGCCCCTGGTTGCTTTTCTTGTGACCAGGCAGATCATTACGGGTGCCGGGAGAGTGGGAGTTTCCTACATCAACGACAGCCTGATTTCCCTCGATACGGAACGTCCTCCCGTCCATTTTCAGATTTCCCAGCGCGCCGATTACATTGTTAATAAATTTTACCAGTGGGTTCAGATGAACCGATCGATCGTGAACACACGGGATGAGCCCCTTTCGGATCCGGTCCAATATCGGCGCATGCACCTTCTGCTTGGGGATTCCAACATGTCGGAGTTCGCGACTGCCATGAAGTTCGGTATGACAAAGATTGTCATGGATCTTGTCGAAGAGGGGATTGCTCCTCCGATCGGGGTTCGTGAACCTGTCCATGCCTGCCGGGCCATTTCTCACGACATGACCATGCGATGGAGTCTGCAGGACCTGGAAGGCCGCATCCTGTCAGCGGTCGAAATGCAGGAGATGTTTCTGGAAAAGGCTTCGAAGGCTTATGCAGGACGAGATGAAGATACCGACTGGGTATTGGAGGAATGGGAAAAACTGCTGACGGATCTGGCCAGAAAAGACCCTGCTGTTGTCTCGGACCGGCTGGACTGGGCAGCCAAGCACGAGATGATCAGCGCGTTCCGGGAGTCGGAAAAACTGGAATGGAACGATCCCTGGCTGGAAAGCCTTGATCTCGAATATCACAACATCGATCCCTCCAAAGGTCTCTTCCGGATCCTGGAAGATGACGGAAGACACCGACGGCTTTTGCCGCCCTCAGTGTCCGAAACCGGAACGACCTGCCCGCCTTCCTTCACGAGGGCGGAAGGACGCGCGCTGGCGATCGAACAAATACTGGAAAATCCGGACATGCTTTATATCATTCAGTGGTTCGGGATCCAGATCAATCAGGGTGACGTCCTCTATATGCTGGAACCATTGAAAAGCTACCGGGACGAAGTGTCAGACTATTTCCGGAAATACCTTTCGGACCCGTCAAAAGGCTAGACGAGGGAGTCCGAAGGTGCGGCGTCCTGGACAAACGTTCTTTGCTTCACATGGTATGCGAGAAACGGGTCCCACATCGCTCCTGTCGCGCTCATGACGATATCGGCTCCCGCCTCCCGAAACTCCGGGTAATCCTCTACGGTATTGAATCCTCCGACTCCGATGAGGGTCAGATGGGGCGCGCGTTTCTGAATGGCCTCTTTCAGTCCGCGAATAGTCCTGAGCGCCAGCATCTTGATCCCGCTTCCGCAGAGACCTGACCGCTCCCGTCCCGGACCCGGGAGGGCCGGCTTTCCTTCGGGATTGATGATTTCCCCCGAGACGGTGTTGATAGCGCTGATCGCATCGAGATAAGGCGATGTCTCTTCGACAAGGCGGTCGATTTGTGAAGGATTGTCGCTGAAGCCGATTTTCATGATCAGACGAAAATTGCTTCCCAGCTCCGCCCGAATCCGCTTCAAGATATCTTTGCTGGCATCCGGGTTCTGATAAAGCTGACCTTCCTGCCCTTTGACATTGGGACAGGAAAAGTTGACTTCCAGAATCTTCGCGCCGGTTTCCTTGGCCAAATGCGCCGTGTAGACGAAGTCCTGGGCAAGATCCCTGTCGTCTCGCTGCGTTCCCACAAGACTGAGGACCAGGACCTGCCCACGGGAAAGGGATTCAATCGCTTCCCCCACGTCTTTCATCCATATGTCCGGATGCTGGCTCGGCATACCGAAGGAGTTTGTGATCGTGATATCTGTCAACGATACGGGGTGGTAGGCCATGGTCCCGATCAGGGGATGGCGCAAGTCTTCAAGGTCAAAGCTTTTGTGGAAGGGGACGTACATGCAGTTCGGGTTGGGGTAGGAAGGGTGAAAGTGGCTTCGGACCGTTTTGTAAGTGAGGACATCGAACCCCATCTGGCCATAGAACGAGATCCATCGCGAGTTGAGGAGAGGACCGGCAGGAATGCCCAGTCTCGATGAAACATGTTCTCCCAGAAAATTGATTTTCCGGTTGGACTGGATAGGCTTCGGCAAAACACCGGTGAAGAAAGGGCCCTGCTGGTAATTCTCTTCATAAGACTTGCGGATATCATAGATCGGTGGAGGCAACATGGCGAGCTCCTTCGCTATCGATGGTGGATGACCGGACAAGGATGGGGAGCTTGTTTTCCTGTATGTATTTTTCCAGGGCGCTTTGCAGTGTCCGGGCTCCCTGCGGACTGTCTGTGAGAGCCAGCATGGTCGATCCCGCTCCAGAAATAATAAAGGAGCGCGCTCCGGCATCCACCGAAACCTTCTCAAGATCCCCGAAGGACGGGATGAGTTTTTGCCGGTAAGGCTGGATCAAGGGGTCCTGAAGCATTCTACAGAAAAGATCCGGGTTGCCGAGATGGATGGCCGTCAGAAGACCTGCGGTATTGGAGAGGGCTCCAACCGCTTTTTCGAGCGGGACCTCCTGGGGGAGAACTTTCCGTGATTCACTGGTCTTCAGGAGTGTGCGGGGAATCAGGAAGACAAGGTAAAGGCCGGAAAGGGATCCGAAACGAAAGGATTGGCCGAGTCGGGAATTCGAGACGGAAACACCGCCGAAAAGAGATGCGGAAACATTGTCCAGGAAATACCCCCCGCTGACGGAAGACTCTGAAAGGGCCGCAGCTTCCAGAAGTTCATTTCCACTGAAAGGCGAACCGCAAAGTACTTGGGCAAGCATCGCTCCTCCAACAGCGGATGCAGCACTCGACCCGAGCCCCGACCCGGGAACGCCTTTCCGGATGGAAACGGTCAGTCTGAGATCGGAGTGTCCGGCCTTGTCCAGCAGCCATCGGGCAGCGATTGTGGCAGTGTTTTGGGAGGGATCCATAGGGAGTTCCGTCCATGCACCGGAGATGCTTTCGATCCGGTCGGTTCCATTTCTTCTTTCGAGAAAGCCTGTCAGCGTGTCCCCCATTTCGGTGACGGCCATTCCCAGCGTGTCGAATCCGGGCCCGATGTTTCCAACGGAGGCTGGTGCATAGACTGTCATGCGCTGTCCTGGAAGAGGGAGTCTGCCGGACATGGTCAGACTGTCACGGGGGGTGCGGGAATCTGAAGGTCTGAAACGACAACACCGTCCACGAGGTGCTCCCGGACGACACGCTGAACATCTTCCCGTGACTTCAGCCGATAATAGATCCCGTCCGGATATACAGCAAAGACCGGTCCTTCCTCGCAAGCGTCCAGACAGCCGGATTTGTTGATCCGGAAGGGCTGGGGAATCGCTGCCTGTTTCAGTTCTTCCCGAAAGAGGGAGAGAATCTCTTCCGCGTTTCGGAGCTGGCAGGAACCCCGGGGATGTTCAGGATCACGTTTGTTTGTACAGGCAAAGACATGATATCGGTAACGTCCCATCTCGCTAGACTCCTTCGGTCAAGACTGTCGATCCGTGCGGTCGTTCTTTTCATTTTCCCGAAAGCCGGGCTGATTTCCGTTCGTCTATCTTATCAAAAAAGAATGTATGAAGTAGAGTCCCTTGGGGGCAGGAGAAGCCGTATCAACGATGAAATGAAGAGAGAGGATGTTGCCGGGATTGCCTTCATCCGAAAGGGACTCCGGTGACTAATGCACGATTCTTGGAAGGACAGACCCGGTAAAAAGGCCAAGAATGGCTGCTATCCCTCCAAATAAAGCCATCTCAAGAGCTCCTTTGTAAGCTGGTTCGTGTGTCAGACGGGATTTGAAAACCCCAAGAACGGAAAGGGAGAGGACGGAGACAAACAATGCGATATTAAAGGCTTTTCCTGTATTGTTTTCCAGGAAGTAAGGAACAATGGGGGGAATGCTGCCGAGAAGAAAAGAGAGTCCGAGCCAGCCTCCATCACGGAGAGGCGTGCCTTTTGACGAATCCAGAATGCCCAACTCTTCTTTCATCATGAATTCGTGCCAGACTTCCGGATTGGAAGTCAGTCTGTCGGTGAAAAGCCGGGCTTCCTCGAACGTGAAGCTCATGCGTTCAAGGATTTCCATGACCTCATTACGTTCCATCTGGGGAAGTTCATGGATCTCATTCCATTCTCTCTCGCGTTCCCGCTGAAAAAAGTCGCTTTGCGATTTGGAAGCAAGGTATCCTCCAAAAAACATGGACAAGGAGCCGGCGATTCCGGTCATGATGCCGGCAAGAACCACCGATCGGGACGAAATAGCGGATTCGGTCAGTCCTCCCAGAAAACTGACGACGGTCACAAGTCCGTCGTTCATCCCGAGAACGACGTCCCGGATCCGGCGTCCATGAGGTGAATGCCAGGCTTCTGTATGAGAGGAAGAAAGAGGGTTCGTCATAATAATCCAGCTCCTGCGGTTCAGGTGAGGTCGAAATTTCAGGTAACGAAGATAAAGGATCGTATTTGAATATCGAAAAAGTCGGAAAGGTTTGAGAACCATTGACAGTGTCGAAATTTTATTCTTGGAATCTCTGATATTTCACAGCAGGTCCTGGTTCTGAAACAGAAAAGAAAACATGTTGTTCTCGTCCATAAGGTAGTATAGATGACGCGTGGAAAGAAAATCCGGAAATGTTTTTGAAGACAGTGAAATGTTGTCCAAAAAATCGTCTTGACAACCTATATTGTCCGGCGTATCATCGCCTCCATCGGTGCGGGGTACGTCCAACTCCAATGTCGGCGGGGCCGGACCGGGTCTATGCAATCATTTCAACACTTATGTTTTTATCTTTGCGAGGAGGCTTTGGTATGGGAAGCTCCATGAAAGCTTTTGTCCTCTACGGTGTGGTAGGAGCCTTCACGGCGGTAGGAAGCGGAACCGTTGTGGGATTTTGCCTGCAAGTCTGGTTGGGTGCACATCGATTCACCAGCTGGCGGGGGGATTACATTTGGGTCTATAACGTGATGGCGTTGTCTGCTGTAACAGGTACGGCTGTCGCTCTCTGGGCCCGATCCATTCACCGTAGCGAAGAAAACTGGTAACTTCAAGCGTAATTCTGACTGGGATGGTATGGATCAGAATTGGAGGTTGAGTGATGGATCTGTTAACCACATTGGCAGCATTGTCTGACTCAAGTCGGTGCTGTGGCCCGACCCCGGGAGGAAACGACAGTGTGTCATCGTTTGCGGCACTGATGGGGACGGCAACAGCCTTGTCGAGTCTTCTTCTTATGATTCAGTGCATGACGGGAATCGGTGCGAAGCCGAAGTTCGATCCTACCCGGAAAAGAAAGTAGGGCCTGTCTGTCTCGGGCGGGTATGGCATTGAGGATTTTGGTATAGAGTGAGGAGCAAAGATGGCCTATCGTGAGTACAAGTTTGGCACGATGATGATCGCAACCCTGTTCGTGGTGACGTTGTCGATCACGATTTTGTTCCCGACATTGCAGATGGCCAAGATTCCGCCG